>DAIRCS010000020.1:7123-38657 GCA_036796555.1 Rhodoblastus sp. | reverse complement strand
ATCATCGTCTTTTCCATGGCGTGCGGATGCAGGCCCTTGATCGCCTCGACGCAGATCACGCCCTCGTGCTCGGCCTTGTGCGCCAGCATCGGCGGTCCCGCGACGTCGCCGATGGCGTAGACGCCCGGCACGTTGGTGCGGCCGTAATCGTCGATGACGACGCAGCCGCGGTCGGTCTTCACGCCCAGCGCCTCGAGCCCGAGATTCTCGATATTGCCGACGACGCCGACCGCGGAGATCATGCGCTCGGCCGTGATCTCTTGGCGTTTGCCCTTGTCGTCCTCGACCGTCGCGACGATGCTGTCGGCCGATTTCACGACCTTCGTCACCTTGGTCGACAGCAGGATCTTGAGGCCGAGCTTCTCGAACTTCTTCTGCGCGATCTTGGCGATCTCGGCGTCCTCGACGGGCATGACCTGCGGCAGCACTTCCACGACCGTCACCTGCGCGCCCATCTGGGCGTAGAAGGAGGCGAACTCGATGCCGATGGCGCCGGAACCCATGACGAGCAACGACTTCGGGAATTTTTCCGGTTTCATCGCCTCGAAATAGGTCCAGATCAGCTTGCCGTCGGGCTCGATGCCGGGCAGCGCGCGCGGCCGCGCGCCGGTCGCGACGATGATGTTCTTGGCGTTGTAAGTCCCCTCGCCAAGCACGCCCTTCGGGATCGGATTCTGCGGCTGCACAATCGCCTTCTTCGTCGGCGTGACTTTCACTTCGCCGACTTTCGGAATGAACGCCTCGCCCCAGATCACGTCGATCTTGTTCTTCTTGAGCAGGAAGGCGACGCCGCCGTTGAGCTGCTGCGACACCTGCCGCGAGCGCTTCACGACGGCGGCGGGATCGGGCGACACCTTGCCTTCGAGCTTCAGGCCATAGGCGCTCGCGTGCTCCGCATAGTGCAGGATCTCGGCGGAGCGCAGCAGCGCCTTGGTCGGGATGCAGCCCCAGTTGAGGCAGATGCCGCCGAGATGCTCACGCTCCACGACAGCGGTCTTGAAGCCGAGCTGCGCGGCGCGGATGGCGGCGACATAGCCGCCGGGGCCGCCGCCGATGACGATGATGTCGTAGGCCATTCAGGGCTCCTGTGTCGTTGCGGCGGATGTGCGAGGAGAGTTGCGTAGCGGCTCGGCCCCCACCCCTGCCCCTCCCCGGTCGAAGTCGGCTGTTGCCGACTTCGCATCAATGTCCAAACCGGCGAGAGCCGGTTTGGATGGGGAGGGGTGGGATGGCGCGTTTGATTCCGCCTTCGCCAGAGCCTGTCGTTTGCCCGTCGCGCGCCGCTGCCTCTCCCCCCCCCCTTGGGGGGAGGGGTCGGGGGTGGGGGTTTCGGGCGCCGGGAGGTTCGCGCAGATCGTGTCGATGACGGAGTCGATATTCGTCATCACGTCGTAATTGGAAAATCGCAGCACGCGATAGCCGAGCGATTCGAGCCGGGCGGTGCGCAGGGCGTCGTAGACCAAGGCCTCATCGGTTCCATGCTGGTTTCCGTCGACCTCGACGATCAACTTCGCTGCGAACGCGCAAAAATCGACGATGTAACGGTCGACCGGCGCCTGACGTCGAAAGTGTGAGTCTTCGAGGACAACCTGCCTGCGCATTGCATTCCAGAGCTTTCGCTCGGGCTCGGTCATTTCCCGACGCATGCGCCTGGCGTTTGCGGCTTGCAGAGAGGCTGTCGTTCTTCGCGAAGGTTTGGTGGGCTGCATGGCCCCCACCCCTGCCCCTCCCCGCGAGGGGGAGGGGTGGAGTTGCACAAACGTTTCTCGTTCTTCGGCAGATTCTCGTTTGCCCGTCGCGCGCCGCTGCGCCTCCCCTCCCCCTTGCGGGGAGGGGCCGGGGGTGGGGGTCTCGGGCGTCTGCCGGAAGACCACGGCCCTGCTCACACCAGCATCGACATCGGGTTTTCGATGTAGCGACGGAACGCCGCCAGCAGTTCGGCGCCGAGCGCGCCGTCGACCGCGCGGTGGTCGGTCGAGAGCGTCACGCTCATCATGTCCGCCACGGCCGGCGCGCCGTCCTTCACCACCACGCGCTTCTCGCCGGCGCCGACCGCCAGGATCGTTGCGTGCGGCGGGTTGATGACGGCGGAGAAATTCTTGATGCCGAACATGCCGAGGTTGGACACGGCGCTCGATCCGCCCTGGTATTCCTCGGGCTTGAGCTTCCGGTTCTTCGCGCGAGACGCGTAATCCTTCATCTCGTTGGAGATGGCGGAAATCGTCTTCGTCTCGGCCTTGCGGATCACGGGCGTGATCAGGCCGCCGGGGATCGAGACGGCGACGCCGACGTCGCAATGCTTGTGTTTCAGCATCGCCGTATCCGTCCACGACACGTTGGCGTCCGGAACGTCGCGCAGCGCCAGCGCCAGCGCCTTGATGACGAAATCGTTGACCGAGACCTTGTAGGCGGGCTTGCCGTCCTTGTCCTTGGGCGCCTTGCCGTTGATCTCTTCGCGCAGCTTGAGCAGCGCGCCGAGGTCGCAGTCGATCGTCAGGTAGAAATGCGGGATGGTCGATTTCGCTTCCGTCAGGCGGCGCGCGATCGTCTTGCGCATGTTGTCGTGCGGGATTTCCTCGAACGAGCCGGGCTCGAACAGTTTGCGCACGACATCGCCGGACATGCCCTGCGGCGCGGCTGCGGCGGGCGCTGGAGTCGCAGCGGACGCTGCGACAGGCTTGGCGCCGCCCGAAGCGATGGCGGCCTTCACGTCGCGCTCGACGACGCGGCCGTGTGGGCCCGAGCCCTTGATGGCGGCGAGATCGAGGCCCGCGTCTTTCGCGATGCGGCGCGCGAGCGGCGAGGAGAAGACGCGATCCTCCGGACCGCGAGCCTTCAGGCTCGCTCCATTCTGCGAGCCTGAAGGCTCGCGGTCCATTGACGCCGCGGGCGCAGACGCTTGCGAGCCTGAAGGCTCGCGGTCCGGTTTCGCCGCCGGCGCAGGCGCGGCCGCGGCGCTGGCGTCCTCGCCCTCGCCGGCGATCACCGCGATCGGCGTATTCACCGCCACGTCCTGCGCGCCTTCCGGCACCAGGATCTTGGCCAGCACGCCCTCGTCCACGGCTTCGACTTCCATCGTCGCCTTGTCGGTCTCGATCTCGGCGATCACGTCGCCGGACTTGATGGTGTCGCCTTCCTTCTTCAGCCATTTGGCGAGATTGCCCTTCTCCATCGTCGGCGAGAGGGCGGGCATGAGAATGTTGGTCGGCATGGTCGGCCTCAATTCATCGCTGACGTGACGCCGAAATCGGTCGGGCGCGACCATTCGGCGTCGAACATGTCCTTGATCGCGGCGAGCGCGTCGTCCTCGCTCACCTGCGTTTCGAGCGCGTAGATGCGCGCGGCGTGGCGCGCGAGATCGGCGAGCAGCACGCCCCACGTGCCGGGCTCGTCGAACGAACGGCGCAGGCCGACGCTCAGGCCGCCGTCGACGACGAAGCAGCGCAGCACTTCATGCCCGCCTTTTTCGCGCGCGTCCGGCGGCGGTTCGAGCTGGTGGAGCGTTTCGTCCGCCATGAGTCTCACCGGTAGCAGACGGCTTTGGCCGCCGCGACGACCTCGCCGACGTTGGGCAGCGCGAGCTTTTCGAGATTGGCGGCGTAGGGCATGGGCACGTCCTTGCCGCAGATGCGGATGACGGGCGCGTCGAGATAGTCGAAAGCCTCTGTCATCAGTTGCGCGGAAATCTCCGCGCCGACGCCGGACTGCGGCCAGCCCTCTTCCACCGTCACGCAGCGGCCGGTCTTCATCACCGAGCGCACGACCGTCTCGACGTCCATCGGGCGGATGGTGCGCAGGTCGATCACTTCCGCGTTGATGCCCTCTTCCGCCAACGCATCGGCGGCCTTGAGCGCATAGGTCATGCCGATCGCGAAGGAGACGATCGTGACATGCTCGCCTGATCGCGCGATGCGCGCCTTGCCGATCGGCAGGACGAAATCGTCGAGGCGCGGCACGTCGAACGACTGGCCGTAGAGGATTTCGTTCTCGAGGAAGATGACCGGGTTGGGATCGCGGATCGCCGCCTTGAGCAGACCCTTGGCGTCGGCGGCCGTATAGGGCGCGATCACCTTGAGGCCGGGGATCTGCGAATACCAGGCCGCGTAATCCTGGCTGTGCTGCGCGCCGACGCGCGCGGCCGCGCCGTTCGGCCCGCGGAACACGATGGAGGCGCCCATCTGCCCGCCCGACATGTAGAGGGTTTTCGCGGCGGAATTGATGATGTGGTCGATCGCCTGCATGGCGAAGTTGAACGTCATGAATTCGACGATCGGCCTGAGGCCCGACATGGCCGCGCCGACGGCGAGACCCGCGAAGCCGTGCTCGGTGATCGGCGTGTCGACCACGCGGCGCGCGCCGAATTCCTGCAACAGGCCTTGCGTGATCTTGTAGGCGCCCTGGTATTCGGCGACCTCCTCGCCCATCACGAAAACGGTGTCGTCGCGGCGCATTTCCTCGGCCATGGCGTCGCGCAAAGCCTCGCGCACGGTCATCGAGACCATCGGCGTCCCTGCCGGAAATTCCGGGGCTTCCGGGGGGGCGGCATGGCTCCTGGGCGCGGCGGGAACGGTTTCTGGACCGCGAGCCTTCAGGCTCGCCTCGTCGGATTGCGAGCCTGAAGGCTCGCGGTCCGGCTGCTTGACGGCCGGCGCAGGCGCCGCGGCGGCGGCCGAAGCGTCCTCGCCCTCGCCGGCGATGACGGCGATCGGCGTGTTGACCTTCACCGCTTCCGTGCCCGCGGGGATGAGAATTTTCGCCAGGACGCCTTCATCGACGGCTTCGACTTCCATCGTCGCCTTGTCGGTTTCGATCTCGGCGATCACGTCGCCAGACTTGATCGTGTCGCCCTCGTTCTTCAGCCATTTGGCGAGCGTGCCTTCCTCCATCGTGGGCGACAGGGCCGGCATCAGAATATTCGTCGGCATGATTGGTCTCGCGTCGGATAAGGGATCGGCGGGCCGGGAACCGGCGCCGGCGTCAGAGCAGAATGTCGGTGTAGAGTTCCGACGGATCGGGCTCAGGATTCTGCGTGGCGAATTCCGCGGCTTCCGAGACGACCGCGCGCACGGACGCGTCGATCTTCTTCAGTTCGTCCTCGGAGACGCCGCCGGCGAGCAGCCGCGCGCGCACCTGTTCGATCGGGTCGTGCTCCTCGCGCATTTTCTGCACTTCTTCCTTGGAGCGGTATTTCGCCGGATCGGACATGGAATGGCCGCGATAGCGATAGGTCTGCATCTCGAGGATGTAGGGGCCGTTGCCGGCGCGGCACCATTCGAGCGCGCGCTCGGTCGCGGCCTTCACGGCGCGCACGTCCATGCCGTCGACGGCCTCGCCGGGCATGTTGAACGCGGAGCCGCGTTTCCAGAATTCGGTCAGCGCCGAGGAACGGGCGACCGACGTGCCCATGGCGTAGCGGTTGTTCTCGATGATGAAGATGACCGGCAGCTTCCACAGCTCGGCCATGTTGAAGCTCTCGTAGACCTGGCCCTGGTTGGCCGCGCCGTCGCCGAAATAGGTGAGCGAGACGCTGTCATTGCCCCGATACCGGTTGGCGAAGCCCAACCCGGCGCCGAGCGCGACCTGCGCGCCGACGATGCCGTGGCCGCCGTAGAAATTCTTCTCCTTCGAGAACATGTGCATCGAGCCGCCCTTGCCCTTCGACAGGCCGCCGCGGCGTCCGGTCAGCTCGGCCATCACACCCTTGGGGTCGAGGCCGCAGGCGAGCATGTGGCCATGGTCACGGTAGGAGGTGATGGTCTGGTCGGACGGCCGCGCCGCCATGGAGACGCCGACCACCACCGCTTCCTGGCCGATGTAGAGGTGGCAGAAGCCGCCGATGAGGCCCATGCCATACATCTGGCCGGCCTTTTCCTCGAAGCGGCGGATGAGAAGCATCTCGCGATAGGCGCGAAGCTCTTCCTCCTTCGTGAACGCGGGTACGGCCGCTTCGCCGTCGTCCTCGGACCTGCTTTGACGAGATTTGGCGTTCGCCGCCATGGCGCTCCCTCCTGTCGGCGTTTCCTGTTCTTGGAAGCAAAGCTAGCGCAGGCCCGGAATTTTGACGAGAGGCCGAAAGCGACAGGACATGTCAGGGAAGCTGACGTATTTCAGCAGCTTACAAACGTAACTCGATTTTGGTTAATTCGATTTTCGTAACTGAAATCGGGTTATTTCTTGATCGAGCTCGGCAGCATGATGACGATCTCGTTCTTCTGCATCCGGCCCAGCTCGACCCTCGCCTGCTCTTCCAGCAGGTCCCGGTCGATCGTCTCGCCGCGCACCAGATCGATATCATGTTTCCAGCGTGCGCGCTCGGCGCGCAGCCCGTCGAGCGTCGTCTGGAGGTCCGCGACTTTCTCGGCGTTCTCGTCGCGCGTTTTCAGGCCGCGCTGGCCGTGGATCGCATGCCAGACGAAATAGCCCGACACCAGCGCCGCGAAGACGTGGAAAACGATCGGGGCGATATTGGTCGTGAGCCGCGTGCGAACCATGAAGAATGGTTGGACGAAGACGGTGAACGTCGCGTTAAGATTTCGGGCGCAACGCGGGCTCGCCCCGCAAAATCAACGCCCCCCGCGCGCGACCCGCTCGATCTCGGCGCGCACGAGGCGCTCGACCATGACGGGAAGGTTGTCGTCGAGCCATTGCTTGAGCATCGGCCGCAACATTTCGCGCACATGGCGATCGATCGATTCCGCGCTGGCCATCTGCACGCTCGCCGACAGAGCCTGGAAGGCCGAGGCGACGGAGGCGTTCGCCTCGGCCGACAGGATCGCGCCGCCGTCGACCGGCGCGGGATGCGCATAGCCGCTGGCGCCGGCGGCATGAAGATAAGACGCGCCCGACACATGCGCGGGCTCGTCGCCGGCGTGCGGCTCGTCGCTGGCCTCGTCATGCGGGACGGGGCTGACCTCGATGTCGTCGTCTTCGGCCGCGAGCGACGCGCTCGTCTCGTCGAAGGCCGGGCGGAGGTCGCCGCCCTGGTCCGCCTCGACATGTTCGTCCGGCGATTCCAGGCGCGACAATTCGCGACCGACTTCGGCGAAGGAAGCCATTTCAAATTCGTCGAGCCGGACCTCGGCGCGTTCGGTCGCCGGCGTTTCGACTTCTGGCGATTCGTCCGCGAGCGTTTCGACAACAGGCGTTTCGATGACGGGCGTTTCGACAACGGGAGCGGCAGGCGCGGGGGCGAACGACGCCGGCGCAGGCGGCGCTTCGTCGATGGGCGCCGGCGGCGCGAAAGTCGCGACGTGGGCTTCGAACAGACGCGGCGGCGCGGAGGGCCGGGTCAACGGCAGCGCGTCGTCGTCGGCGATGATCTTGCGGATGGAGGCGAGAATTTCTTCCATCGAGGGCTCGTGCGCGCGGCGTTCGCTTTCGACCGACGCGGGGACGGGAGCCGGATTGATGGAGGCATTGGTTGCGGTCATTGGCGCCTGCGTTCTCGACCCTGTGCGCTGTCCAGATCGCCGCGACCCGCAGCGACGCCGCGAATCACGCGTTACATAGCCTATGAAGATTCTCACGCGGCCCGGCGGCGCGCAACACGCGCGCCCGCAAAGCCTGTGGACTGTGCGGCTTAGATCGCGAACCGATCAGACGGGATCGCGCGATCGCGGGCTCGGGTCTAGCGGCCGTCCGGCGTGCTCACGCCGATGAGCTTGTTGCGCACCTGATCGAGATGAACGGTCGGATCGTAAAGCTGGGCGGTGAGGTTGAGACGCGCCGCCGACAGATGGCCCATCGCGGCGAGAACGGCGTAGGAGGCGACGACGCGATCGCGCTGCGCGGTGACGAGCAGGACGCGCGCATTGAGGAGCGTCTGCTGCGCGGTCAGCACGTCGAAGGTCGTGCGCTGGCCGACCTTGGCCTCCTCGCGGATGCCGTTGAGCGCGATTTCCGCTGCCGTCACCGCCGCCTGTCCAGAGATCAACTGCGCACGCGCCGTCTCGAGCTGGCCCCAGCTCGTGACGACGAGCGCGCGCACCTGGTCGCGCGCGAGATCGGCCGCAAGCCGCGCCTGGCCGACCTGCTCCTTGGCCTGACGGATCGAGGCGTATTCCGCGCCGCCCTGATAGAGCGGAACGTTGAGCTGGCCGGTGACGGAGGCCTGAAACAGCTTCTGGCCGGTGAAGCCCTGATAATCGAGCGAACGGTTGACCGAGCCGTTGACCGACAGCGTCGGGTAGAGCGCGGCTTCCGCGACCTTCACCGCATAGGCGGCGACATCGACGTTATGCAGCGCCGAGCCGATCGCGGGATGCTCCACCTGCGAAATGTCGACGGCGGCCTTCAACTGCTTCGGCAGCATGCCCTCGACGCTCTTGGCCGGCGACAGGCTCTTCGGCTCGACGCCGACATATTGCCGGAAGGCGGCGACGGAGGCGCGCAGGTTCGATTGGGCGGCGAAGAAATCGGACCGCGACTGCGCGAGGCTCGCCTCGGCCTGCGCGACGTCGGTGCGAGTGACCTCGCCGACCTGAAAACGGTCGCGCGTCTGGCGGAGCTGCTCCTCGAGAACGCTGATGTTGTTCTTGCGCAGGTTCACGATCGCCGTGTCGCGCAGCACGTTCATGTAGGACGTCGCCGCGTTGAGCAGGATGTTCTGCTCGGTGTTGCGCATCGTCTCGCGCGCGCCGAAGGCTTGCGATTCGGCCTGACGCACGGAATTCAGCGTCTTGAAGCCGTCGAACAGCGTCTCGGACGCGGTGACGCCGTAGCCGCGCGGCGTCGAGTCGTCGTATTTGGCGCCGCCGGGACGCTGGCGTATCGGATGGGCCTCGTCGATGCGCGTCGGCGCGGAGCGCACATAGGTGTAGGCCGCGCCGACGTTCGCCGTGGCGCTCACCTTCGGCAGCCAGCCGGACTTCGCCTTCGGAACGTTCTCGTCGAGACCGCGCACGGCCGCGCGCTGCTGGTTGATATCGGGATTGGCGGAATAGGCGCGCGCGAGCGCGCTGGACATGGTTTCGGCCCGCGCGGACGCGCCCGCGAACAGCGCGCATGCGAAGCCCGACAGGGCAAGGGCCCGCAGCGAAGCGCGCCCGAAACCGGAACGCCCGACGCAACCACCGGCGTGAACAGCCGGAGAGCCGGCCGACGCCGCTTCGCAGATACGCATCAGATCAACCCTCGCCCGCCGCGCGAACGCGGCGCCCTGTTCAGATCGGCGGTCGGAGCCGCCTGTTAACACGACAGTTTAGCGCCATACCAACCAATTGCATCCCGCCCGGCGCGGTGGGCGGAAGAAACTGCGGGCACGCTGCAAAAATACGACACAGAGCGCGCCGTGGCGAAACGTCGCCGACGGCGGCCGCACTCAGAAAACGAAGGCCGGCGGCGCCGCGAATTCCGGAATGAGCTTGCCGGAAGCCTCGAAAAGCGCGCGTTCGGAAACCGCGTCGCCGTCCTTGCGGAACAGGAATGCGCGCGATGCGCCAGCCGCATGGGGCCGCAGCGCCACCATGCGCCCGCCGGACGCGAGCTGGGCGATCAGCTTGTCGAAGCCGTGCTGCGCCGCGCCGTTGACGACGATGACGTCGAACGGCCCCTTCCCCGCCGCGCCTTCGGCCAGCGGGCCGCAGACCGCCTCGACGCCGGCGAGGCCGAGCGATTCGAAATTCCGCGCGGCGGCTTTCGACAGCGCCTCGTCCGATTCGAGCGCGACGACCGAGCCGGCGAGGCCGGACAGGATCGCGGCGGTGTAGCCGGCGGCGCCGGCGACGTCGAGGACGCGGTCGGTGGGGCCAATTTCGGCGGCCTGGATCAGCCGGGCCAGCACCAGCGGCATGAGGATCGCGCGCGCGCCCTTGCCGCCGGTCAGCGGGAAGCTCAGCTCGAGGTCGGAATAGGCGACCGGCTCGAAACCCGCCGGCACGAATTTCTCACGGGGAGTTTCGAGGAAGCTGGCGAGGATGTGCTGGTCCGTGACGCCGAAGGGCCGGATCTGGCACTCGATCGCGGTGCGGCGCAGGACCTCGAAGGATTCGGCGGAACCGGCGGCTTCCTGACCCTGCATCGAACGCTCCCGCCGGGCGGCGGCCCGGGCTCTCTGGCGCAGGCGCAACCGCGCCCGTCTGAATCATAAGCAGGCTTATAAGGCGCGCCGGCCGCCCTGTCCACGCGATCCCGCTTGCCGGCGACGGCGAAAGCGCTACCAATTCGTCGCGTCTGGAGGATCCCATGCCGGCAGGTCTGTTGCGCCTCGTTTTCGGAGTTTTTGTCTCGTGCGCGCTGCTCGGCGCAGCCCGGGCGGAGGAGCCGGCGAGCCTGCTCGACCGGATTCTGGCGCGCGGCGCGTTGCGGGTCGGCACGACCGGCGACTACAAACCCTTCACTTGGCGCAATCCCGAGACGGGCGAATTCGAGGGGGTCGACATCGAACAGGCGGAATCGTTCGCCGCCGCGCTGGGCGTGAAGGTCGAATTCGTTCAGACCGCCTGGCCGACGCTGGCGGCCGATTTCGAGGCTGGGAAATTCGACGTCGCCATGGGCGGCGTCTCCGTCACCTTCGAGCGGGCGCGCAAGGGCTATTTCTCGATCCCCTATCTGCGCGAGGGCAAGACGCCGATCGCGCGCTGCGGCGAGGTCCAGCGCTTCGGCGAGATCGCGGAGATCGACCGGCCCGAGGTGCGCGTCGTGGTCAATCCCGGCGGCACGAACGAGCGGTTCGCGCGGGCCCATTTCAAGACCGCGCCGATCCGCATCTTCCCCGACAATCGCGCGATCTTCGACGAGATCGCGGCAGGCCGCGCCGACGTGATGGTGACGGACGTCTCGGAGACCAAATTCCAGGCGCGCCTGCATCCGGGCGTGCTCTGTCCGGTCCATCCGGACAAGCCCTTCGATTTCGCCGAAAAAGCCTATTGGATGCCGCGCGACGCGGCGCTCAAGGCCTTTGTCGACACCTGGCTGCACATGTCGCTTGCCTCGGGCGGATTCGCCGCGATAACGAGGAAATGGATGGATTGAAGCGCGGGCTTCGCTGCGCGGACTGGGGGGCAGATGTCTGAAGCGCCGACCGAACATTTCGAACATCTCGAACATGCCGAGCACGCCGCGCACGCCAACGACGGCTTCATCACCAAAGTGTCGATCACGGTCGCGATCCTCGCCGTGCTCGCGGCTTCCGTCGGCTCGCTCGAGACGATCGAGACGGCCGGCGTCACCGTCGCCAAGAACGAGGCCGTGCTGCTGCAGAACAAGGCGACGGACGCGTGGAACTTCTTCCAGGCCAAGAGCATGAAGAAGAACATGTACGAGATCGCCGCGGCCGCCGGCGGCCCCAAGGCCGACGAATGGGCCAGGCAGGCCAAGCGCTACGATTCCGAGCAGGACGACATCAAGAAGCAGGCCGAGGATCTCGAGCAGAAGGCCGAAGGACGCCTGCACGCCAGCGACGGGCACGCCCATCGCCATCACGTGCTGACCATCGCCGTGACGATGCTCCACATCTCGATCGCGGTGGCGACGGTCGCCATCATCACGCGCGGCCAGCGCTGGCCGTGGTATGTCTCGATGCTGCTGGGCGCGCTCGGCATCGGCGTGGCCGCCTCGGCCTACGTCGGCGCCGGACACTGAGCGCCAAAAGAAAACGCCCCGGAACCGGTCCGGGGCGTCTCGAAGCGTTCGGCGCGGGCGATCAGCCCTTCAGGCGCTTGTTGCACTCGCTGTAATAGCCGCCGCCCTTCATGATCCACTTCAGGCCGCCGTTGCCGTTGTTCGCCTTGTTGGCCTTGTACTGGTCGAGGCAGGTCATCTCGCGCTGCTTGCCGGGCTTCTCGGTCGCGTATTTCGGATCGATCTTGCTCGGGAACACCGCCGGGCCGGAGGCCGCGGCGGGCGCAGCCGGCGCAGGAGCGGGAGCAGCCGCGGCGGGTTTCGGCGCAGGGGCGGCGGCCGGCGCTGCGGCAGGCGCGGCCGCGGGGGCTGCAGCCGCCGGCTGACCCGCGTGGCGGACGCGGCAGTCCTTGAGATACTGGTTCCAGGTCTGACCGTTGAGGGTGTTGGCGGCCTTGGCCGCCTGATATTCCTTGCCGCAATCCTGCATGACGCTGGCCTGCGCATTGGCAGGGCCCGCGAGCGCGATTGCGGATACAGCCAGCGCGAGAGCGGGAACCACTAAACGGATCGACATGCAAATTCTCCCCTGTTGGGCCACGCGAAATGATCGCGCGGAAACCGTCATGCGATTCAGCCCTCTGGTCAATCGCGAGGTTCCGCTTCCAGGTAGCGAAGCTTGTCTGAACGGCGCCTGAACGCGAAAAGGCCCGGCGTCGCGAGCGCCGGGCCTTCCGGGGACACTGGGCTTCTTCAGCGGGAGACGTAGGCCGGCGCCTGCGTCGGCTCGCCGATCGAAACCCAGGTGTTCATGTCGGTCTGGCTCTGGCGCTTGACGAAGCGGTAACCCGTCTGCTTCCAGCCCTTCACGTCGTCGTTCATGTTGTCGAGAATGTAATCGCCGTGATCAGTGTGGACACTCAGGATCGCGTGACCCTCGTTGTTCTTGTCCTTGACGACCGTCATCAGCAGCGAGCCGATCGGAAAGCCCTGCTCGGCGAGCAGCTTGCGCTTGAGGAGCGCGAAATCCTCGCAATCGCCCTTGCCGTCGGTCGGATAGTCCCACTGGTCGATCACGCCCCAATGGTCCATGTCCGACACGGATTCGACGTTCTTGTTGACCCAGCGGTTGATGCGCTCGATCTCGCGCAGCGATTTGGCGTTGAGCTCGATCGTGCGCGGCATGGCGCCGACGTTGTCGCATTCGCCCTTGTAGCGCTGGCAGAAGTCGACCCAGCCGTAAGGCACGCTGGTGACGCCGCCGACCGGCTCGAACCCGACATTGTCCGGGCCGGCGAAGCTCGGGCTGACGGCGAAGACCGCCGCGGCGGCGAGGCCGGCGCCGAAGATCGCTTTGGCAAGTTTGAAGAACATGATGGTCCCCGTTGTTGGGGACAGAATGCGCGGCGCCCGTCGCGATCAATTGAAGCGAAAAGCGCGCTTTTTACGCGAATACGTTCAGATTTCGGGTTGACGGGGTTTAGCACAATGGAGCCTTAACGCGGGCCACCCGCCCTCCTTCCGGTCGCGACGCGGGCCAAGGAATTCCGGGGGCTTCGCAGGGGATCGCCGTTCGGGCCTGCGGCCTGCCTTTGGCTCTTTTGCGGCGACGGCGGGGCAAGAGGTTAACGCGGGAGCGGGTCAAATCGTTAATTCGGGCCGCCGGGGCCGCCGAACCGACGTTTTCCGAGGCCCGGGCGTTGCGCTCTTGCAACATCGCCGCGCCGGCACGATCTCTTGTGCGCCCGGCTTTCGCGCGGAGACTTCCATGGCTGACGCCCGCTCCCCTTCCCCGATGACGCCCGCCGACCTCGCCGCGCTCGCGAGCGCGGTGGAGGCGCTGGAGCGCACGAGTTTCGCGGCGCGCGCCACCGCGCTGCTCGGCAGGCAGATCGAACTCGCCGGCAAGCTCGTGCCCGCCAGGGTCTCGACCGCCGTCTCGAAAGCCGCGACCGCCGCGCTGAAAGCGGCGATGCATGTCGCGCTGACGACGCTGAAGAACAAGCCGCAGAAGGACAGCCGCACGTTTCATCGCACGCTCGCCGCCGCTTCGGGCGCGGCCGGCGGCGCCTTCGGGCTGGCGAGCCTGCCGGTCGAGCTGCCGATCTCGACGACCGTCATGCTGCGCTCGATCGCCGACATCGCGCGCGGCGAGGGCGAGGACCTGACCAGGCCGGAAGCCGCCCTCGCCTGCCTGCAGGTTTTCGCGCTCGGCGGACACAGCGCCGGCGCCGACGTGATGGACGGCGGTTATTTCGCCATGCGCGGCCTGCTCGCCAAATCCGTCTCGGAGGCGGCCGCCTATGTCGCGCAGAAGAGCGTCGTCGACGAGACGGCGCCGGTGCTGGTGCGCCTGCTCGGCCAGATCGCGGGCCGGTTCGGCGTGGTCGTCTCGCAAAAACTCGCCGCCCAGGCCGTGCCGCTGATCGGCGCCGTCGGCGGCGCGGCGGTCAACGTCGCCTTCACCGACCATTTCCAGTCGCTCGCCAAGGGGCATTTCACCGTGCGGCGTCTGGAACGGTTCTATTCGCCAGATGTCGTGCGCGCCGAATACGAACGGATCGCGATCCAGAACGGCCTGACGCCCAAGCGCGCGAACAGGACGGCCGACGCGTCCGCGAGCGTGTAGATCAGATGAAGGGGCGCGACTGCGTCTCGTGCGGTTCGTAGGTGGCGAGCCGGGCCAGTTCGCGCGCGTTGCGCACCACGATCTCGCCGCGCTTCCACTCGATCGCGCCGGTCGCCGCGAGCCGGCGCAGCGACTTGTTGGTGTGGACGATCGACAGGCCCATGGCGTCGCCGAGGTCCTGCTGCGTGATCGGCGTCGCCAGCGTGTCGTTCCTGACCATGCCGAGCTTGCGGCAGCGCTCCATGACATAGGCGATGATGTAGGCGAGCCGCTCGAGCGCGCTGCGCTGGCCGACATAGGTCAGATGCTCGGCGAGGATCGATTCCTCGCGCGAGGCGATCCAGGTGAGGTCGAAGGCGAGGCCGCTGTGCTTCTGGTAGAGCTCCCACAGGCGCTGCCGCGAGAAGACGCACAGCCGCACGGGCGTCATCGCATCGACCGAATGAAGCATCTTGCCGAACAGCGCGCCCTGCAGGCCGATGAGATCGCCGGGCAGCGCAAAGTTCAGCACCTGCCGGCGGCCGCTTTCGAGCATGCGGTAGCGCAGCGCCCAGCCGTCGAGCACGGTGTAGATATGCGGACTGTCGCTGCCTTCCAGAAAGATCGGGCCGCCCGCGTCGACGACGAGTTCGCCCATCTTGAAGCTCTGGACGAAATCGAGCTCCTCGGCGCTGAATGCGCGAAACGAGGTCAGCTTGCGCAGCGGACACGCCGTGCACGGAACGACCGGCGCGGCCGCGGCGCCATTTCCGTTTTTCCCGCCTGACACGTTCGAGCCCCGTCCTCCGCGCCGAGCGCGGACTGCGCCTTTTCACCCGAGTAAACGCCAAATCCGCGCGGATGCAAATGCCGCGCGGTCTCTCGCACGACGCCCGCGTTCGCGCATATGTCAAATGACGTATGCGGCCGAGATTCAGCCTGCTAACGTCCGCGCCGCTCGCGTTGCGGGTTGCTCGAAATCCGCTCTGTCCAGGACCCCATGCCAACCGCCCAGGACATCCGCGCCCGTCTGGCGATGCCGAAACGTCTGGAGGCCCTGAAGCAGTCAGGGTTGATGGATTCGGAAGAGGAAGAAGACTTCAACCGGGTGACGCGTCTCGCGCGGGCCCTGCTCGGCTGCGATATCTGCCTCGTCTCCTTCGTCGACGACCGCCGGCAGTTCTTCAAGTCGTCGCAAGGGCTGCCGGATGCGACGCGCGCCGCGCGGCAGACGCCGCTGTCGCATTCCTTCTGCCAATATGTCGTCGCGAGCGAACAGCCGCTCATCGTCGAGGACGCCCGCGCCGACCCGCGCGTCGCCGACAATCCGGCGGTCCGGGACCTCAACGTGATCTCCTATCTCGGCATGCCGATCCTGGGGCCGGAGGGCGACGCGCTCGGCTCCTTCTGCGCCATCGACGGGCGCCCGCGCGCATGGTCCGACGCCGACCAGGCGGCGATGCGCGATTTCGCGCATCTTCTCGAAAACGTCGTGAAGGTGCGACTTCATGCGCGCGACGCCATACGCGCCGCGACGTCGAACGCGGTGCTCGCGCGCGAATACAATCATCGGATCAAGAATTCCCTCGCCGTGTCGGCAGGCCTCGTGCGCGCCGCCGGCCGCAGCGCGGACAGCGTCGAATCGCTCGTGCGCGACTGCGCCGACCGCTTCGCCTCGCTCGGGCGCGCGCAGGACCTGATTATCGGCGAACATGAGACGACCGATCTCGGCCATGTCGTCGCCGCGGTGCTGAAGCCCTTCGCCTATGGCGGGGAATGTCGCATCGACGGGGCCCGCGTCGCGCCGGCGGCGGCGGAGAGCACCCCCCCCCCGCCGCTTCTGCACCAGCTCGCCCCCCAATAGGTCAAAAAACGCGCCCCGCGGGACGGCCGCCGGGTCGAGATCGCATGGCGGATCGGCGCGAACGAGGCGACGTTGACCTGGTTCGAGGCGACGGGGCTGCCGGACGCCGAGAGCGCGCCGGGCTTCGGGACAAAAGTTCTCGAAATCGCGACACGGCAATTGGCCGGACGCATGACGCGCCGTCACGTCGAAGGCGCCCTCACCGTGGAAACGAGCTTCCCTGTCGGGCCGGCGGATGACGGGCCGCCCTGAGATGTGAGCTAGGGCTTTCGGGGAAACGCGCGCGCATTCGACCGCATCGCGGGGCGCTTTGGAGGCCTCGCCCGGAATCGAACCGGGATACAAGGATTTGCAGTCCTCTGCGTAACCATTCCGCCACGAGGCCTCGTGGCGCCGCTATAGCGCAGGGCGCGACCGATCCGCAAGGCGCGCGAAAGGTTTTCGCCAAACGCGATTAGCGCTTTGCAATCGGGAGCGACCTTGTTATAGGCACGGCCCACACCGGAACGTTCCCCGATAGCTCAGCCGGTAGAGCAAGCGACTGTTAATCGCTGGGTCGCAGGTTCGAGTCCTGCTCGGGGAGCCATCCGGATCTTCCGCATCCGACCGATCGTCGCCGCGGCCGCTCTATGGAGCGGTCGACGCCCGTATGCCGAGCCGGCTGTGCCACTGGATGACAAGTTACGAAATTGCGGCGCTCCATGCGCGCGCGATCGTTCCTGCCGGGCACCGCGCTTTCCGGCATCTGCCGGCGCGATTCCTGAACAGACGTCCCAACAGGCTCTACCAAGCGCCGCTCGACGGCTTCGGCTGTGCGGACTTCGATATGACGGGCATGGCGTGGCCGGCGCCACGCCGGAATATCTCCGTCGGCGCCATATTCTCGACATACTAAGATATATCTTACACATATCTCGTAAGTCAGAAAGGAAACGCTATGAGACATCATCACCATCAGGAGCGCGGCTGCGGCCCGCGCGGATTCTTCGCCATGACGCGCGGGTTCGGTCGTCACGGTTTCGGCCGGAGCTTCGCCGGCGAGGGATTCGGCGAACGCGGCGGCGGGCGGCGCCGGATGTTCGAAGCCGGCGAATTGCGGCTCGTCCTCCTGAAGCTCATCTCCGACCAGCCGCGCCACGGCTACGACCTGATCCGCGCGATCGAGGAACTGACCGGCGGCGCCTATGCGCCGAGCCCCGGCGTCGTCTATCCGACGCTGACCATGCTGCAGGACATGGGTCATATCGACGAGCAGAAGTCGGAAGGCGCGCGCAAGGCCTTCGCGATCACGCCGGAAGGCGCCGCGCACCTCGCCGACAACAAGGCCGAGGTCGACGCCATCATGGCGAAGCTCGCAGGCCTCGCAGCCGAGCGGGAAAAATTCGACGGCGTCACGGTGCGGCGCGCCATGCTCAATCTCCGCATGGCCATTCGCGGGCGACTGACGCAGGAAGGCGCGGACAAGGCCGTCATGCGCGAGGTCACCGCGGTCCTCGACGAGGCCGCCCGCAAGATCGAGGGTCTGTAATGAGCAGTTCGAGCGTCGCAAACGTGCCGACGACCAACGGCAGCCGGTATCTCCAGCAGCTCTGCAAGCACTGGAGCCACAATCTGAAGGTGGAATTCTCGCCCGAGACCGGCACGGTCGTCTTCCCGCGCGATTCGCGCGGCGCCGACTGGCCGGCGGACGGCAAGCTGACGTTGTCGGCGCATATCGCCGACCTCGAATGCCGGATCGACGCCTCCTCGCCCGCGCATCTCGAGGCGCTCAAGGGCGTGGTCGCGCGTCACCTCGACCGCTTCGCCTTCCGCGAGGCGCCGCTCGCCTTCGACTGGCGCGACCGATAGTCGATCCGACGCGGCGGGGCGGCATATAAGAGGGCGATGACCTCGCCCTCCCCCGCCATCGTCTGGTTCCGCGAAGACCTGCGGCTCGCCGACAATCCCGCATTGCGGGCCGCAGTCGGCAGCGGACGGCCTGTTCTGTGCGTCTACATCTTCGACGAGCAATCGCCCGGCCTGCGGCCGGCCGGCGGCGCGTCGCGCTGGTGGCTGCATCGCTCGCTCGCGGCGCTGGACAGCGGCCTGCGCGGACTCGGCGGCCGTCTCGATCTTTTTCGCGGGTCGGCGCAAAAGGTTCTCGAGAAGCTCGTGGCCGAGACGGGCGCCGCCTCGCTCGTCTGGACGCGGCGCTACGATAAGGCGGGCGTCGCTGTGGATACGGCGATCAAGGCCGCGCTCGGCGAGACGATCGAGGTCGAGAGCTTCAACGGCAAGCTGCTCGCCGAGCCCTGGACGATCAAGACGAAGAGCGGCGGCCCGTTCCGGGTCTTCTCGCCGTTCTGGCGCGCGTTGCTGGCAGGACACGAGCCCGGGGCGCCGCTGCCGGCGCCGCGCAGGATCGACGCCGCGCCGGAGCCGAAGGGGGCCGTCGCGCTCGATACGCTGAAACTGTCGCCGACGAAGCCCGACTGGGCCGGCGGCCTGCGCGAGGCGTGGACGCCCGGCGAGAGGTTCGCGGCGAAACGCCTCGCCGATTTTCTCGAAGACCGCATGCGCGGCTATCCCGAGGAGCGCGACATTCCCGGCGTCGAGGGAACGTCGCGGCTCTCGCCGCATCTGGCGTTCGGCGAAATCTCGCCGCGCCAGATCTGGGCCGCGGCGCGTCATGCGACGGACGCCGATCCGCGCCTGCAGCGCGGCCGCGACAAATTCCTGTCGGAACTCGCCTGGCGCGAATTCTCCTATCATCTGCTGTTTCACAATCCCGATCTCGCGACGCGGAATTTCGACGCGCGCTTCGACCGGTTCGACTGGGCGCGGCCGGACGAAAGGATACTCGCCGCGTGGCGGACGGGCCGGACCGGCTATCCGATCGTCGACGCCGGCATGCGCGAACTCTGGGCTACCGGCTACATGCACAATCGCGTGCGCATGATCGTCGCCTCCTTTCTCGTGAAGCATCTGCTGATCGACTGGCGCATCGGCGAGAACTGGTTCTGGGACACGCTCTGCGACGCAGATCCCGCCGACAATCCGGCTAACTGGCAATGGGTCGCCGGCTGCGGCGCGGACGCGGCGCCCTACTTCCGCGTGTTCAATCCCGTGCTGCAGGGCGAAAAGTTCGATCCCGAGGGCGTCTATGTGCGGCGCTGGATTCCGGAGCTCGGCGATGTCGCCGGGCGTTTCGCACACAAGCCGTGGGCCGCGCCGGCGCCGCCGCCCGCCTATTCCGCGCCGATCGTCGATCACGCGCAGGCACGGGCGCGCGCGCTGGCGGCGTTCGGGCAGCTCAAAGATTGAGCCTGCCCCGCCCTTGCGCCGTCCCGGCGGGGAATGCAGACTGACGCCTCGGGTTCCGCGCGCGCTGTGGATCGCGCGGAGCTGGGTCTTTCGCGCATTCGCCGGAGCGTCGCATGACCTTTCCGCCAGCAGGCCAAGCCGCGACCAACTCGCGCACGGACGCCGCCCACTATCCCTACGCCGCGCGAAAAGTGCTCGACTTAGCGAGCCTCGTCGAGAACGGCCGGCTCGAGATCGCCATGCCGGACGGGCGCGTCTTTCCGTTCGGCGGCAAGGCGGCGGGCCCGCAGGCGCGCATGAACATCCACGACTATGCTTTCGCGCGCGCCTTCGCGCATGGCGATATCGGCGTCGCCGAATCCTACATGCGCGGGGAATGGTCGACCCCGGACCTCACCGCGTTCCTCGAATTGTTCTGCGTGAACCAGCATGCGATCACGCGGATGCTCGCCGGCAAGCCTGTCGTGCGCCTCGCGCAGATGGCCTGGCACTGGCTGCATCGCAACACGCGCGCGGGCTCGCGCCGCAACATCCACGCGCATTACGATCTCGGCAATTCCTTCTACGCGAAATGGCTCGATCCGAGCATGACCTATTCGTCCGCGCTCGGACTCACGCCGGGCGGCGATCTCGCCGCCGCGCAGGAGCGCAAGTATCGCGCGCTCGCCGACGCGCTTTCCGCGCGCGAGGGCCAGCACCTTCTCGAGATCGGCTGCGGCTGGGGCGGGTTCGCGGAACATGCGGCGCGCGAACGCGGCTGCAGGGTGACGGCGCTGACGATCAGCAAGGAACAATACGATTTCGCGCGCGAGCGCGTGCACAAGGCGGGGCTGGCGGAGCGCGTCGACGTGCGCATGCAGGACTATCGCGACGAGCGCGGCCTCTACGATGGGATCGCCTCCATCGAAATGTTCGAGGCGGTCGGCGAAGCCTACTGGCCGACCTATTTCGCGCAGTTGCGCGACCGGCTGGTCGGCGGCGGCCGCGCGGCGCTGCAGATCATCACCATCGACGAGGACATTTTCCCGCGCTACCGGCGGGAGCTCGATTTCATCCGCCGCTATGTCTTCCCCGGCGGCATGCTGCCGACGCGCACGATTCTGGAGCGGCTCGGCGCGGGCCACGACCTTGCGCTCGTCGCGCAACGCGCCTTCGGCGGCGATTATGCGCTGACGCTGGCGCAATGGCGCGACCGTTTTCGCGCGGCGTGGCCGGAGATCGTGCATGAGGGGTTCGACGAGCGCTTCCGGCGGTTGTGGGAATATTACCTGTCCTATTGCGAGGCGGGATTCCGGTCGGGCGCGATCGACGTGCGCCATTTAGTTTTCGCGCGTCGTTAACGAAACGTTTGCAGCGGCCGCATCGAAATTCGGCGTATTCGTCCGTATTTTCATTGTTTCGCCAGAGGTATGGACACGGCCGCGCCTCGCGCTGCGGCGCGCCGACCGTCCGTCACATAGCCATAAATCGATCAAATGCGCTCGATTGTCTAAGCGCTGCTTTCATGGGTTTTGCTTCAAAGTGCGTCAATTCCAACGCAGGCAGTTACGCACATGTCGCAATCGCCCTCCCCTCTTCCGTTCCAGCGAGCCGTTTCGCGCGTTCGCAATTTCGCGAGCGACCGGCGCGGTTCGCTTTCGATCGCCTTCGCCCTGACCGGGCTCGCCGCGACGATGCTCGTCGGCGCGTCGATCGACTACAGCCGCAGCATCGGCCTGCAGCAGAAGCTGCAGACGGCGGTCGACGCGGCCATGCTGGCCGCGGTGCAGGCGTCTGCGGCCAACAGGACGACGGTCGCGACCCAGGTTCTCAACGCGAACCTCGCCAATTCGGGCATTACGGCGGCATGGACGACGACGCCGACGGTGCAGAACGACGGCAGCCTGACCGGCTCGGCGAGCGGGTCGATCCCGACGGTCTTCATGTCGATCGCGCGCATCAACTCGATGAACGCGTCCGCCAGCTCGACGGCCGAGGTTCCCGTCCCGCAGACAGCCTCCAGCGTCACCTTCTCGCTGACCGGCGCCTACGGCTGGTGGTGGAAGAAGGTCGACCTCTACATTCACACGGTCGGCGCCTCGAGCGACACGCTGCTGGCGAGCTATACCTACCAGCCGGTCACGCTCAGCGCGCAGAGCGGGCGCGGCACCGGCACGACGACCGCCACTTTTCTCAGCGGCGGCTCGATGGTCTCGGGCTCGGTCTCGACGCCCGTCAGCATGGGCTCGTCCTACGACAACGCCTACCTGAAGATGACCGTGTATACCGACGGTTGCGGACCGGGCATGGCCGGCTATACGACCTCGAGCGGCTCCACGACGACGCAGAATTGCGTGACCTCGGGCACGAAGGTCAGCGGCAAGACCTACACCAAGTCGGCGAGCGCGACCGTCTACAGCACCAACGACTCCGCGACGGCGCAATATCTGTTCGTGAACGGCACGCAGCTCGCAAGCGGCGCGACGCCGACGATCTTCACCCTGCTGCCGTGCAACCAGACCTCCACCCATGCGTGGGAAGACGGCGGCGGCTGGTCGCAGCAGGACATCTTCTTCAGCGTGGCCACGACCTGCGCCGCCAACTCCAACTACAATATCGGCGCGCGGCTCAAGCACTGAGCCCGCGTCGCGGAAGCGACGTCCCTTCCCTGCTCCGGCCAGCCTCGACGCGTCGTTCGCCATTCGGCGGGCGGCGCGTTAAGGTGCGTGCAAAACTGCATAGGGAAGATCGAAAATTCATGCGCATCGCCGCCAACGTCATCGAGGCCATCGGACATACGCCGCTGATCGAATTGCAAGCCGCCTCCAGGGCGACCGGCTGCCGCATTCTGGGCAAGGCCGAATTCATGAATCCCGGCGGCTCGGTGAAGGACCGCGCGGCGCTCGCCATCGTCCGCGACGCTGAAGCCAGGGGCCAGTTGAAGCCCGGCGGCGTGATCGTGGAAGGCACGGCCGGCAATACCGGCATCGGGCTGGCGCTCGTCGCCAACGCGCTCGGCTACCGCACGGTCATCGTGATTCCGGAGACGCAGAGCCAGGAGAAGAAGGACATGCTGCGCCTGCAGGGCGCGGAGTTGATCGAGGTCCCGGCCGTCCCCTATTCCAATCCCGACAATTACGTGAAGCTGTCGGGCCGGCTCGCCGAAAAAATGGCCGCCGAGAGCGCGACCGGCGCGATCTGGGCGAACCAGTTCGACAATGTCGCCAATCGCGAAGGCCATCGCCTGACGACGGGGCCGGAAATCTTCGACCAGACGAACGGCGAGGTCGACGGCTTCATCTGCGCGGTCGGGTCGGGCGGCACGCTCGGCGGCGTCTCGCTGGCCTTGAAGGAACGCGACCCGAAGATCCGGATCGGGCTCGCCGATCCCATGGGCGCGGCGCTCTATTCCTGGTACACGACCGGCGAACTCAAGTCCTCGGGATCGTCGATCACGGAAGGCATCGGCCAGGGCCGCGTCACCAAGAATCTCGAGGGCGTCGAGGTCGACACGGCCTACCAGATCCAGGACGACGAGGCCCTGCGCGTCGTTTTCGAGCTGGCGGAAAACGAGGGCCTGCTGCTCGGCGGCTCGTCGGGCGTGAACGTCGCCGGCGCAATCCGGCTGGCGAAGGAGATGGGCCGCGGCCACACGATCGTGACGCCGCTCTGCGATTCGGGCGGCCGCTACGCGGCCAAAATGTTCAATCCGGAATTTCTGCGTTCGAAGAACCTGCCGGTTCCCGGCTGGATGGAGCGCAAGAGCGACATCGCTCCGCCTTACGCGGCGGGCTGAACGCCCGCGGCCGTCTTCAGTGGACGACGAGCCAGGCGGTCGCCATCAGGACGGACAGGACCGAGAGCATCGGGACGGTCAGGCCGCTGGTCGGGCTGGTCGGGTTCATGGCTTCGTCTCCCCCATTGCGTATTCAACGCATCCATATGTGGAACGTTCCGGCTCGGGGGTCCGTGCGTGGCCGCACGCGACGTCGAGGCGCCGCGAACCTTGCCGCGCGTCGGGGGATCGCGCTAAATCCGGAACGAGGAAACGAACAAGGACAGGTCCATGGCGGGCGACAGCGCGCACAAGCATTTCGTGACGACAAAATGGCTCGCCGATCATCTGGCGGCGCCGGACCTGTTCGTGATCGACGCGAGCTGGCACCTGCCGACCGCCAACCGCGACGCCAGGGCGGAATATCTGGCCGGCCATATCCCCGGCGCGGTCCATTTCGACATCGACGCCATCTCCAACCACAAGTCGTCGCTGCCGCACATGCTGCCCGACCCGATCGCCTTCTCGAGCGCCATGCGCGCGCTGGGTCTCGGCGACGGCATGCGCGTCGTCGTCTACGACAGCTACGGCCTGTTCTCCGCGCCGCGCGTGTGGTGGACGCTGCGGACCTTCGGCGTGACCGACGTCTACGTGCTGGAAGGCGGCCTGCCGGCCTGGAAGGAGGCCGGTCTGCAGCTGGACGAGGGCCCGGCGCGCAAACAGCCGCGCCATTTCACCGCGCGCCTCGACCACGGCGCCGTGGCCAGCCTCGAAGACGTGAAGAAGGCGCTGGCGACCGGCGTGCAGGTGGTGGACGCCCGCGCCGGCGACCGGTTCCGCGGCGAGGCGCCGGAGCCGCGCCCCGGCCTCAAGTCCGGCCATATGCCGGGCGCGAAAAACCTCCCGTGGACCGACATCATCGAAAACGGCCGGCTGAAGTCCGCGGCGGCGCTCGCCAGCGCCTTCAGGAGCGCCGGCGTCGATCTGTCGAAACCGGTGCTGACGACCTGCGGATCCGGCGTCTCCGCGGCGATCCTGTCGCTCGCGCTGGAGACGGCCGCCAATCGTTCGGCTCCCGTCTACGACGGCTCCTGGGCCGAATGGGGCGGCCGGCCGGACTGCCCCGTGGCGTATGGCTGAACGCCGCCGGCTTGATTGAGGCGTCCCTCGCGCGGGGCCCCGGATCGGCCTCCGGCCGTCCGGGATGACAATAGCGCAGCGGTGCGGCATCCGGCGAACGGCTGGCGGCCCTCATCCCGGGGGGCCGGCCGCTCAGCCGAAGGACGAGCGCATGGCTCCGTAATTAGCTCTCAGAGCCTTACGGCCGTTATGACTGGGGCATGCGCAATCGTCGCCGATTTTGCTTCAAATTCATGGCGAAATTTCAGGCTTGCGCTGACGCAAGCCTTGACGAAGTGTATAAGTCGGCCTTTAATAGCTCTGTGAGCTATTATATGGAGCCGCCCTGATGATTGCTCGAACAGCCCTAGCCCTTGGTCTCGGATCGCTGCTCCTGCCGCAGACATGTCTGGCGGAGGTGCAGACGGCGGCGGGAATTCGGACCGAACTCGTCAGCAGCGTCTGCAAGACGCACACGGATTGCTATGCGCGATTTTCGCTGACCAGCCTGCCGACGCAGATATTGAATGCGTCGTGCAATTTCTATGCGCCGGCCTCGCAACTGAGCGTCGCCAAGGTCGAGATCGGGCATACGAACAGCGCGAATACGGGATTTGTCTCGGGCGGCTTTCTGACGAGCATCCTGTTTCCGACCGTTTCGTCGTCCACCCTCACCCAATACCAGTTCAACTCGCAATTATATTATGGCGTCGATCAAGGTCTGAAGCCGACAATTCATTTCCAGTTTCACAACAATACGGCCGACGTGACCATCTTCTGCGAAATAAGCGGTCCCACTCCCAAGTGAAGCCGACAAGCCGGCGCATCACGCGCATGAGGAGATCCCGGGCATGACTGGTCGATTTACAAACATCGCTTTCGCCGCCGCATTGTCTCTCCTGCCGACCGCCGCGCTCGCGGACGGGGTGGAAACCGCCGCGGGAATCCGGACCGATGTCGTCTCGGGCTCATGCGCGGCCGGCGCGAACTGCATCGCAAAATTCTCCCTGCTATCGGCGGATTTCCTCATCAAGCGGGCGTCCTGCAACATCTCGACGTCCACGCCTGGCCAGTTCACGGGCGTCGAACTGGGCTACACGAACATCGATGGAAGCGTCTGGTCGCTCGGCAGGCAGATCATCGACACGATGTACAGCTATTACGTCGACACGGCCGTGCACGATTCCCGATATCAATTCTCGTCCGAAGCTGACTATGGCGTGCTCAAGGGACGACGGCCGGCCATTCGCCTCAATCTGCAATATTCAACCGCCATGACCTATGTTTGCGTCATCGCCGGGCTGGCGAAGTAAGGGTTGCGACAAGGCCGGCCTGCGCAGGTCGTCAAATGCACGGCGCGCCGCTGCCCAGACGATAGGCGACCGATTGCAGGTGGCCGATTTGTGGGCGACGGCCGGATTCTTGCCGATACTTTAGCCAAGCGTACATTTTTGCTGGATTACGCTCTGGAGATGCGTCAGAGACGCACCATGTTTGGCGTCCCCGCGCGTAGAGCGCCCGATTCTCATTGCTGAGAAGGTAGAGAGATGCAGATTGTCTCCTTTTCCGAATTCGCCCGCCGGCGCGGCGCGCTCGGCCGGCCGGACATTCCCGCGGACGCCGGACCGGCCCTGCCCGTGACCGACCGCTGGGCCGCGCTCCATGCGCCGGCGTCGGCCGAAGCGGTCGCGGCCGAAGTCCTGGACTTCGAAGCCGCCGAGGCCGAGGCCGATTTCTGGAGCGACCTCCAGTTCCGGATCGCCTATCCCACGCACCGGATGCGCCGCCACTGAGGCGACGCAGGTCCCCTGTCGAAATCGCGCCGTTGCTTGAGCGGCGGCGGCGGCCGCCGCCTGCGCGATTATTTTGGCCCGGCCCAAAAGCTGCGAACCCCGCCCCCTCATGCTGAGGAGGCGACGAAGCCGCCGTCTCGAAGCATGATCCAGAGCCACGTGCGCCGGCCATCCTTCGAGACTGGGCCCGACTGTCTGCGCTCCGACGACAGCCGTCCGCCCAGTTTATGGGCATAATGGCCAAGTTCCGGGCTGCCGCCGTTTCCCGGCGCGCGGCTCCGCCCGACGCCTCGTCAATTGTTTCGAGACTTCAACGCTCTCCGCATGCCCCGCGAGACCGCGCGACTTGGCACGTTCGCTGCTTGGACGCGGCCGGCGCGGCCGAGCCGGCGCCATGCGCCGGAGCGCGACCGCTCAGGATCGAATATCGCGTTGGAGACCCGATAAATGGCCAAATACAAGCTCGAGTACATATGGCTCGACGGCTACAAGCCCGTGCCGAACCTGCGCGGCAAGACGCAGATCAAGGAGTTCGACAGTTTTCCCAAGCTCGAGCAGCTTCCGCTCTGGGGTTTCGACGGCAGCTCCACCCAGCAGGCGGAAGGCCGCAGCTCCGATTGCGTGCTGAAGCCGGTCGCGGTCTTCCCTGACGGGGCGCGGAAGAACGGCGTGCTGGTCATGTGCGAGGTCATGATGCCGGACGGCGTCACGCCGCATGTCTCCAACGCTCGCGCGACCATTCTGGACGATCCCGGCGCCTGGTTCGGCTTCGAGCAGGAATATTTCTTCTACAAGGACGGTCGTCCGCTCGGCTTCCCCGACAAGGGCTATCCGGCGCCGCAGGGGCCCTACTACACCGGCGTCGGCTATTCGAACGTCGGCGACGTCGCGCGCCAGATCGTCGAGGAGCATCTCGACCTCTGCCTCGAGGCCGGCATCAACCACGAAGGCATCAACGCGGAGGTCGCGAAAGGCCAGTGGGAGTTCCAGATTTTCGGCAAGGGCTCCAGGAAGGCCGCCGACGAGATGTGGATGGCCCGCTACCTGCTGCAACGCCTGACCGAGAAATATGGCATCGACGTCGAATATCACTGCAAGCCGCTCGGCGCGACCGACTGGAACGGCTCGGGCATGCATGCGAACTTCTCGACCGAGTATATGCGCACGGTCGGCGGCAAGGAGTATTTCGAAGCCCTGATGAAGGCCTTCGATCTCGCCAAGGACGACCATATCGCCGTCTACGGCCCGGACAACCACATGCGCCTGACCGGCCACCACGAGACGCAGTCGATCCACATGTTCAGCTACGGCGTGGCGGACCGCGGCGCCTCGATCCGCGTGCCGCACAGCTTCGTCAACAACGGCTACAAGGGCTATCTGGAAGACCGCCGTCCAAACTCCCAGGGTGACCCCTACCAGATCGCCTCGCAGATCCTGAAGACGATCGCGACGGTGCCGACCTCGGAGAAAGCTTCG
The DNA here is from genome assembly GCA_036796555.1 of Rhodoblastus sp. GTDB lineage: Bacteria > Pseudomonadota > Alphaproteobacteria > Rhizobiales > Beijerinckiaceae > JAJXWB01. The sequence continues at coordinate 11,181 of DAIRCS010000020.1, read as the reverse complement.
GTCGCGGCGTAATCAGACGTCGGGCGGGCAGGACGTCCGCAGCGCGATCAAATCGCCGGCCGGGCGGCTTCGCCCGGCCGGCTTTTTTTTTGCGCCATGGAACAGCGCACGAAGCGCATGCGCCGAACGCCCGTCGAAAGAACGGCTCGCGCGAGGCGGCTCAACGCCCCTTCGGGCTTTCTCGACCGCCCCAGGGCGCGGCCAGAAGCGCGCCGGATATCAGGCAGCCATACGTCAGCAAGCCCGCCGCGATTGCGGCGAAAACGCCCGCAAGGCCATAGTCCGTGTGATGGACCATCATCCATCCGCCGACGGTCGCGACAAGCAGGCGCGCGACGCCGGCCGCGACCGGAACGGCCATGCGGCCCGCCCCCTGGCTGGCGAAATGCAGCACGAGCCCGAGGCCGAAGAAGCAATAGAACGGCGCCACGGTCCTGATGTAGGCGACGCTGACGGAGATCACGGCGTCGTCGGACGTGAACAATCGCGACCATGCGTCGGGCAGCAGCGCCACGGTCCAGCCGATCAGGCCAACGACGGCGAAGGCGGTCGCGCCGCCGACCCAGGTCGCCCTGATCGCGCGGCGCCAGCGCCCTGCTCCGGCGGCGATTCCAACCATCGTCGTAAGGCCCGAGCCGATACCGAACGCCACCGGCGCGACCATGAATTCGAGACGCGCGCCGACGCCGTAGCCCGCCAGCGCGGAAACCCCGAACCGTCCCACAAGTCCCGTGACCAGCATGGCCGTGACATTCGCTGTTATGGTCGTCAAAGAGCCCATGCCGCCGACGCGCAGGATTTCGCCGAGGATTTCAGGCCGCAGGCGCACGCCCCGAAAGGCAGGAACGAAGCCGAGGCGACCGTCCAGCAGCGCGCGCGCCAGCGCCAACGCCGTCGCGGTCGCGACAACGAGCGAGGCGATCGCGGAGCCCGCAAGGCCCAGTCCCGGCCAGCCGCCGACGCCCAGCGTCAGCACGCCGGCCATGGGAATGTAGAAGGCCGAAGCCCAAAGCCCGTAGAGGCTCGGGGTCGCGGCGTCGCCGGCGCCGCGCAGCAGCGCGGCGAGAAACGCGCTGGCCCAGATCGCGACCGCCCCGGCAAACCACACGTGACTGAAGCCGAGCGCCTGCGCCAGGGCGTCGCCATCGCCGCCGAGCCAGCGAAACAGCGATCTCGCCGCAAACCGGTCCAGCGCGGCGAAAAGCAGGCCGAACGCGAGAGCGAGGCCGAGGGCGTGCACGACTATGGCGCGGGCGTCGTCGAGCCGTCCGGCGCCCAGGGCGCGCGCCATGCTGGCGGCGACGCCGCCGCCCATCGCGCCATTGGCGATATTCGCCATCAGGGTCGAAAACGGGATGACCAGCGCGATCCCGGCCAATGCGTTCATGCCGAGGCGGCCGACGAAATAGGCGTCGGCGACGGCGACGAGGACCTGCACGAGCATCAGTGCCGTGGTGGGACCGGCCAGGCGAAACAGGGTCGCGCCGATCGGCGCGGTCAAAAGCGGATGAGGCATGAGGCTTCCGGAGAGCGGGTCTTGGGACAGCGCGACTCTCGCCCGCGTCGTCGCGCGACGACCGGCGAGGAAGATCGGGAGCAGGAGCTGAAGGCCTTGTCTCCGACCGACGGGTCAGCGCTGATCCATCTTTCACCTTTTCTCGGGAAGGCCGGCAGCATGGCGCGCGGCGGGCGACATGGCAAGCCGGCGGCGTTTGGGCGAAGATTCTCGAGTTTCGTGTCAGGCTCTGAGGGCGCGAGTTTTCGGTCAGGCTCTCACAGCTTCTCCGCGTTCCCCGGCAATATCCTGAACAGGCGGGCCGCGCCGCCGTCATCCGTCAGCGTCAGCGCATCGCCCCGGACGAAGAGGTCGTAGCAATTTGATTCCTCCTCGCCGCCGGAATCCTCGTCCGCGGCGTCATCGTCCTCCTCGTCGTCATCGTCATCGGAATAATCCGTGCAGATTTTCGCGCCGCGCAGGCTCCATTCGCCTTCGCCGGACTTGTCGTCGATCCTGGTCTTCACGACGCCGTCGGGCGCGAAATATTCGACCAGCGCCTCGCCCGCCGGCGTCTCGCCGACGATCGTGTTGCCGACGACGGCCGTCCAGGCGTCGGCTCCGGTCAGCGCCGGCGCCTGCGCGCGCGATGGCGCCGCCGGGACGGTCGTCAAAAGCATGCCGGCGAGAAGAAGGATGCGTGCGCGCATGGCGTGAGCGTGGTCCGCCGGCCGCGCGTCGTCAACGCGCGTCAGGTTTCGAACAATGCGGCGTAGAGCGCGCGGTCGCTCTCGGAAAAGCAGCAGAAGACGATCTCCCGGAACTGCGGCGCGGCGTTTTCGCGCACGGCGGAGACGGCGACGCGCGCGGCCTCGTGTGCGGGATAGCCGTAGACGCCCGTCGAAATGCACGGGAAGGCGATCGTCGCGATCGCGTGCGTCGTCGCGAGCTGAAGGCTCTGGCGATAGCAGGAGGCGAGCAGGTCCGCCTCGCCCCGCCCGCCGCCGCGCCAGACCGGCCCGACCGTGTGGATGACGTAGCGCGCCGGCAGACGATAGCCCCGCGTGATCCTGGCTTCGCCCGTCGGGCAGCAGCCGAGCGCGCGGCATTCGGCGAGCAGTTCGGGACCGGCGGCGCGATGGATCGCGCCGTCGACCCCGCCGCCGCCCAGAAGCGATTCGTTGGCGGCGTTGACGATGGCGTCGACGGACAGGGTCGTTATGTCGGCGCGCAGCGCCGTCAGCGCCGCGGGCATGGCGGCCCCTTTCCCGGAGCGCCCTCCGCCAGCCTCAGCGGTTGCAGGAGGCCAGCAGCGCGTTGGCGCGCGCGGCCGCCCTTTGCGTGCGGCCGGGCGACGTGCTCATGCACCATTGGAAATGCGCGTCGTAATTCGTATGAAGTCCCTGCGGTCCGTATTGCAGGCACCCCCTGCGCGCCGCTTCCGCGCCGATGAGGACCATGCCCTGCGCCCATGTCCGGCAATAGCGGAATGGGCCGCCGCCGTAGCCGCCGCCATACCCGTCGCCGCGCTCGTAATACTGGGCGAGTTCGACACGCGCCGGCGACCGGCCCTCCCCTGCGAAGCGTCCGTCGACGCGACAGGCGTTGTCGGCCGGGCGCGGGGCGCTGATTACGGCGTTTGCGTCGCCACCGCAGACGTCGGCCCGCGCCGCGCCGGAAAACGCGGACAGGGCCGCCAGCAGGAGGAAAGTCTTCTTCATGTCGGTCTCGTCCTTCCTCGATTTCCGTCCATCGGCTCGCGACGCGTCTGCGACACATGCCGGCCACAGCGCCCGCATTTTCGCGCCATCGTCGGAAACGACAAGCCCGCAACGACGCAATTCGTCATTGCCGCACCGAACTGTATCTCGAACACCACGTCGCGACTCGTCCGCTCGCTCCAGTCTCTTCAGGAAACCTGCAAAATTGCTTCCGGACGCTGGAACCCCAGCGGCCGCACGCTAGTTCAAACCGCGGGTGCGACCGGCGTTCGCCGGCGCAGCGCCCGGGGGTCCAAGGGCGCACCGCTCTTCTTCCATCGATCCCCGCGCAGGCGACCCCGTCACGCCGCCCTTCAGCCGGGATTTCGTCCAGACGAGCGGGCGGCGCGACCGATGTCCGCGCCGGGAGCCTATCGAGGCGTTCGGGCGATCCCATCGAACCGGAGAAGCGACATGTGCGACTATTCCCTCGAAATGTACGCATCGCGCCCGGCCCGCCAGAGCGAACGCTATACGACGACCCGTTTCCCGAGCGGTTCGATCGGCCTGATTTCGCCCGGCGACAGGGCGACCGCGATCTGCGTGCAATATGACACGAAGCTCGAACTGACCGACATACCGGCGCAGGTGCGGGAACGGCACAATCTCGGCGAGCGGGAAAGCGTGGTGTTCGCGCGCATCGAGAGCGGCGCCTATCACGACGGCGTGGCCTTGAAGGACGGCAGCATTCTCTCGCTGCAGCAGATCGGCCCCGGCGTCACCGTGGCGGTCGAAGGCGCGCTGCTCGAGACGGCGGCGGCCGTGAAGGAGCCGGCCCTCGCGCAATAGCCCCGGCGATCCCT
>DAIRCS010000020.1:0-7113 GCA_036796555.1 Rhodoblastus sp. | reverse complement strand
GAAGTGGCCCCGGGCGTCCCCCGCTCGCCGATTGCTCCCGGGGCCGCTGGCGGCGCCCGGGATCACGTCCTGCTTTCCCCAACCCGATCGCAACCGCCATTTCGACGGCGGCGCGCGTCGCCGCGCCCATAGGCATGTCGCCTATTTTATAGGCGATAGCGTTTCATAATGCCTACGAACTGAGCGACTGCGACCGAGAATCGCCTTGGCGCGCTGGCACAACGGGTGCTATCTGAGCGCTGCGACCGACAGGACCGACACGCATTCGACGGGTTCTGCTGGCCGCGCGGAGGGGACGAGGCGACGCGAATGAAGAAAATCGAGGCGATCATCAAGCCGTTCAAACTGGACGAGGTGAAAGAAGCGCTGCACGAAATCGGTCTGCAGGGCATCACCGTCACCGAGGCCAAGGGGTTCGGACGGCAGAAAGGTCACACCGAACTCTATCGCGGCGCCGAATATGTCGTCGACTTCCTGCCGAAGGTGAAGATCGAGATCGTTCTCGGCGACGACGCCGTGGCGCGCGCGGTCGAGGCCATCCGCAATGCCGCCCAGACCGGCCGCATCGGCGACGGCAAGATTTTCGTCTCCAATATCGAACAGGCGCTGCGCATCCGCACCGGCGAGACCGGCACGGACGCGATCTGACGCATCTGTTTTCCGCCGCAGTTCACAAGAACCAAACCTTCCACCAGCGAGGCAGCACATGAAGACCGCCAAGGACGTGCTCAAGTATATCAAGGACAACGACGTCAAATACGTGGACCTGCGGTTTACCGATCCGCGCGGCAAGTGGCAGCACGTCACCTTCGACCAGACGCTGATCGACGAAGAAATCTTCGCCGAAGGCACGATGTTCGACGGCTCGTCGATCGCGGGCTGGAAGGCCATCAACGAATCCGACATGACGCTGATGCCCGACCCGGCGACGGCGACCATGGACCCGTTCTTCGCGGCCCCGACGCTGTCGATCGTCTGCGACGTGCTCGAGCCCTCGACCGGCGAGCCCTACAACCGCGACCCGCGCGGCATCGCCAAGAAGGCGATGGCGCACATGAAGACTCAAGGGGTCGGCGACACCTGCTATTTCGGCCCCGAGGCCGAGTTCTTCGTGTTCGACGACGTCCGCTTCAAGGCCGATCCCTACAACACGGGCTTCGTGCTCGACTCGATCGAGCTGCCGACCAACGAGGACACCGCCTATGAAGGCGGCAACCTCGGCCACCGCATCCGCACCAAGGGCGGCTATTTCCCGGTCCCGCCGATGGATTCGGCGCAGGACATGCGCTCCGAAATGCTCGGCGCCATGGCGCAGATGGGCGTGAAGGTCGAGAAGCACCACCACGAAGTGGCGTCCGCGCAGCACGAGCTCGGCATGAAGTTCGACACGCTCGTCCTGATGGCCGACCACATGCAGATCTACAAATACTGCATCCACCAGGTCGCCCAGAGCTACGGCAAGACGGCGACGTTCATGCCCAAGCCCATCTTCGGCGACAACGGCTCGGGCATGCACGTGCACCAGTCGATCTGGAAGGACGGCAAGCCGGTTTTCGCGGGCAACAAGTATGCCGACCTCAGCCAGGAATGCCTGTGGTACATCGGCGGCATCATCAAGCACGCCAAGGCGCTGAACGCCTTCACCAACCCGTCGACGAACAGCTACAAGCGACTCGTCCCGGGCTATGAAGCGCCCGTGCTGCTCGCCTATTCTGCGCGCAACCGTTCGGCCTCCTGCCGCATCCCCTACACCTCGAACCCGAAGGCCAAGCGCGTCGAGGTCCGCTTCCCCGATCCGACGGCCAATCCCTATCTCGCCTTCGCGGCCATGCTGATGGCCGGCCTCGACGGCATCGCCAACAAGATCGATCCGGGCCCGGCGATGGACAAGGACCTCTACGACCTGCCGCCGAAGGAGCTGAAGAAGATCCCGACGGTGTGCGGCTCGCTGCGCGAAGCCCTCGCCAGCCTCGACAAGGACCGCAACTTCCTGAAGGCCGGCGGCGTGTTCAACGACGACTTCATCGACAGCTGGATCGAGCTGAAGATGCAGGAAGTCATGCGCTTCGAAATGACGCCGCATCCGGTCGAATTCGACATGTATTACAGCGTGTAAGAATTAAATCCTTGAGAGCAAAGAACTAACGTCGTTTCAAGCGCTTAGTTGTTGCCTTCTGGGTGGTTTTGTGGTCCGGAATGTGGGTGGAAACTCCCCGTTCCGGGCCATTTTTTATGCCGCCTGCCGTCTCAGTATTTTTGCCTAATCTCAGTGTAACTTTCGTCGGTCCAGCCGAATTCCTGTTTCGTCATGAGGTCGCATCGCGCTTCCACGACGACACGTCGCGCCTCAGTCGTCAGGTCATGCGCGACAATCAGCACCGGACCAGACGCGCTTTCGACCTTCCGAAGCGCCCGCCTGATTTCCCCGCTGACGATCACCTTGACATCGGGGAAGCGCAGCGCGACGGCGTACAAGCTGATCAGCGGATTCGGAACGTATAGCTCCGCAATCTTTTGACCGAACGCCTTGCCGATTGCTTCCCGCGTTGCAGGTAGATCGTGGACGATGTGCGGCTTCACGGCGCTACGCGCCTGACGCAGACGGGCTCGCCCTTCACCTGATTGGTGCAAGTCCAGTCTGAGCCGAAACCCCACCTGCTTTTGATTGGACTATCCGGGAACCATACCAGACAGGCGCAGGCCACGCACAGGAGCACGACAGCGAAAGCGATGCCGGGGATGTCGCTGCGCCTAACCATTCTTCGAAGATACGCCGAAAAGTTGATTCGTAGGTCGCGCTCCCGGATATTTCGTATACTAAGTGTTTTGCAATTTTTGGGCACGATTTTTCCCGCTCTTCCGGATGATAGCTGGGATCACCTGCCAATCCTCTCCACCAGCGCCTGCGCGCGCTCCACCAGTTTCGCATAGACCGGCGTCGCCTTGATCTTTTCGCCATAGCAGGCGCGAAAGGCGCGGTCGCCTTCGGTCCGCAGCGTCTCGCTCTGCTTGAGCGCGGCTTCGTCCTTGAGGCCGGAATCGCTGTAGCGCTTCTGCGCCGTCTCCGATCGTTCCTCGTAATCCTTCCACACCTGCTCGCAGGCGGCGATGACCGGCGGCTTCGGCGCCGCCGGCGCCGTCACGATGTAGACGCGTCCGCCGCGGATGGCGCCGACGATGATCTCGTCCGGCGCGCCCGGCCCGTCGTCCTGCTGGCGCCGGTCGAGCATCGCCCGCGCAAAGCCCGCGCCGTCCGGTGTCTTCACGCCGAGATCGGCGAATTTCGTCACGGCGGCGTCGGAACTGATCGCCTGCGTGTAGAAGCCGTCGAACTTCAGCGCGGCTTCGGCCTGCGGCGGCACGTTCTCGAGTCCCTTGTCCCACCAGTCCGCATGCTCCTTCAGCCATGCGGCGACGATGCCCGATGTCGAGACATAGGCCTGCGCCTTGTCGTCGAACGGGTAGACGAGCGCGTCGAGCGCGCCGAATTCCATGTCGCCCTTGACGAGGCTCATGGCGTTGAGCCTGCCCTGCCCGCGCGCGCCCCTGGACATGGGATCGCCGAGCCGCCGGCGCAGCTTGCCCTCGAGATTGGACAGCGCCGCCTTGTGCGGCGCCTCGATCTTCTTGTAGTCGACTTCCCTGTCGCCGGGATCGAAGCGCGCGACATAGGAATTGCGCGCCCTGATGTAATCGTCGTCGAGCGCGTCGGCGTGCGCGCCAGCTACGCCAAGCGTGGCGACGCACGCGCCGAGCGCGAAAAATTTGCCTGTGACGTTCATGCGTTCATTCTCGCGAAATCCCGGCGCGCGAACTGCGCCAAATCGCACAGACGCGACCGGACGGCCTTCCGAATCCGGCCGATGGCTCAAACCTTCAACCTGAAAGCCTGACGGGAGAAATTGTCGGCGATGGCCCCGACTGTCATCCCGGCCGCAGCGAAGCGGAGAGCCGGGAGCTAGCGTGCGGCGCGATCGCCTGGATCCCGGATCGACCTGCGGCCGTCCGGGATGACAACGGGAGCCGGTCTCGAGCAATTTTCGGTCGGGCTCTGAGCAGCGACTTTCGGCCGCGTCAGGCGAGAACGAACAGGAGCGAGAGGATCGCGCGCCACAGGCCCCGGCGCGCTCCGCCACGCCGGGCGGCGGGTTCGTCGTCCTCGAAGGAGACCGCGCCGTAGCCGGCGGCGTCTGCGCAGCGCAGCAGCAGGGCGGGACTGGCGGAAGTCGACCTCATGCCTGCATTTAAGGCACATGATCTTGAAGGTTTGGTTACGCGCCCATTTCGGCGCCGAGCGAAACAAACAGCGCCCGGTAGCGCGCGGCCGCATCGTCCCACGAATAGAGTTTCGCGCGCTGTTCGCCAGCCGCCGACAGGCGCGTGCGCAACCAGGAATCGCCGGCCAGCGCCTTCATGCCGGCGGCGATTTCCGCGACAGAGGCCGGATCGACGAGCAGCGCGGCGTCGCCCGCCACTTCCTGTGTCGCGGTCGCGGCGCTCGTCAGCACCGGCGCGCCGCAGGCCATGGCCTCGATGATCGGCAGGCCAAAACCCTCGTAGAGCGTCGGGAACAGAAAGGCCTCGGCGCCTGATATCAGCGGGCCCATGTGCTCGTCCGCGACATAGCCCACGAGTTTCGCGCGCGGCGCGTCGCCGACGGGACCCAGGTCGCCGAAGACATGAGTGCGCGCGAGATTTCCCGAGACGACGAGATGCAGGTCCGGCGGCAGGTCGGGCAGCGCCGCCGCCCACGCCTCCAGAGCGCGGACGAGATTCTTGCGGCGGTCGGACGTCGCCTGCAGCAGGAAATAGCGGCGCGGCAGATCGAGCGCCGCGCGCGTGGCGGCGATGGCGTCCGGTTCGTAGCGGCGAAACTGTTCGCTCACGCCATTGCCGATGACCTCGATCCGCGCAGCGTCGAGCCCATACCAATGCGCGATGCGCTGGCGCGAGAATTCCGAGACGGTCACGACCTTCGCCGCACGCTTCAACAGCGGCGGCAGCAGCATGCGATAGGCGCGCGCAAAGTTCGACGAAAAGAATTCCGGCGCGTCGAGAAAGGCGACGTCGTGCAGCGTGACGACCTGCGCGCGCTTGGCGATCGGGCCGGTTGCGGACGGCGACCACAGGAGCTTGCCCATCGTGCGCAGCGGCAGGATCGCCTGCTCCCAGGCGTGGCCCTTCGCGCCGCCGAGCGGCCTTGCCGGCGCGACCGCCTCGACGGAGCCGAGGCGCTTGAGGATTTCCGCCGTCACGCGCTGCTGCCCGCCCATGGAAAAGGCGGTGACGCGTGCGTTTACCGCGAGACGCATGCCGCCACTCCCGTCGCGCCCTGCACAACGCCCTGCGGCGCGTTGGCGATCATGCCGCGATAGGCTTTCTCCAGCCGTTCGACATGGCGCGCGAGCGTCGGCGGATCGCGCCAGTAGGCGGCGTAGGCCGCGTGCGACATGCGCCGCACCGTATCGTCGTCCTGCATCGCCGTCAGCGCGCGCGCGAGGTCGGCAGCCTCGCCGGATTTGAACCACAGGCCCGTATCGCCGTCGACGATTTCCTCGCGGCCGGCGCAGACGTCGGAGACGATGACCGGCGTGCCAGCCGCCTTGGCCTCGAGCACGGTCAGCGGCTGCCCTTCATACCAGCGCGAGGGGAAGACGAGCGCGCGCGCCGCGCGCAGCGCGTTCCGCGCCTCCTCCGGCTTCCGCCAGCCGAGAATGCGCGCTTCCGGAAATTTCTCACGCAATTCCGCGGCGGCCGGGCCGTCGCCGACGAAGGTCGGGATCATGCCCGCCATGCGCGCGGCTTCGGCAAAGACGAGCGGCCCCTTCTCTGGCGAGACGCGGCCGACGAAAATCATGTCGCCCGACGCGGGCTCGGCCTTCGGCCCGAGATCGTCGGCGGCGACGGGATTCGAGATGGCGTGCATGTGCGCCGTTTTCGGAACGTAAGGGGCGATGATCTCGCGCTGCACGTTCGAGATGCAGATGAAATCTGAAAAGGCGCCGCGCAGGCCGACGATCCCGTTGGCCATCGCTAGACGCGCGCTGCGCCAGACTTTTCGCGGATAGGAGACAGCGTCGCAATTGGTGGCGAGGCACGAAAGCCCGAGCGGCCGGCGCTCGCAGAGTTCGTGCGCGTTGTAATCGTAGAAGCCGCCGGTCGGGCAGAACAGAAAGTAGTCGTGCAGCGTGAAGATCGCCGGCAGGCCCGAGGCGCGGATCGCCGGCGCGATGGAGGGCGAGAGCGCCTTGGCCCAGCCATGCACGTGCACGATCGTGCGATCCTTTGGCATGCCCGCGAGCAGGTTCGCCAGCGCATGTTGCGCGGCCTTGTTCCAGACGCCCTGAACGGCGCCCTGCAATCTGGACGCGGCGCCGAGCAGATCGGTCTGGCCGAGGCAGACGACCTCGATCTGATTGTCGCGCAGCAACGGATCGACGGGCCCCGCGGCGGCGAAGACGATGGGCCTGTGCCCCGCCGCCTTCAGGCCGATGGCGGAATCGAAGGCGACCTTGGCCTGTCCGCCGGTGACCGAGGCGTGGTCGAGGCAGATGACGATGGTGAGAGGATCGTCCACACGCCGCGCGCCGTCATGGCCGGGCTTGTCCCGGCCATCCACGCCGGGAGGCGTCAGCGATGGCTGCATCGTCATCCGTCCTTGCTTGCCAGCCTTGCCGGTCGGCGCGGCGTGGATGCCCGCGACAAGCGCGGGCATGACGGCAGGTGTAGCGCGGTCGCTTTAAGGCCGCGTAACCGCTGCCGTTTCCGTTTCGTTCGCATTCGCGCGCCGGCCGTGGCATAGAGGCCCATGGCGAACCGAATCAGCGTAAAACGCGGCATGGCCGACAACAGCGACCTGTTTGGCGGCGCGGCGCGCAAGGCCGCGCCCGCGACCCCTGCAAAGAAAGACGCGCCCCGCTCCGGCACGCCCGGCGAGGCCGGCTATACGGCCGCCTCGATCGAGGTGCTGGAAGGGCTCGAGCCCGTTCGCCGCCGTCCAGGCATGTATATCGGCGGCACGGACGAGACCGCGCTGCATCACCTGTTCGCTGAGGTCATCGACAATTCGATGGACGAGGCGGTGGCCGGCCACGCGACCTTCATCGAGGTCGA
>DAIRCS010000019.1:0-39137 GCA_036796555.1 Rhodoblastus sp. | reverse complement strand
GAACCTCCGTATGGCGGAATCAAAATCCGCTGCCTTACCGCTTGGCGACGCCCCATCATGGCCGGCGAGCCGGCGGGCGCGGACCATAGAGTGCGAGCCCTAGCCTCGCAAGCCTGTGCGCCGGCGTGCGACGATTTCGCTTCGGCGGGGTTTCGAGACGTTCTCGAAACGCCGGCGCGGCCCGCCCGCGCATGCGCGTTCGAGCAAAGCCGAGGCGCGACCGTGCGCGCGGGCGCGAAAATCGGGCTGTTCTCGCCGGAATCGCCCGCCGGCACGGTTCGATGGCGGCGCCTTCGAAATACCGCCGCTGCGGTCTTGCCGCCTGCGGTCGCCTTGACTATAAGGGCGCGGTTCGCGCCTCGCGGCGGCAGGACATCGGAGTGTAGCGCAGTCTGGTAGCGCACCTCGTTCGGGACGAGGGGGTCGGAGGTTCGAATCCTCTCACTCCGACCATTCATCGAAATCTGCAGATTTCGTCCGCCAGCTTGCATAAGTCCGCATTTCTGCAAGCGATCTGAGGCCCCTGCGGGCGGCGCCCGGCGAGACGCTCCTGAACGGGAGCTCGAGCGACTGGCACGGCCTCGCCGCGGAAGCCGGAATCCGGCTCTCGGTCCCAGCGGAAATCGCCTTGGCGGAACTGACGTAGACAAATTCCAGAAAAATGTTGTCTTGCAAAAGGCCACGGTCGCTATACATCGGCACAATGGCTACCAAGCTTAAATTCCGTATACTTACTATTATAGGCCTTCTGGCCGCGGTTGCGGCAGGTTGGGAGCTGTCGCGGAATCGAGCGGAGCCCGTGGCGCCCGGTCCGTCGGCGAAGGCTGCGCCCGTGACCGCCGCTGAGATCGTGAAGGGCGATTTCCCGGTGCGGCTGGACTCGATCGCATCGGTTCAGCCATTGAACACCGTGAGCGTGCGCGCCCGGGTCGACGGGCAGATCGAGCAGGCTGTCTTCAAGCAGGGCGAGATCGTGAAGCAGGGCGACCTGCTGGTGCGGCTGGATGCGCGGCCGTTCAAGGCGGCGCTCGATCAGGCGCTCGCCAAGCGCACGCAGGACCAGGCGACCCTCGACAATTCCAGGCGCGATCTGCAGCGCTACTCGCAGCTCGCGGCGAAGAGCTTTGCGACGGAGCAGCAGCTCAACACGCAGCAAGCGCTGGTGGCCTCCGGCGTAGCGCAGATCGCGGCGGACGACGCGGCGGTCGAGAATGCGCAGACCCAGTTGAGCTATACCGAAATTCGAGCGCCGATCAGCGGGCGAATCGGCTTCCGGCAGGTCGATGTCGGCAACATCGTTCACGCCGGCGATACGCAGCCGATCCTGTCGATCGTCCAGGTCGATCCCGTCTTCGTGCTGTTCACGATTCCGGAGGACCATATTTTCGAGGTGCAGCAGGCGATGAGCGGCGGACCTCTGGCGGTCGACGTCTACACGTCGGATCGCGCGGCCCTGCTGGCGACTGGGACGCTGTCGGTTCTCAACAATCAGGTGGATCAGACGACCGGAACCCTGCAGGCCAAGGCGACCTTCGCCAACACCCGGATGCGCCTGTGGCCGGGCCAGTCCGTCGTCGCCGTCCTTCACGTGCGCGATATCGGCGACGCGCTGCTCGCGCCCTACGCCGCGGTGCAGCGCGGGCCGGACGGGCTCTATGTCTGGTTGGCGCAGGGCGATACGGCGACGATCCGCAAGATCGAGACCGAGCGGCAGGGCGAAGGATATTTCGTCGTGAAGGCTGGCTTGAAGGCCGGCGATCGCGTCATCGTCTCCGGACAGACGCGCCTGTATGACGGCGCGAAGGTGGCGATAACGGCGGCGCCGGCCGGGCCGCCCGCCGACAGCCGGGCGGACGCGCGATGAACGGCGGATTGTCCGGGCCCTTCATCAAGCGCCCCGTCGCGACCATTCTGATCATGGTGGGCATCGCATTCGCGGGCCTCATCGCCTATCCGAACCTGCCCGTGGCGCCCTTGCCGCAAGTCGACTTTCCGACGATCCAGGTTTCCGCCACGCTTCCCGGCGCCGATCCGGAGACGATGGCGGCGACTGTCGCGCAGCCGCTGGAATCGCAATTCGCGCAGATGCCGGGCGTGGCGCAACTGACCTCGTCGAGTTCGCTCGGTTCGACAGCGATCACGATCCAGTTCGATCTCGGCCGCAATATCGACGCCGCCGCCAACGACGTGCAGGCCGCAATCAACGCGGCCGGCGGACAATTGCCGAAGACGCTGCCGAACCCGCCGACCTATCGCAAGATCAATCCGGCGGATTCGCCTGTGCTGCTCCTGTCGGCGACCTCGCGCGCCTATCCCACGACGGTCGTCGACGATCAGGTCTATTCCAAGCTCGCCCAGCAGATCAGCCAGATTTCCGGCGTCGCGCAGGTCGTCATCGGCGGCCAGCAGACGCCGGCGATCCGCGTGCAGATCGACCCCTCCAAGATCGTCAACAAGGGGCTGTCGCTGGAAGATATCCGCGCGCGGCTCGCCATTTCGACCGTCGACAGCCCCAAGGGCAATCTCAACGGCGCCTCGCGCAACTTCACGATCTACGCGAACGATCAATTGATTGCCGCCGACAAGTGGAACGACGTGATCCTCGCCTATCGCGCCGGCGCGCCGATCCGCGTGCGCGACATCGGCCAGGCCGTCGGCGGTCCGGAAGACAGGACGCAGCGCGCCTGGGCCAACGGGGAGCCGGGCGTCTTTCTCGTCGTCTTCAAACAGCCCGGCGCCAACGTCATCGACACGGTCGACGCCATCAAGGCGCAATTGCCGCGGTTGATCGCCGCCATCCCGCCGGCGATCGACGTCAAGATCATGAGCGACCGCACCCAGACGATCCGCGCGGCCGTGGTGGACGTGCAATACACGCTCGCCATCACCATCGGCCTCGTCGTGCTCGTGATCTTCGTTTTCCTGCGCTCCGTGCAGGCGACGCTCATTCCCGCGATCACCGTGCCGCTGGCGCTGCTGGGGGCCTGCGCGATGATGTGGGCCGCAGGCTACAGCCTCGACAATCTCTCGCTGATGGCGCTGACGATCGCCGTCGGTTTCGTCGTCGACGACGCCATCGTCATGCTGGAGAACATAGCGCGCTATGTCGAGGAAGGCGCGCCGCCCTACGAGGCGGCGCTGCGCGGCGCCGGCGAGATCGGGTTCACCATTTTCTCCATCAGCCTGTCGCTGATCGCGGTCCTCATCCCGCTGCTCATGATGGGCGGCATCATCGGCCGTCTTTTCCGCGAATTCTCGATGACGCTGTCGATGACGATCGTCGTTTCCGGCATCGTCGCCTTGACGTTGACGCCGATGATGGCGGCTCGCCTGCTGCGCCCGCATGCCGAGGAGCGGCACGGCCGGATCTACAAGGCGACCGAACGCGCTTTCGACCTGATGCTGGCGGGCTATGCGCGCGCGCTGGAATTCGTGCTGCGCCACCGCTTCGCGACGCTGCTCGTCTTTCTTGCGACCGTCGGCGCGACGGCGTGGCTCTTCGTGGTCATCCCGAAAGGGTTTTTCCCACAGCAGGACACGGGTCTCATCACGGCCATTTCCGAAGCGCCGCAGGACGTCTCGGCCGACCGCATGTTCGCCCTGCAACAACAGCTTGCGGCGATCGTGCAGGCCGATCCCGATGTCGCGACCGTCGCCAGCGCCGTCGGGGCGAGCGGCGGCAATGCGCTGAACAACGGCCGCATGTATATCACGCTGAAGCCGCGCGACGAGCGCAACGCCTCTGCCGATCAGATCATCAACCGATTGCGGCCCAAGCTCGAAAAGGTCGAGGGCGCGCGGCTCTATCTGCAGGCCGCGCAGGACATCCGCATGGGCGGGCGGGCGTCGCGCACGCAATACCAGTATACGTTGCAAGACGCGGATTCGAACGAGCTCAACGCCTGGTCGCCGCGCATTCTGGAAAAGCTGAAGTCGCTTGAGCAATTGCGCGACGTCGCCACGGACCAGCAGATGAACGGCGCGGCGCTGACGCTCACCATCGACCGCGATCAGGCGGCGCGCTACGGCTTCACGCCGCAATTGATCGACGACACGCTCTACGACGCCTTCGGCCAGCGCCAGATCGCGCAATATTTTACGCAGGTCAGCTCCTATCACGTGATCATCGAGATCACGCCGGCGCTCCAGGGCTCGCCGAAGACGCTGCAGCAGATCTATCTCAAGAGTCCGAACGACGGCGCCCAGGTGCCGCTCTCGGCTTTCGCTTCGTGGACGACCGTGCCTGTCCGGCCTCTGTCGGTCAGCCACCAGGGCCAGTTCCCGGCGACGACGATCAGCTTCAACCTGGCGCCGAACGTCGCGCTCGGCGACGCGACGAAGGCGATCGAAAACGCCGTCGCCGAACTTGGTCCGCCTGCCGCGCTCTCGGGA
The DNA here is from genome assembly GCA_036796555.1 of Rhodoblastus sp. Taxonomy (GTDB): domain Bacteria; phylum Pseudomonadota; class Alphaproteobacteria; order Rhizobiales; family Beijerinckiaceae; genus JAJXWB01. The sequence continues at coordinate 34,745 of DAIRCS010000019.1, read as the reverse complement.
ACGTTCGCCGGCGTCGCGCAGGCCTTTCAGGCGTCGCTGTCCACCGTGCCGCTGCTGATCCTCGCGGCGCTGGTCGTCGTCTACCTGATCCTCGGCGTGCTCTACGAAAGCTTCATCCACCCGCTGACCATTCTCTCGACATTGCCGTCGGCGGGTCTGGGCGCGCTTTCGACCCTCATGATCTTCGGCTTCGATTTCAGCCTGATCGCATTGATCGGGCTTGTGCTGCTCATCGGTATCGTCAAGAAGAACGGAATCATGATGGTGGATTTCGCGATCGAGGCGGAACGCAATCAGGGATTGTCGCCGCTCGAGGCGATCCGCCAGGCCGCGCTCCTGCGCTTCCGGCCGATCATGATGACGACCATGGCCGCGCTCCTCGGCGCGATGCCGCTCATGCTGGGAAACGGAACCGGCGCCGAAATCCGGCAGCCGCTCGGCTATGCGATGTTCGGCGGCCTGCTGGTGAGCCAGGCGCTGACCTTGCTCACGACCCCGGTCATCTACCTCTATCTCGACAATCTCACCGCGCGCTTCGCGTCGCGACGCAAGCAGGGCGTATCGCCGGTCCTGTCCGAAAAGCAGGCGGCCGCGGAATAAAGGCGGTTCGCGTCCTGCGATGGACGCCAGCCGGCAAGGACGCCATGTCCGCCCCTGCGCCTGCCGTTGCGGAGGAGCAGTTGTTCGTTTCGCGGCGATCGCCAGAACGTCCGATAGGCCGCCGAAGACGCTGCGTCCTGCCGCGGCTGGACGCCGCGGCAGGGCTGCTCACGCTCACTCGGCTGCTTGCGGCAGTTCCAGTTGCGAACGCGGGATCTCTCCTGTCACGACCGAGACGCGCTCGCCCCATCGTTCTTCGGGGTAGTAATCCCAGATCGCATGGTGCTGGGCCGCCCAATTGTCCCAGATCACGAGCGAATTCGCCGACCAGTGGACGCGCGTCTGCAGCGCAAGCTGGCTTTCGACGTGGCGATTGAGAAGCGCCAGAATCGCGTCGCTCTCCTTGCGCGTCAACTGCACGATATGCGACGTGAACGAGGCGTTGACGTAGAGATACTTGCGGCCCGTGCGCGGATGGGTCGCGACGACCGGATGCTCGCTCTGCGGATATGTCTTGCCGGGCGTGGGCTGCGCGCCGTAGCCCGCTGTCCACGCGAGCGAACCGTCGTGGATCGCGGTCAGGCCGTCGAGGAGCGTCTTGATCGGCTCCGACAGGAATTCATACGCCAGATACATATTGGCGAAGGCCGTATCGCCACCGATCGGCGGGGTCTTCGTCACGCGCAGGAACGAATAGGCGATCGGCGAGGGATCGCAGGAGACGTCGGGGTGCCAGCCGTCGCCTGCCGTGAAACGCGAATCCCTGCTGGTCTTCCAGGACAATATCTCGGGATCGAACTCGCCTGCGCCCTTGAAGCGCGATGCGCCCAGTTCGTGTCGGTGCAGCGACTTGCCGAAACGCAGCGCGAGTTTCTTATGCGCCTCGTGCGAAATGTCCTGGTCGCGGAAGATGACCGCGAGATTTTCGTCGAGCGCGCGGCGCACCTCGGCGAATTGCGCGTCGCTGAGGTCTTTCGACAGGTCGACGCCGGAAATCTCGGCGCCGACCGTCGGCGAAAGCCGCTTCACCCCGATCGTCTCGTAAGCCTTGCGCTCCTGCGTGTTCCAGGACTCGATCGCGATCTTGTCGTTGAAGTCTCTATAGAAGCTCATCGGTTTCTCTCTCTTCCGGTTTCAGATGACGTATTCGGGCGCGGTTTTTTCCCGCTGCAGGATTTGCGCGAGAATGCGCTCTTCCAGCACGGCGAGATCGACGGAGCCGCGACGGCGCGGCCGCGGCAGCGTGACGGAGATGTCGAGCGCGATGCGGCCGTCCTCGATCATCACCACGCGATCGCCCAGCGCGAGCGCTTCGGAGACGTCGTGCGTCACGAGCACGGCCGTGAAGCGTTGCTCCTGCCACACGCGTTCGATCAGGCCCTGCATCTCGATGCGGGTGAGCGCATCGAGAGCGCCCAGCGGCTCGTCGAGCGCGAGAAAGCGCGGCCGGGAAACCAGCGCGCGCGCGAGCGCCACGCGTTGCTTCTGGCCGCCTGAAAGGACGGACGGCCAGTTGTCGGCGCGATCCTCGAGGCCGACAGCGGCCAGCGTCTCCAGCGCGCGACGCCGTGAGTCCGGCGCGCTCGCCGCGCCCGATAGGCCGACCTCGACGTTTGAGAGCACGCTCGCCCACGGCAGCAAGCGCGGCTCCTGGAACATGATGCGCGCGTCCGCGCGCGTTTCTCCGTTCGACGGATCGTCGCCGAACCGGCATTCTCCGGAGCTCGGATGATCGAGACCCGCCAGGATTCGCAGCAGGGTGCTCTTGCCGCAGCCGCTGCGGCCGACGATGGCGAGGAACTGGCCCGCCGGGACATGCAGCTCGAACGAGCGCAGCACCTGCAGATCGCCGAAGCGCCGCCCGAGATTGCGCGTCGTGATCGGAGCGCCGCGCGTGGGCTCGCGGAACAGGCCGGTGAAGTCCGGCGACGGCGCGCGCGCCGTCATGGTCTGGACGGCGGTCATGCGCGCGCTCCCTTCGTCCGGAAGGCCGGGTTCCATTGCAGGAACCGACGTTCGAGCAGGCGGGCGGCCGAGTCTGCGGCCTTGCCGAGCAGGGCGTAGATGAGGATCGCGAGCACGACGACGTCTGTCTGCATGAACTCGCGCGCCTGCATCGCCATGTAGCCGAGGCCCGATTGCGCGGCGATGGTTTCAGCCACGATCAGCGTCAACCACATGACGCCGAGCGCAAAGCGCAGGCCGACGAAGATCGACGGCAAGGCGCCCGGCACGATCACGCGGCGGAACAGTTCGCCCGAGGTCATGCCGTAGCTGCGGCCCATTTCGATGAGCTGCGGATCGACGGTGCGCACGCCGTGCAGCGTGTTGATATAGACCGGAAAGAAGACGCCGAGCGCGATCAGGAAGAGCTTGGCGCCCTCGTCGATGCCGAACCAGAGGATGACGAGCGGAATGAGCGCCAGATGGGGAATGTTGCGCACCATCTGCAGCGTGGAATCCGTCAGCGTTTCGGAGACGCGCGACAGGCCGTTGGCGAGGCCGAACGCAAAGCCGACGCCGCCGCCGACAACAAAGCCCGCCACCGCGCGCAGGAAGCTGACGCCGATATTCTGCGCCAGTTCGCCCGACAGCGTGAGTTTCCAGAAGGCGCGCAGGACGCCGAGCGGGCTCGGCAGAACATTGGCGGAGAGCCAGCCGAGCGCAGAACTCGCCTGCCAGAGCGTGAGGATGAGGGCCGGGACGAACCAGGCGGCGGCGTGCGCGCGCGTCGCTTGGCCGAACCGCGCCAGCAGCGGCTGCCGTAAGGGCACGCCGGGCTTGAGGACAAGTGTTTCGGCAATGTTGGTCATGAGGTCCTCAGCTCCCCGGCGTCCATTTCCAGACGATATCGGCGACCCGAACCGGTTTGGGGATAAGCCCGAGCCTGGCGAAGCGATCCGCAACCGCTTGCTGCGTCTTGATGACGCCCTCGTCGACAGGCGCGACCTGGTAGGTCGACCTCTGCACGGCGCGACGCACGGCTTCGATGTCGACGCCGGTCGCGTTTGCATAGGCCACCGCGACGTCCTCGCGATTCGCTTCGGCCCATTTGCCCTCGCTCGCGAAGATTTCGTTCAGCTGCGCGACGAGCGAGGGATATTTCCGCACGAAATCCGCGCCGACGATGAAGAAGGCGTTCGACTTATGGATGTCGCGCTCCCACGCGATCGCGCGCGCGTTCAACTTCAGTTCGGCGAGCGCGACATAGGGATCCCAGACTGACCAGGCGTCGATCGCGCCTCTTGCGAAGGCGGCCGTCGCATCGGCCGGCGCCAGCGGCACAGGCGTGATGTCGCTCCAGGCGACGCCGACCTTTTCCAGCGCGGCGACGAGCAGATTGTGCGCGCTCGAGCCCTTGCCGAAGGCGATCTTCTTGCCCTTGAGATCGGCGAGCGACTTCAGCGGCGAATCCTGCGGCACGAGGATCGCCTGGTTGTTGCCGCGCGAGACGACGGCCGCGGCGTAGCGGATATTCGCGCCGCCGGATTGCGCGAAGATCGGCGGCGAGTCGCCGACATACCCGAAGTCGACGCTGCCGACGTTGATGGCTTCGAGCAGGGGTGGGCCGAACTGGAAGTCGATCCATTTGATCTCGACGCCGAGCGGCCTGAAGGCGGCCTCCACTGTTCGGCGCTGCTTCACGGCAGGGAAATAGCCGCCTTTCTGTGTGCCGATCCGGATTTCGGCAGGCTTGTCCTGCGCGAACGCGGGCAGCGCGGACGCGCCGGCGAGGGCCGCGGCGCTGGAGAGAAGATGACGTCTGCTGATCATGGAATAGGGTCCTTTCTTGCTTTGGCGCGGGTTCAGCCGAAGGTCGCCTGGCGCGGCCGGTTTGCGATCAGGTCGCGGACCGCGCGTTCGGCGTGGCGCGCGGAGCGGAAGACGCGACCCTCGAGACTCTCGAAGGCGCGTTCGGAAGCGAAGAAGCGATAGGCGCGGCCGTCGCTGGCGACGATGCCGGCGATGCGGTCGTGGCTCTCGATGATGAAGGCGTCGACGTGAGAAGCGGTGTGCGGATTCCGGGAATGGATGGACATGTCTGGTCGTTCGCCGCGGCGCGGCGCTCCTGATTGTTGCTGTCGGTTGGCGGTGTCCGGGCGTCAGCGACAGGCGCCGGTCGCCGCCGAGATGCAGCGGCGGGCGAGGCGCCAGCGCGCCTGCGGCCGGCAAAGGTGCATCGATTTCATGCGGCTTCCTTCGGTTGCGTCGGCCATGATTTTTATCAATCTATCGATTTGGTCAATAAAACAGGCCTGCTCTTTTTCCCGCGTTGCAGCGAAACGATTGCTCCGCGACGGAGCGCAAGGAGGGCAAATGATCCGCGCCGGCCCGCCATTGGACTCGGCGCGCGCGCCGAGCTATGCCGCAGCATGCTGACCATGAAGGGCAAATACGGCCTCAAGGCCATGGTGCACCTGGCGCGGCTCGCGCCGCAGGAGCTCGCGGCCGGACTCGATATCGCCGCGCAGAATCAGATTCCCAAGAAATTCCTGGACGCCATTCTCGCGCAATTGCGCGAATCCGGCCTGGTCGAGGCCAGGAAGGGGAAGGGCGGCGGTTATCGCCTGGCGCGCCCGCCGGCTAAGATTTCTGTGGGCGATATCGTGCGAACGCTCGACGGCCCTCTCGCGCCGATCCTGTGTGCGAGCCGCCGAGCGTACAAGCGCTGCCTGGATTGCCGCGATCCGCGAAACTGCGAGGTGAGGCTCGCCATGACGGAAGCGCGCGATGCGATCGCCGCCGTTCTGGACGCCAAGTCTCTGGCCGACATGGCCGCCGGCGGCCCCGGCCGGAAAAAGCCTTCGCCGGGACGATCCGGGGACCGGGGCGTCGCCTGACCCGAAAAGAGAAGAAATTTTGCCGAAGGACGGTCGATATAGGACAGTCTATCTATCAACTGGATAGATTATCGACTTGAACCTCTAGCGAAGGCCGTGGACGATCGAAGCCTGTTTCAGGAGCCCGATCGCCATGTCCGACCTTTCCGAGCTTCATGCCCCGACCATGCGTCGGCCGTCGCATCCGCGTTCTGTTTTTGACGTCGTCGCGCTGATCGCGGTGGTGCTGGCCGCCGCGCTCGCCGTCCACCTCGCAAGCCACCGGGCGCAGGCGACCATGGCCGCGCGATCGCCCACGGCGCAGGCCGCGCAACCTTGATGGCGCGCGATCTCGACGATACCGACCGCCGCATTCTCCGCGAGCTGCAGAACGACGCCACCTTGTCGATTGCGGATCTCGCCGGCCGGATCAACCTGTCGCAGACGCCCTGCTGGAAGCGCATCCAGAAGCTCGAGGCGCGCGGCGCGATCGAACGGCGCGTCGCCATCGTCAATCCGGATGCGCTGGGGCTCGGCCTCACCGTGCTTGTCGCAATCGAGGCCGGCGCCCATTCCGACGACTGGCTCCGACGCTTCACCGAAAAGGCGAAGGCCATGCCGGAAGTGCTCGATCTCTACCGCATGGCCGGCGAGACGGATTACGAATTGCGCGTGGTCGTCGCCGACATGCCGGCCTACGACGCCTTCTACAAGAAGCTGATCGGCCTTGCGCCGCTGCGCAACGTCACCTCGCGCTTCGTGATGGAGCGCATCAAATCGACGACCAATCTCCCGATCGTTCTCGAACGGGATCAAGTCGCCGTGTGAACGGCCGGCCGCGCGTCGGCTAGATTTTCGAAATCCGCAAAAAGCCGCGCGCATGCGGCATGTTGAGAGGGCATATCATGATCAGAGGTTTCGGCCTGACTGCGCCGCGCTATGCGGCGTCCCTGTTCCTGGCGCTCGCCGTCTGCGCAAGCGGCGCTTCGGCGCAACAGAAGCTTCTCAACGTTTCCTACGATCCCACCCGCGAACTCTACAAGGCGATCAATCCGGCCTTCGCCGCCGACTGGAAGGCGAAGACCGGCGAGACCGTGGAAATCCAGGCCTCTCACGCCGGATCCGGCGCGCAGGCGCGCGCGGTCATCGACGGACTTCAGGCCGATGTCGTCACGCTGGCGCTCGCCGCCGACATCGACGCGATCGCGACGCGCTCCGGAAAGATACCCGCGGACTGGCAGAAGCGGTTGCCGAACAATTCCTCGCCCTACACGTCGACGATCGTCATTCTCGTGCGCAAGGGAAATCCGAAGAACATCAAGGACTGGGACGATCTCGTGAAGCCGGGGGTCGCGGTCGTCACGCCCAATCCGAAGACGTCGGGAGGCGCGCGCTGGAACTATCTCGCGGCCTGGAGCTACGCCGCGAAAAAATTCGACGGCGACGAGGCGAAGACGAAGGACTTCGTCAAGGCGATCTACAAGAACGCGCCCGTGCTCGATACCGGCGCGCGCGGCTCGACCATCACCTTCGCGCAGCGCGGCCTCGGCGACGTGCTGATCGCCTGGGAGAACGAGGCCTTCCTCGCGTTCGAGGAGTTCGGCAAGGACAAGTTCGAGATCGTCGCGCCGTCGCTGTCGATCCTGGCCGAGCCTTCTGTTTCCGTGGTCGACAAGAATGCGGAGGCCAAGGGAACGACCAAGGTCGCCAAGGCCTATCTCGAATTCCTCTATACGCCGACGGCGCAGAAGCTCATCGCGCGCAATTATTATCGGCCCGCGCATCCGGAATTCGCGGACAAGGCCGATCTCGACCGGCTGCCGAAGCTCAATCTCGTGACCGTCGACAAGGAGTTCGGCGGCTGGGCGGCCGCGCAGAAGAAGCATTTCGCCGATGGTGGCGTCTTCGACGAAATCCAGAAATAAGGTCTCGTCATGAGCGCGGCCGCCGCGACGGCGGGAAAGAAATGGCGCTTCGTGGCGCCGAGCGTCCTTCCGGGTTTCGGTTTGACGATCGGCTTCACGTTGCTCTATCTCGGCCTGCTGGTCCTGTTTCCTCTCGCGACCCTCGTCGTGCGCTCGTCGGGCCTGGGGGTGGGCGGCTTTGTCGACATCGTCCTGCAGCCCCGCATCGCCGCGGCGCTGCGCACCACCTTCTTCATCTCGTTTGCGGCGGCGTTCGCCGATCTCGTCTTCGGCCTGATCGTCGCATGGTCGCTCACGCGGTATCGCTTTCCCGGCCGTCGCCTTCTCGACGCCTTCGTCGATCTGCCGTTCGCGCTGCCGACTGCGGTCGCCGGCATTTCGCTCGCCGCGCTCTACGCCCCCAACGGCTGGTTCGGCGCGCCGCTCGCGGAATTCGGGATCAAGATCGCGTTCACGCGGGCGGGTATTTTCGTCGCTCTTGTCTTCATCGGCCTGCCCTTCGTGGTCCGTACCGTGCAGCCGATCATCGCGGAACTGGAGCATGAGCTCGAGGAGGCGTCCGCGACGCTCGGCGCGTCACGCCTGCAGACCGTCCTGCGCGTATTGCTGCCGCCGCTCGTTCCTGCGCTGCTGACCGGCTTCGCGCTCGCCTTCGCGCGCGCGATCGGCGAATACGGGTCGGTGATCTTCATTTCCGGCAATCTCGCCTACGTGTCCGAGATCGCGCCGCTGCTGATTGTCGTGAAGCTCGAGCAATATGATTACGCCGGCGCAACCGGGATCGCGACGATCATGCTCGCCATTTCCTTTGCCGCGCTGCTTGTCATCAATCTCATCCAGGCCTGGAGCCGCAGGAGGTTCGGCAATGTCTGACGCGCTCGCGCCGTCCTATCGCGCCGCGCCAAAGCGCAGATCGCGGTCCGCGACCGAAGACTCGCCGGCCGCGCGGGTTGCGCTCATCGCGGCGACCGTCTCCTTTCTCGCGCTCTTCCTGTTCGCGCCGCTCGTCGTCGTCTTCAGCGAGGCGCTCTCGAAAGGCGTCGGGACCTTCGCGAAGTCCTTCGTCGATCCAGACGCGCAGGCGGCCATCCGCCTGACCATCCTGATCGCAGCCATCGCCGTGCCGGCCAATCTCGTCTTCGGCCTCGCGGCCGCGTGGTCCATCGCCAAATTCTCGTTTCCGGGAAAGAGCCTGCTTGTCACGCTGATCGACTTGCCGTTCTCCGTATCGCCCGTCGTCTCGGGGCTGGTCTATGTGCTGGTGTTCGGCGCGCAAGGACTCTTCGGGTCGTGGCTCGGCGCGCATGGCGTGCAGATCGTGTTCGCCGTGCCCGGCATCGTGCTCGCCACCATCTTCGTCACCGTCCCCTTCGTCGCACGCGAACTCATTCCGCTGATGCAGGAACAGGGCACGATGGAGGAAGAAGCCGCGCTCACGCTCGGCGCATCGGGCGTGACGACATTTCTGACCGTGACGCTACCCAACGTCAAATGGGGTCTGCTCTACGGCGTGCTGCTGTGCAACGCGCGCGCCATGGGCGAATTCGGCGCCGTCTCCGTCGTGTCGGGCCACATCCGTGGCCTCACCAACACAATTCCGCTTCAGGTCGAGATCCTCTACAATGAGTACAACAATGTCGCCGCTTTCGCTCTCGCCGTCCTTCTCGCGGGACTTGCCCTTGTCACCCTTGGCGTCAAAACGTTCCTCGAATGGCGACACGCCGACGAACTCGCCGGACGCGGCGGCCGGCGGCATTGAGACTGCCGCGCAGGGCGTCGCGATCAAGGTCGAGGACGTCGCGCTCGAGTTCGGCTCCTTCGCCGCGTTGCGCGGCGTCAATCTGGAAATCCGGCCGGGCGAGCTGATTGCGCTGCTGGGCCCGTCGGGCTCCGGCAAGACGACGCTGCTGCGCGTGATCGCGGGCCTCCAGTCGCCCGATCGCGGCAGGGTGCTGTTCGACGGCGGCGACGCGACCAATCTCACGGTGCAGGAACGCCGCGTCGGCTTCGTGTTCCAAAACTATGCGCTGTTCAAACATATGAATGTCGCGGACAACATCGGCTACGGACTGCATGCGCGACCGCGCCGGACGCGACCGAGCCTGGCCGCCATAAAGGCGCGAATCCAGGAATTGCTGCATTTCGTGCAGCTCGCGGGCCTCGGCGCGCGCTATCCCGCGCAACTCTCCGGCGGTCAGCGCCAGCGCGTGGCTCTCGCCCGCGCTCTCGCCATCGAGCCGCGCGTCCTGCTGCTGGACGAGCCCTTCGGCGCGCTCGATGCGCGCGTGCGCAAGGAGCTGCGCCGCTGGCTCCGCGAAATCCACAGGCGGACGGGGCTCACCACCGTCTTCGTGACGCATGACCAGGACGAGGCCATGGATCTCGCGGACCGCGTCGTCGTTCTGAACGAGGGGCGGATCGAACAGGTCGGCACGGCGGAAGACCTCTACGACAGACCGGCTTCGCCCTTCGTCATCTCCTTCGTCGGCGAAGCGATCGCGCTGCCCGTCACCGTCGCGGAAGGCCACGTCTTCTTCGGCGGTCGGGAATTGCAGGTGAGTTCGCACGGCATGCGGACGGGCGAGGCGAAGGTCTATTTCCGACCCGCCGACATTGCGGTGGCGCGTCCCGGCGCCGGCGAGTTCGAAGGCCGGGTCGAAGCGATCCGTCGCACGTCGAGCGGCTTGCGGGCGACGATCGCGCTCGAAGGCTACGATCAGGTCCTGGAGATCGACACGCCGATAGATTCTGGCGCGAAGCCCGGCGAGCGCATTCCGCTCGTCCTGTCGAGAGCCCGCCTCTTCCCGACCGATCCGGACGTCGTGCGCGGCGACGGCGAAGGCATCTGAAGCGCGGCTAACGCCGGCGCGTCGGGTCAGCGATCCTTTATCATGCGCCGCCCCGCGCGCCTCCTCCTTTGGTGCAACCAACGGCAATGTGACTTGCGTTATATCCGATGAAATATAATGATCGGACGAGGTTGGTTGGCGGCGTGTCCGATCGGGCAGCGCGAACATGACCGACGGGAGAGGAAACCCGCACATTCCATAGGCTATCGGCTGTTCGATCCGGCCGCCTTTCAGGCGGAAGGCGATGCTGTCGCTTGCCTTGTCGGCATCGGTCACGAAGGGAGGAAATCATGTTTCATCAAGGCATCGAAACGCTGAAGAGCAAGGCGCTCTGGCGCGCCAAATACGACAATTTCATCGGCGGCGAATGGGTCGCGCCCGTCGCCGGCGAATATTTCGACAATATCAGCCCCATCACCGGCCAGGTCGTCTGCCAGATCGCGCGTGGCAAAGCGGCCGACATCGAGCTGGCGCTCGACGCCGCGCACAAGGCGAAAGAGGCCTGGGGCCGCACGTCGCCCGCCGAACGCGCCAACATCCTCAACAGAATCGCCGACCGGATCGAGGCCAATCTCGACACGCTGGCGCTGGTCGAGTCGATCGACAACGGCAAGCCGATCCGCGAGACCACCCATGCCGACCTGCCGCTCGGCGTCGATCATTTCCGCTATTTCGCCGGCGCCGTGCGCGCGCAGGAAGGCGGCATTTCCGAGATCGACCATGACACGGTCGCCTATCATTTCCACGAGCCGCTCGGCGTCGTCGGCCAGATCATTCCGTGGAACTTCCCGCTGCTGATGGCGATCTGGAAACTCGCGCCGGCGCTGGCGGCGGGCAATTGCGTCGTGCTGAAGCCGGCCGAGCAGACGCCGATGGGCATCATGGTGCTGGTCGAGATGATCAAGGACCTGCTGCCGCCGGGCGTTCTCAACGTGGTCAACGGTTTCGGCGTCGAGGCCGGCAAGCCGCTCGCCGCCAACAAGCGCGTCGCGAAGGTCGCCTTCACCGGCGAGACGACGACGGGCCGCCTCATTATGCAATACGCCTCGGAGAACCTCATCCCGGTGACGCTGGAGCTCGGCGGCAAGTCGCCGAATATCTTCTTCGCCGACGTGATGGCCGAGGACGACGATTTCCTCGACAAGGCGCTCGAAGGCTTCGCCATGTTCGCGCTCAACCAGGGCGAGGTCTGCACCTGCCCGAGCCGCGCGCTCGTGCAGAAGTCGATCTACGACAAGTTCATGGCGAAGGCGCTGGCGCGCGTCGGCAAGATCAAGCAGGGCCATCCGCTCGACGCCTCGACCATGATCGGCGCGCAGGCCTCGAACGACCAACTCGAAAAAATCCTGTCCTATATCGACATCGGCAGGAAGGAAGGCGCCAAGGTGCTCGCCGGCGGCGGCCGCGCGCAGATGGAAGGCGAGCTGGCCGAAGGCTATTACGTGCAGCCGACGGTGTTCGAAGGCCACAACAAGATGCGCATTTTCCAGGAGGAGATTTTCGGGCCGGTTCTGTCGGTCACGACGTTCGACACGCCGGAGGAGGCGCTGGAAATCGCCAACGACACGCTCTACGGGCTCGGCGCCGGCGTGTGGACGCGCGACATCAACCGCGCCTACCGTCTCGGCCGCGCGATCCAGGCCGGGCGCGTCTGGACCAATTGCTATCACGCCTATCCCGCGCACGCGGCCTTCGGCGGCTACAAGCAATCGGGCATCGGGCGCGAGAACCACAAGATCATGCTCGATCACTACCAGCAGACCAAGAACATGCTGGTCAGCTATTCCACGAAGGCGCTCGGCTTCTTCTGAGCCTGACGGCCGCAACATTGTCGCGCCGGAGGGACGTTCGCGTCGCTCCGGCCGTCGCGACAAAGGAACGCCCATGGTTGAACGCGTGCTGGCGACGCCCGCGGCCCTCGCCCTGATCGAGAAGCTGCGGGCGGCGCACGGGCCATTGATGTTTCATCAGTCCGGCGGCTGCTGTGACGGATCGGCGCCCATGTGCTATCCGGCCGGCGAGTTCCGCACCGGCGGCAGCGACGTGAAGCTCGGCGCGATCGGCGGTTGCGACTTCTACATGAGCGCGTCGCAGTTCGACTATTGGCGGCACACGCAGCTCATCATCGACGTGGTGCCGGGCCGCGGCGCAGGCTTCTCGCTCGAGGCGCCGGAAGGCGTGCGCTTCCTCACGCGCAGCCGCGTCTTCGCCGACGACGAGGTCGCCGACCTCGCGCCTGTCGGCGAATGAGGCCGGGGATGCGGACGCCTCCACGTTCCCTGCCGCAATTCTTCGCCGAGAATGACGTCGCCGCGGTGCGATACGGCCCTGCCGACAATCCGGACGCCGTGCTCGACGAATTTCTCCGCCGCCGGCTCGGCGAGGGGCATGACGCGCTCGGCGTCCTGCAACGCCGCGTCGCGCACGCGCCGAGTCGCAATCGCGCGACGGCGATCGAACTCGTCCCGCGAGAGGAATGGCCGGTCGTCGAAATGCCCGTTCCGCCGCCGGGCGCGCCGTGCGCCGCCGTTCTTCCCCAACTGGCGGCCAGCCTGGCGAGCGTCCTTCATCGACGCCCCGACGTCGTCATTCTCAATCGCTTCGGGCGCGCGGAATGCGAAGGGGCGGGGCTGCTCGGCGCGCTGGCCGAGGCGCTCGATCATGACATTCCCGTGCTGATCGCGACGCCGGTCGCGCTCTACGACAGATGGACCAGGGTGTCCTGCGGACTGTCGGTGACGCTTCGGCCGGAGGCGGCGTCGCTCGAGGCATGGTGGCGCTCGCTCGGCTACGGGCCGCGCATTGGTGTGGCGCGGTCGAGCCTTTGCGAACGGGCCAAATAAATTCCGTCCGTCGCTCGCCGGCGTTGTCAGCCGGCGAGCAACGCGATACCGTTATATCCAGACAAATATAACAGAGGGCTCCGTGAACACGCCGTCCGTGCTTCATATGCGTCCGGCCAGGGTCGAGCAGGGTCTGTCCGCGTTTCCTCTCTCGCGACCTTCGCAAGAGCCGCCGCTCGAAAGCCAGCGCCGTCGCCGCTGCAAGATATGGGAGCTCTCGCCCTCGCTCCATTGCTCGATCGTGGGAACCTGCCTTACCGCATCGGAATTGCGTCAGCTCTTGATCAAGTTCGGCGACATCGACGCACGGGCGGCCACCGACCACGCCTTGCACAAATGCGGGGTCATTGCGGCGGGCGCCCAGGACAAGGCGGGAAAGGCGCTCCAGAAGCTTCTCGATTCCAAGCACGAGGCCGCGATCCGGCAATTCTCGAAGGTCGACGAGATCGAAGGGGTAAGGGACCTCTGGCGCCAGTCCTTCGAGCAGGGCGCGATCCCCGGCGGCTATTGGGCGACGATCACGCATCCGGCGACGGACCGCGCGCTGGCCGAGGAGGCGTTCGGGCAGATCCACATGCTCTCGCACATGATCGGATCCTCCAACCGCACGGATATCCGGCGGCTGCGCGAGCTCGAAAAGGAACTCGCCGACCGCGACGAGAAGATCGCGCGCCAGCAGGTGCGGCTTGCGGAAAGCGGAGAGGAGCGGGCCCTTCTCAGAAGAACGATCGAACAGCTCACGTCGGATATTCGGGCAAACGTCGCGCATGCCGTCGTCGAACCCGGCGCGGATATGGAGGGCGTCATCCGGCGCCTCGATACCGAGAAAGCGCGTTCGGCCAGATTGTCCACGCGCGTCGAGGAACTCGAAGCGGAACTCGCACAGGCTCGGCGAACGGCGGCAAGCCAGGACAAGCGGTCCGCGCAGATCGAGAGCGAACTGGCGACATTGGAGCGCCTGCTCGCGCCGCCGGCGGATTGTTGCGCGAAAGAAGCTTCGCGGGAGGGACTTCATCTCGGCGGCCGGACGATCCTCTACGTGGGCGGCCGTCCGTCTCTCATCGTTCAGTTGAAACTCCTGTGCGCCCGGCATGGCGGCGTCCTGCTGGCGCACGACGGCGGCGTCGAGGAGAGTCTCGCCAGCCTGCCGAGGTTGGCGAGCCGCGCCGACGTCGTCGTTTTTCCGGTCGATTGCGTGAGCCATTCGGCTGTCGGCATCGTCAGGAAATCCTGTCGCGATGGTTTCAAGGCCTTCCTGCCGCTGCGCACCGCGAGCGTCGCCAGCTTCCTCGATGGGTTGTCGAACTTGTCAGCCACGGCGCTTCACGCAGACGAATGCTGCTGACGTCCGATGTCTTCGGATCGCTGCGAACAATTCACGCGGCGCCGTGCGTCCGGCGCTTCTTTTGGCGCGTTCACCTGCTTCTGTCGATCCGCACCTGGATATCGCGCGGGCGCGCCGAATAGGGCCAGGAGGTCACGAGAACATTGGCGCCGGCCGCGACGAAATCCGCCGCGTTCGCCGCGTTGACGCCGCCCGCCGCGGCGATGACCTTGGCCGGGCCGACGCGCAGGGACAGGTCCGCGATCTGGCGCGGTGTGAACCTTTCGGCCTGAATGACGTCGAACCCGGCCTTTGCGGCGGCTGCCCCGGCGTCGACGTCGTTGACCTCGATGACCAGCTTTTTTTCCGGCGTCGCCCTGCGGAGGCGCTCGACGAGCGTCGCCCAGGCGGCTTCGGTCACAAACGACAGGTGCTGAGGAAACACCACGACGGTTTCCGACAGGCCCATGCGATGCATGACTGCGCCGCCGGCTTTCACGGCTGCGGCCGCGTAGCTCTTGGCGCCCGGCGTATGCTTGCGCGTGCAGGCGACAACCGCGTCCGCCGACACGGTTCGCGCGGCCTGCGTCATTTCGCGGGCGGCCGTCGCAACGCCGGACCAGGTTTCGATCAGGGTCTGCGCGACCTTCCACGAACGCAGCAGGCCGCCGGCGGGACCTCTTGCACGCAGGACAGGCGCGCCGCTCGGCAGGATATCGCCGGTTCGCGCCTGAACTTCGACACGGCAGCCGGCGAATTCTATGATCCTGACGGCTTCCTCGACCAGCGCGATCGTCATCGGATCGCGAACGACGAATGTCATTTCGCCCGGAATATCCGCGATACCGAGCGCGTCGGTCGTGAGGTCTCCATAGGGGACGTCGTCGAGAAGCAGGCGTTCCAGATCGGAAGAGTTGACGCGGGAGCTGGCGGCCGTCACGGGCGCCTCTCGAAATCCGCGCGATTTCCCAAGATACATATGGCGATCTCGCCGAACTGCGCTTCGACGGCGAAACGGAGGCCCGACAGGGCCTCCGTTCCAAAGCGGCAAGGCCGGGATTTCAGCTTTTCACATCGCGGCGGCGTTGATGATTTGCAATTGCGTGAATTCCGCCAGCCCTTCCTCGGCGAATTCAACGCCGATGCCGGATTGTTTCGCGCCGCCGAACGGAATGTGCGGCGCCATGTCCAGATGCTTGTTGATCCAGACGGTGCCGGCCTCGAGCCGGCTCGCGACGTCATGCGCGCGCTTCTTGTCGGACGACCATACCGATGCGCCGAGACCGTAAGTCGTGCCGTTGGCGCGGCGGATCACGTCGTCCTGGTCGGAATATTTGATCACCGGCAGGACGGGCCCGAACTGCTCCTCGTCGACGAGCCGCGCGCCTTCCTTGATGTCGCGCACGATCGTGGGCTTGATGAAATAGCCCGGCCGATCCATGGCGTCGCCGCCAGCGACGACCTTGCCGTTCTTCTTCGCGTCTTCGAGGAAGCCCTTGACCTTCTCGTATTGCATCTTGTTCTGCAGCGGCCCGAGCTTCACGCCCTGTTTCACGCCGTCGTCGACAACGGCGTCATTGGCGAGGCGCACGAGCTCGTCGCACATCTGGTCGTAGATGGATTCGTGAACATAGAGGCGCTTGATCGCCAGGCAGACCTGCCCGCTGTTCTGGAATGCGCCCTCGAACACGCCGGGCGCGATCTTCTTGGGATCGGCGTCGTCGAGCACGATGGAGGCGTCGTTGCCGCCGAGCTCGAGCGTGATGCGCTTCAGCGTCTGCGCGGCGCTCGCCATCACCTTCTGGCCGGTGGCGGACGATCCGGTGAAGGAAATCTTCCGGATGTCCGGATGTGTCGTCATCTCGCCGCCGAGATCGTTGGCGTCGGCGATCACGTTCAGCACGCCGGGCGGCAGCAGGCCGGCGACGAGTTCCGCGAAGCGGAGCGTCGCCAGGGGCGTCGTCGGCGCGGGCTTGACCACCAGCGTATTGCCGGCGAGCAGGGCCGGCGGCAGCTTGAAGCCGAGGATCAGCAGCGGATAGTTCCAGGGGATGATGCACCCGACTACCCCGAGCGGGCGGCGATGCGCCTCGACGCGGCGCTCGCCGGAATCCTCGATCACTTTCATCGGCAGTTCGAGCGAGCCGAGATAGCGGAAGAAGGCCGCCATGCCCATGACTTCGCCGGTCGCGTCGGCGAGCGGCTTGCCCTGTTCGCTCGTCAGCAGGCGCGCCAGCTCGTCGGCGTTCTTCTCGATCGTGTCGGCCATCTTGACGATGATCTCGCGGCGTTTCTCGATGGGCGTCGCGGCCCAGCCCGGGAACGCCGCCTTGGCTGCGGCTACGGCCTGGTCGAGCTGCGCTTTCGAGGCGCGCGGGCAGTTCGCGAACGCTTCCTCGGTGGCGGGATTGACGACAGGCATCGTCAGGTCGCCGGGAACCTGCTTGCCGCCAATCAACAGAGTGAAATCGGTCATGACGCGCCTCCCTTTCCGCTCCTCTTGACGAGGATCGTTATATCCGACGGTATATGACGAAGATCGCATGCGCAACGCCCGAAGCGCGGTCCGGCGTCAACGCTTGACCATGTCCCTCTTGAGCGCGCGCAGGTGCGGCTGCGCGGCTTTCATGACGTCGCGCTCCAGTTGCCGGTAATGTTCGATCAGGGCCTCGCCGAACGGCGTGAGCGTCGCCCCGCCGCCGCGCGGGCCGCCGGTCCGCGAGGCGACGACCGGTTTGCCACAGACCTCGCCGATTTCCTCGACGAGGTCCCAGGCGCGCTTGTAGGACATGTCCAGCGCTCTGCCGCCCGCGGAAATCGAACCGTGCTCCCTGATCTGCTCGAGCAGGGCGATTTTCCCCGGCCCGATGCGGCGGTCGGGGTCGAGATCGATACGAATGGAAAGGGACGGCATGGGCGCGGCGCGTTCGAGAGGACCAGACGGCGAAGTATATCAACTGGCTGGTTCGCCGACAGCATGGATTGCGGCAATTCGCGCGGGCTGGGGCGCATCTGCGCCGCAGCCGTTCTCAGTCTTCGGCGACGATCAGTTCGAGAGTCATCAGAATCCGGTTGCCGCCGCGCTGCAGCAGGCCTTCGGCCATGACGCCGGCGCAATCCACGACGCCGACGTCGAGATGCGCCGTGCGCGCGTCGCCGGCGGCGCGCGCGATGTCGCCCTTGCGGATGAACATTTCGGTCGCGAAGTTCCGGATTTCCTGCCCGTCCTCGAACAGCGCGCCGATGGTCGAGCCCACGCCGCCATAGATCCTGGCGTGTGCGAGCCCTGCCTCGCGCGCGAAATCTTCGAGCGCTGCGTGAAAACATTGATTGGGCCGCAGCCGCAGCGCGAAGGCGCGGCGGTCCGTTTGCGCGGCGCGCGCGGGCGCGCGCACGGGGCCGAAAAGCTTGAAGTTCGTCTCGGGGTCCGCGGCGGCCTCGAAATTCGCGCCGACGATTCCGAAAGCCTCGACCGTGGCGTCTTCCGCCAGGCGGGTTTCCTCCGGCAGCACGTGGCCGCCGCGGCGTCTGCCGTTCGCCTCGCGCCACAATCCGTGACAGTGGAAGAACGGCGCGCTGTCGCGGCTGCCGAAGGTGAGCGCGCCGCATTCGAAGCGCGTCACGCCTTCGGGGCGGAAGGTCTCGGAATAGAAGGCGGCGTTCTTTCCGTCTTTCGACAGCGCCGGCATGACATAGGCGAAGGGCCCGAGCGCCAGATCGCCGATATTGAGCGCGCCCGAGACGAAGCCTTCCCGGGCGAAGCCGTCGCGCACGGCGTCGACAAGCAAGGCGCCGGCCGCAAGCGGCATGCGGAAGGCGCGGCCGCGCCCCTCGACCGCCACGACGCGCGGCGCGAGGGCAGGCCCGGGTTGCGCGACATGGGACGGCCGCGCCATTTCAGCCGACGCCTTCGGCCGTCACCAGGCCGCGGGCCTCGAGTTCGTCCCTGATCAGGCGTTTCGGGATCTTGCCGTAGCCGGACTTCGGCAACGCCCCCCAGAAGAAGAAGCGCTTCGGCATTTTGTAGCGCGGGATTTTCGGCGCGAGATATGCGGCGAGCGCGGCCTCGTCGATGGCCTCCCGGGCCACGCAGACCGCGACGCCGACCTCGCCCCAGAACCTGTCGGGAACGCCGAGCACCGCGCATTCGACGATGGCGGGATGGGCGAGGATTTTCTCCTCGATCTCGCGCGGGTAGATGTTGGAGCCGCCGGAGATGAACATGTCCGAGGCGCGGCCGGTGATGTAGACGAAACCCTGTTCGTCCATGTGGCCGAGATCGCCGGTGCGGAACCAACCGTCGCGAAAGGCCTTGGCGTTGGCTTCCGGGTTGTCGAAATAGCCGGCGAAGACGGCGGGGCCGATCACGCAGATTTCGCCGGTCTCGAAGGCCTGGAGTTCCCGGCCCTCGTCGTCCTGGATCGAGACCTGCATGCCCGTGCGCTCATAGCCGCAGGTCCCGAATTTCGTATTGGCCTGATCCTCCGGATCGTGCAGGGCAGGGGGCAGCACGGTGATATTGCCGGTGACTTCGCCGAGCCCGAAATATTGCGTGATCACCTTGCCGAGCTTCTTCAGCGCGAATTTCTGGTCCTCGCGATACATCGGCGCGCCCGCGTAGATGACCGCGCGCAACGCGGAATGGTCGAACCGGTCGACTGCCTCGTGCTCGACCAGCATCTTCAGGATCGTCGGCACCGTGAAAATGTTGGTGACGCGATGTTTCTCGACGAGCCGCCATGCTTCCTCGACGTCGAACCGCTCGCTCGGCAGCAGGACGGTCGGCGCGCCGCGCGCGACGATGTTGAGCTGGTGCACGCCCGCGCCGTGGCTGAGGGGCGCCACGACGAAGGAGGCGTCCTCCTGCGTCGCGCCGGGCAGGAGATCGGCAAGATGATTGGTCGTCACGAAGGCCATCTGGCCGTGCGTGAGCACCGCCGCCTTGGAGCGGCCGGTGGTGCCGGAGGTGAAGAAATACCAGCAGGGGTCGTTGTATTCGACCGCCGCATCCGCGACCGTCCGTCCGCGGTGGGCTTCCAGTTGCGGCGTGACGTCGGTCTCGCCGAAGGCGCTGGCTTTCGCCTGTTCGTCGAGCCGCCAGATGAATTCCACGCCGGGCGCGCTTGCGCGAACGGCCTCGGCGTGATCCGGGAAATCTCCGTGGCAGAGAAAGCCCTTCGCGCGGGAAAACGTGGCGAGGTAGACGACCTCGTCCGGCGTCAGGCGGAAATTCGTGGGCGTCCAGATCGCGCCGAGCTTGAACGCCGCGAAGAGCGAAAAGAACATCTGCGCGGTGTTTTTGGAATGGACGAGCAGTGCGTCGCCCTTGCCGATTCCGCGTTGTGACAGCGCGGCGGCGAGCGCATTCGCCTCCCGCTCGATCTCGACCCAGCTCCAGCTCTTCTCGCTCCAGATCAGGCCCGGCAGATCGGGAAAGCGCCGCGCGTTCTGGCGCAGCATATGCGCCAGGTTCATCACGCGGTTCGAGCAGCGCAGGAGCCCGCCGCGGGGCGCTGCTTCGTTCACTTCAGGCGCTCGAGGATCGAGACGTAATTGGCGACGCCGGCGCCGCCCATGTTGAACACGCCCGCGAGATCGGCGCCGTCGAGCTGCATGTCGCCCGCCTCGCCGCAGAGCTGCATGGCCGCCATCACATGCTGCGAGACGCCGGTCGCGCCGATCGGATGGCCGCGCGATTTCAGCCCGCCGGAGAGATTGACCGGCAGCTTGCCGCCGCGCCGCGTGACGCCCTCGCGCACGACCTGCCAGCCTTCGCCGGGCTGCGCCAGCCCCATGGCTTCATATTCGATCATCTCCGCCATGGTGAAGCAGTCATGCGTCTCGACGAGGCTGAGATCGTCGAGCGTGACGCCGGCGTCGTTCTTGGCCTTCGCCCATGCGCGCCGGGCGCCTTCGAACGCGGTGAGGTCGCGCTTCGACAGCGGCAGGAAGTCGTTGACCTGCGCGCGCGAGCGGAACGCCACGGCGCGGCGCATGTTCGCGGCGGTTTCCGCATCGGCGAGAACCAGGGCGGCGGCGCCGTCGGACACCAGCGAGCAATCCGTGCGGCGCAGCGGTCCCGCCACGCGCGGGTTCTTGTCCGAGATCGTGTTGCAGAATTCGAATCCGAAATCCTTGCGCATGTGCGCGTAGGGATTGGACAGGCCATGGACGTGGTTCTTGGCGGCGATCATCGCAAGTTCCGCCGAGCGGTCGCCGTAGCGCTGGAAATAACTGCTGGCGATCTGCCCGAAGATGCTGGCGAATCCCGCCTCGACGCCGCTTTCCTCCTTGCGGTAGCAGGCCGACAGCAGGATGTCGCCGACTTCCGAAGTCGGCGTCGCCGTCATCTTCTCCGCGCCGATGACCAGCGCGATCCGGCCGCGGCCGGATTCGATGAAATCCATCGCGGCGTAGATCGCCGCCGAGCCGGTCGCGCAGGCGTTTTCGACATGCATGGCCGGCGTGTGCGCGAGCTCCGGCATGGTGGCGGAGACGAGCCCGGCTTCAAAGCCCTGTTTGGAGAAGCCGTTGTTGAGAACGCCGACCGTGACGAAATCGACATCCGCCGCGCCGACGCCGGCGTCGTCGAGCGCGCCTTGCGCGACGCCGGCGATCAGCGCCTCGATATCGGGCGCGTCCAGCTTGCCGAAGGGCGAATGGCGCCAGCCGACAATGGCGGCGCCCTTACGGTCAGATGTCATCGGGCGCTCCTCGTGCGCAAAAGGTCAGGCTCGCGCCTCTCTCGCGACGGCGGGGCAAGGCGCGCGCGGCGCGTCGAACCTTCTTGCATTGTTGATTTCGCCGCGACCGCGCCGGCAGCCTAGCTGCGATCCACGCCTGCTCGCAAGTCGCCGGCGCGGGACCGGAAGCTGGGGCAGGAGCCGGCCCGTCAGCGCGCCCGCCGTTTCATGCGGCGGTCCCGCTGCGCCTGCGCCTTGGCGTAGCTGTCCTTGAGATAATCGATCAAAGCCTGCAGGTGGAGACAGAGGTCGTCCGCATTCCCCGCTTCGAGCGCCTTCAGCATCTGTTCGTGATGCGTGATGATCGTGCTTCGATCGCGCACGTAGACGATGACCATGTTGGTCACCGGCACGAGCGATTCGATCATCGCATACATGACGAACCGCAGCATGGTGTTGCGCGTGGCGTCGATGATCGTGCGATGGAACTGGACGTCGGTCGCGCAAAAGTCCTCGTCGCTCAGGGCGGGATCGCGCTGGCGTTCCAGGGCCGCGCGCAGCGAGACGAGGACGTCGTCGGTCATGCGCTCGACCGCCATGCGGCAGCACAGGCCTTCGAGCTGGACGCGGGCGTCGGCGATCTCGTCCATGTCGAGGCCGCCGACCGTCACCAGCATGGTCGCCGCCGTCGTCACGTTCTCCGCGAGTTCCTCGAGCGACAGGCTGTTGACGAAAGTGCCGCCGGCCGGGCCCCGTTTCGACGAGATCAGGTTCTGCGCGGCGAGACGCTTGAGCGCCTCGCGCACGGTTGGCCGGGACACGCCGTAGCGCGCCGCCAACTCCTCCTCGGTCGGCAAGCGCTCCTCGCCCTTGAGGCGGCCTTCCAGGATCGCGGTGCGGATATGCTCCGCGATCTGCTTGGCGGCGCTTTTGGTTACGATCTGTTCGTCGCCGAACATCGGGCGTTCCTTGCCTTGGCCGACGATTCGCCGGCCCTCGTCTATTTCGACATAGCAACAACGGTGCGCCCGCGCACCCGTCCCGCGAGAATCTCCGCGCCGAGCCCCAGCACGTCGGGGAGGCCCGTCTCGGAGGTGACCGCATCGAGGTCCTTCGCCGACAGGGCTGAGGCCAGCCGATCCCAGGCCTCGATCCGGCGGGCTTTCGGGCAGTTCACGGAATCCACGCCGACCAGCGAAACGCCGCGCAGGATGAAGGGCGCAACCGTCGTGGGCAGGTCCATGCCGCCTGCGAGGCCGCAGGCCGCGACCGCGCCCTCATAGGCGATCGAGGCGAGGACATTGGCCAGGAGCACGCCGCCCACGGTATCGACGGCGCCCTTCCAGCGCTCGCCCTGCAGCGGCTTGCCGGGCGCCTGCAATTCCGACCTGTCGACGAAATCCGAAGCGCCGAGCGACCGGAGAAATTCGTGCTGTTCGGGGCGGCCGGTCACGGCCGTGACCTTGAACCCGAGCCTGGCGAGAAGCGCGACGGCGACCGATCCGACGCCGCCGGCGGCGCCCGTCACGACGACCTTGTCCCCGGCCCGAAGTCCGGCGCGCTCGAGCGCCATGACGCACAGCATCGCCGTCAGTCCGGCCGTGCCGATCGCCATGGCGGAGCGGTTCGTCATGGCCGCAGGCGTCTTCACCAGCCATTCGGATTTCACGCGGGCGCGTTCGGCAAAGCCGCCCGACCAGCTCTCGCCGACGCCCCAGCCGGTCAGGATGACGCGGTCGCCGGCGCGGAATTCGGGGGAGTCCGATGACCGGACGACGCCGGCGAAATCGATCCCGGGGATGATCGGAAACTTCCGCAGAATCCGGTTCTTGTTCAGGAGCGCCAGCCCGTCCTTGTAGTTCAGCGAGGAATAGTCGACGTCGACCAGCACGTCGGCGGCCGGGAGCTCGGCCTCGGTGATTTTCTCCAGCCTGACGGAAACAGGCCCCTTGTCCCCGTCTTCCCGCGCAACGATCGCCCGAAATTCGTCCATGTTCCCGTTCTCCTCGAAATCGGACGCCAGACTAACGTATAAATATTTGTTTGACAATTATGGGAATAGGGGCGAGCATCCCGAACGGCGACGAGCCCAAGGGAGGAAAACATGCGAAAGACTGCGCTTGGCGCGATCGCCGTTCTGGCGAGCGCCTTGCCCGCCGTGGCGGCGGATCTGCCGACGTTCCGCGTCGGCGTGTTGAACGATCAGGCGGGGCTCTATGCGGATATCGCAGGCCCCGGGTCGGTCGAGGCGGCCAAAATGGCCGTCGAGGATTTTCAGCCCGAAAAGCACGGCTTCAAGGTCGAGGTCGTCGCGGCCGACCATCAGAACAAGCCCGACATCGGCGCGTCGATCGCGCGCAAATGGTTCGACGTGGAGGGGGTCGACGCGATCGCGGACGTGCCGACGTCTTCGGTCGCGCTCGCCGTGTCGCAGATCGCCCGGGACAAGGACAAGGCGTTCCTGATCGCCAGCGCCGGCAGCTCGGACCTGACAGGCAAGGCGTGCACGCCGAACAACGTGCACTGGACCTACGACACATGGTCCCTGGCCAACGGCACGGCGCGCGCCGTCATCGCGAGCGGCGGCAAGTCCTGGTACTTCCTGACGGCCGACTACGCCTTCGGCCATGCGCTCGAGCGCGACGCGGCCGAGATCGTGAAGGCCAACGGCGGCACGGTCGTCGGGCAGGTCCGCGCGCCGTTCCAGACGCCGGATTTCTCATCCTTCCTGCTGCAGGCGCAGCAGAGCAAGGCCGACATCATCGCGCTCGCGAATTCCGGCGGCGACACCATCAATTCGCTCAAGCAGGCGCAGGAATTCGGCATCACGCCCGGAGGCCAGAAGATGGCGGGCCTGCTCGTCTTCCTGTCCGACGTCCATGCGATGGGCCTGCCCGTCGCCAAGAACCTGCTGCTCACCGAGGCCTTCTACTGGGACCTGAACGATGGAACGCGGGAATGGACCAAGCGCTTCGCCCCGCGCAACGGCGGCAAATATCCGACGATGAACCAGGCGGGCACGTATGCGGCCGTGCTGCACTGGATGAAAGCGATCGCGGCGATGGACAAGGCTAAGGCGCATTCGGGCGCGGCGGTCGTCGCCGAGATGAAGGCGCTTCCGACCGACGATCCGCTGTTCGGCAAGGGCAAGATCAGGGCCGACGGACGCACGATCCACGACATGTATCTGTTTCAGGTGAAGACGCCGCAGGACTCGAAATATCCCTACGACTACTACAAGCTCCTGAGCACGGTGCCGGGCGACAAGGCGTTCCGGCCGATGGAGGGAAGCGGGTGCCCGCTGGTCAGCGCGGCGGCCAGGTAGGACAATGCGCCGCTCCGGGGCGCGGCCTTTCCGCCCCGGAGCCAAGAGCCGCGCCCAGGCGGACGGATACGAGGAGCGGAGGAACAATGGATTTCGAAACGATCGCCTATCGCGTGGAGGCGTCCGTCGCGCATCTCACGCTCTCGCGGCCGGCCCGCACGAATGCGCTGAACGGCCGGATGCTGGAGGAGATCAACGCCGCGATGGACCGCGCCGAGGCTGACGACAGTGCGAAAGTCGTGATCGTCTCGGGCGCCGGCGCCGCCTTCTCCTCCGGCTTCGACCTGAAGGAGCAGATGGAGCGTCGCCCGACCGGCTTCGACCAGTGGAAGCCGATCCTGCGCAAGGATTTCGATGCGGTGATGCGCTTCTGGCATTGCCCCAAGCCGACCATCGCGGCGGTGCGCGGGCCGTGCCTTGCCGGCGCGTTCGAACTGAGCCTGGCCTGCGACATGACGATCGCGAGTGAGACCGCCTTCTTCGGCGAGCCCGAACTCAAGTTCGGCGCCGGCATCGTCGCCATGGTGCTGCCTTGGCTGGTCGGTCCGAAGGTCGCCAAGGAAATCATCTATCTCGGGGAGGATCGCCTGTCCGTTCAGCGAGCGCGCGACCTCGGCATCGTCAATCGCATCGTGGCCGACGACGCTCTGGAGGCGGAAGCGGCGCTGGTGGCGAAACACCTCTGCGCGATCGATCCCAATCTCCTGAAGCAGACCAAGCGCGCCATCAACCAGACGCTCGAGCGGCAGGGCATGCTGGACGCGCTGGAGACGGCGCTCGCCATCGATCTGGAGATCGAAGGGCCGGGCTCGCCGGACAAGATGGCGTTCATGGATATCGCGCGCGCCGACGGGCTGAAGGCGGCGCTCGCCTGGCGCGACGCGCGCTTCGCGGCGCGCAAGTGAGCGTGGCCAACCTCGCGCGCGCCGTCCTCGACGCGCCGGCGTTCGCACAGGCGAAAGCGGGCGAATTCGGCGATGCGCCGCTGTCGTCGGACGATATTGCAAGCGCCGCGCAGAGAATCGCCGAGGACCTGCGCGCCGCGGGCGCGACCGCGAACGAGCCGGTCGTGCTGTTCGTTTCCAACACGCCGCGCGACGTCGTCGCGTTTCTGGGAATCTGGCTCGCCGGCTGCGTGGCTGCGCCCATCCATGCCGCAACGCCCGCGCCCGCCGTGGAGGGGTTGATCACGCGCCTCGGCGCGCGGCTGGCCGTGCGGGCCGGCGCGATCGAGCGCCTCGGCGCGTCGCCGCCGCCCGCGCGTCCGCTGCTCGACGGCGCGGCGCTCATCGTCTTCACCTCGGGAAGCACGGGCCAGCCGAAGGGCGTCGTCGTCACGCACGCGGGTCTCGCCTGGAAACTCGGCGCGCTTGCGCGCCTTATCGCGCCGACGTCCGCCGATGTCGTGGTCGTGCCGCTGCAACTCACTTTCATCTTCGGCATCTGGGTCAGCCTGCTCAGTCTGATGTCAGGCGCGCGCCTCATGCTGGCGCCGAAATTCTCCGCTGCGGCGCTGACGACGCACGGCCACGAGATCACTATTCTGGCGGCCGTGCCGACGCTGCTGCGCGCTCTCGTCGCCGACGAGAACGTGCGCGCGCCGAAGCTCGCCAAGATACTCACGGGCGGCGAGCCGTTCAGCCCGGCGTTGGCGGACAAGCTGGCGGCGCTGTTTCCGCAGGCGGGCGTGTTCGACCTGTTCGGGCTGACGGAAACCGGCTCCTGCGATTTCTGCGTCCGCCCGGAAGATCAGATTTCGGCGCGCGGCACGATCGGCCGGCCGACCGAAGGCGTCGCTTTCCGCATCGCCGAGCAGCCGGCTCTGGGGCTCGCGGCGGGCATCGGTGAATTGCAGATTCGGACGCCCGCCGTCATGGCCGGCTATCTCGACGATCCCGCGCAGACCGCGGCCGCCTTCGTTGACGGATATTTCCGGACGGGCGATCTCGCGACGATCCGCGCCGACGGCGCCGTGCAGCTCGTCGGCCGCTCAAAGGACGTCGTCTCGCGCGGCGGCAACAAGATCGCCCCGCTGGAGATCGAGAACCTTTTCGCGCAACACGAGAGCGTCGCGGCCGTCCTCGCCTTCGGCGCGCCGGACGCGCGGCTCGGCGAAAGCCTGCACCTGATGGTCGTCGCGCGCGATCCCGGATTGAGCGAGGCGGATTTGCGCGCCTGGGCGAAGGATCGCCTCGAGCGGTTCAAGACGCCGGACGCCTTCCACTTCGTCGATGCGTTGCCGACCGGCCGGACCGGCAAGGCGGACCGGGCGGCCGCCCGCCTGTTTCTCGAGACGCGCGGCGCATGAGCAATCCCGCGAGCCATCTGCCGTCCCTGCGCACGATCGGCCTGACGGCGGTCGCCATGCTGGCCTTCGCCGCCAATTCGATCCTGTGTCGGCTGGCGCTCGCGCATGGCGCGATCGATCCGGCGAGTTTTACGCTCGTGCGGATTGCTTCCGGCGTCGTCACGCTCTGGCTGATCCTCGCGCTGTCGGGCAGGGCCCGCGCCGTCGGCGGCTCCTGGCGCGCGGGGTTCGCGCTGTTCGCCTATGCGGCCGCTTTTTCCTTCGCCTATATCACGCTGTCGGCCGGCTCCGGCGCGCTGCTTCTGTTTGGCGCCGTGCAGGCGACGATGGTGACGGTCGGCCTCGCGCGCGGCGAGCGCCTCGCGGCCCTTCAATGGATTGGCTTCGTCGCCGCTCTCGGCGGCCTCGCCGCGCTGCTTGCGCCCGGCGTCTCGGCGCCGCCCATCGCCGGCGCATGCCTGATGCTCGCGGCCGGCGTCGCCTGGGGCGCCTATTCGCTGTTCGGGCGGGGCGCGACCGACCCGCTTTCCGCCACCGGCGGCAATTTCCTGCGCGCGCTGCCGATGGCCGCCGCGATGCTCGCGGCGGCCGCAGCCTTCGGCCTGAAGGGCGATCCGGCCGGGATCGTCTATGCGATCCTGTCGGGGGCCGTGGCGTCCGGTCTCGGCTATTCGATCTGGTACGCCGCCTTGCCCGGCCTCTCGCCAGCGCAGGGCGCCTCGGTGCAGCTCAGCGTTCCCGTCATCACGGCGATCGCGGGCGCCCTCATGATCGGCGAAACCATCACATTGCGACTCGCGCTCTGCTCGGTCGCCATCCTGGGCGGCATAGCGCTCGTCATCGGCAGCAGGCCGAGGACCTGACGGCTTCAGGACCTGCGCCGCCCGCCGTAGTGCTGCGTCGTCCGCGAATCCCGCCTCAATGGATGGCGGCGTACATGATCTTTTCCTCGGTCGCCTCGAAAGCCGAATATTCCTCCACCACCTTGCCCATGCGGCTGACGAGGACGCGGTCGGACAGGGCCATGATCTCCGGCAGGTAGGACGAGATCACCACCACCGCCTTGCCTTCGTCGGCGAGCCGGTTGATGAGGTCGTGAATCTCGACGATGGCGCCGACGTCGACGCCGCGCGTCGGCTCGTCGAAAATGATGATGTCGGGCTCCTGCACGAGGCTCTTGGCGATCACGACCTTCTGCTGGTTGCCGCCGGAGAGCTCCACCACCTTCGCCTTGCCGCCGATCGACTTGACGTTGAGTTTCGAAATCCAGTCCGCGCCCGCCTTGTCCTCCTCGCGCTTCGACAACAGGAAGCGTCCGCGCGGAAATTTGGCGAGCAGGCCGAGATAGATGTTGCGGGCGATCGACATCGTCTCGAAGAAGCCCTCGACCTTGCGATCCTCGGTGATGTAGGCGACGCCGGCCTTCACCGCCGGCGCCGGCACGAGATAGCGCACGGGCTGTCCGCGCAGGACGATCTCACCGCCGTGGAAGAAGTCGCGCTTGAGAACGCCGGCGACGATCTTGAACGTCTCCGTCCTGCCGGCGCCGACGAGGCCGAACACGCCCGTCACCTGACCGGCGAAGACCGACAGCGAATTGTTCTTCACCATCGGCGCCATTTTCAGGTTCTGGACGGTGAGGACGCGTTCGCCGGCGGGCCGCATGGTCGTCTTGCGCTTGCCGTAGAGCGTGTTGGAGAGGTCGCGCCCGACCATGGCCTGCACGATCCGCGCGCGGTCGAAATTCGCCGTCTCGTCGGTGACGACATGCCTGCCGTCGCGCAGGACCGTGATCCGGTCGGAGAGCAGCAGCGCCTCCTCCAACGCATGCGAGATGAAGATGATGGAGACGCCGCGCTGCTTCAGGTCGCGCACGAGATCGAAGAAATATTTTTTTTCCTCGGGCGTCAGGGTCGCCGTCGGTTCGTCGAAGATGATCACCTTGGCCTTGTGCAGCACGGCGCGCGCGATCTCGACCATCTGCTTCTTGGCGGCGCCGAGCTGGCCGACGACGGCAGTCGGCGAGACGTCGAAATTCAGCGATTGCAGAAACTGCTGCGCGGCGATGTAGATGCCGCGCAGGCGGTTGTAGAAGGCCTCCTGCCCGAGAAACAGGTTCTGCGCGACCGTCATCGTCGGCACGAGGCTGTTTTCCTGAAACACCATGGCGATGCCGAGATTGCGGGATTCGAGCGGCGTGCGCGGCGTGACGTCCGTTCCGTCCACCGCCATCTGGCCGGAGGTGAGATTGACCACGCCCGCCATCACCTTGGTCAGCGTCGACTTGCCGGCGCCGTTCTCGCCAACGATCGCGTGGATCTCGCCGCGGCGCAGCGCGAAGTCGACATCCTCGATCGCGGGCACGCCGGCGTAGAGCTTCGTCGCCTTGCGCAGTTCGAGAACGTTGTCGGTCATCGGCCGAGCTCCTCCCGGACCCTGGCGAGCGGCAGGCGCAGCAGCCGGCCGGGACCCTTGGCCATGGCGTAGAGGCTGTCGCCCATCTCCACCGCCGCGACGATTCCGTGATTCTCGCCATCGACCCGGCTGTGCAGCGAATATTGCGGCAGGCCGGTTTCGCTGAGGCGGATGACGAGGCCGTAAGAGCGGGGCGGCGCCCAGGGCTTGACGACGCCCATCGTCTTGAGATGCGCGCCCTGCATCGGCTCCTTGAACGACTTGCCGGAGCGCAGGCGTGGCGCGATCCAGTGTTCGGGCGCGATCTCCGCCATCATGCGCCGCCGATAGGCGTTTTCGCGCAACACGAATTCGACGAGCTGCGTGCGGCCGGTGAAGCAGGTGAGCCAGTAGCCGCCGCCGGCGGCCTTCGACATGCGCGAGGGATAGACCGGCAGGTCGGTGAACACGGGCCGGACGAAACCGCTCGCCGAAATTGCGACGATGCGATGCCGCCAGCTCTCGCTGACCAGCGTGTCGCCGTCGAACGGGATCGCGCCGAAAGCGTAGCGCAGACCCGAGGCCAGCACGCTGACGCCGCCGCCCGCGATGTCGATCGACAGCAGGCGCCCGGCGGCGCCGCGGCTCATCAGGTCGTGCGCCCAGCGCGCATAGGGCTCGGCCTGCGATCCGTCCGTCGCCAGAACCGTTCCCGAAGGCCCCGCGGCGAGCGCGTTGACGGCCGTCATGTTCGGGCCGGTGAAGGACTTGCCGCTGTCGGCGCCTTCGATTGCCGCGAAGATGCGCACCTCCGTCCCGTCCAGCGCGACGGCGAGGCCGCCGCCCGGCAGCAGGCACAAGGCCGTGACCGTCCTGTCGAACCGGCGCACTTCCGTCAGGGTTTCGCCGTCCAGCCGGCGGATCGTCCTGCCGTCTGCAACGTAAATCGTCTTACCGTCGGTCGCGATGTCTTCGCCTTCGGGAAGTTTGGCGACGACTTCGGCGTGTTCCAGCATCTGGTTCGGCTGCAACGCGCCGTCGAAGGGCGGAACGGTGATCGAGGAATCGCCGCGGCCGAGCAGGCCGTCGACGGCTTTTCTGAGCGCGGCGATCATGCGCGCCCCCATCGCTTGTCATATTGCACGAAATTCGGATCTGCGTCCGGCAGCTTGTAACGGCCGATGCGGTTGTTGGCGATGCCGCCGAGATAGAGATGGCCGCGATGTTCGCGCATGGAGGTGATCATCGGATGGTTGGCGCCGTGCAGGTCCCAGAAGGATTCCAGGATCTCGCCCTTCTCGTTGAACTTCACGACGCAGCCCGTGTTGATGTTGGGGAACAGCCATTCGTCGAGCGGCAGGCGCTTGGCCATGCGGTTGCGGAAGCCGGGCATGCGCCAGGCGAGATCGAGCGCGGGACAGCGCATGCCGACGATCGCCAGCCAGTAATTGCCGTCGGACGCCAGATTGATGTTGTCCGGGTAGCCCGGCAGGTTGTCGAGAACCATCTCGACCTTGCCGGCCTTGGGTCCGTCGAACCAGTAGCGGCTGACCGAGCAGCGGAAAGTTTCGGCGAACAGGATCGACTGGCCGTCGCTCGCCACGCAGATGCCGTTCGGAAATTTCAGGCCGCGCAGCACGGTGCGCGTCGTGCCCTTGTTCGGATCGTAGCAGACGATGCGGCCGTTGCCGCGCGCCTCGTGGCCCTCCACCGGCCATTCGTGCATCTCGTAGCGCGTCGTCGCTTCCGAGAAGAACACGCGACCGTCGGGCGCGATGTCGAGATCGTCGGCGAGGCGCAGGCGGCTGTCGTCGTTGACGCTCAGCAGCGAGCGGTTGGTCTCGTCGGTCGCCTTCTCCACCTTGCGATCGGGCGAAATGCGGTAGAGGCCCATGCCGCCGATGCAGCAGTAGAGATTGTCGTTCCTGTCGAAGGCCATGCCGAGCGGCTGGCCGCCGATGTGAGCGAAGACCTCCATCTTCTCGTAATCGGGCGCGAGGAAGCGGATGATGTCGCCGTGGCGCGAGCCGGCGTAGATATTGTCGTTGCGGTCGAGGATCACGTCCTCCGGCGCCTCGATGCGGCCGAGCCCGATCAGCGAGACGTCGCGCAGTTTGTCGTTCTGCTCGAAGGGGCCGCCCGCGCCGATCTCGGTCGGCGGTGGCGGCGGCAGGAAATTGTAGGCCGGCGTCACGTAGACTTTCGAGATGATGCGCATCCGGTTCTTGAGCCAGCGGATGTCGATGATCGCCGCGAGGAGGAGGATGGCGGCGAGCGTCATGCGCTGGAATCCGCCGCGCACGGACAGCGTCGTCAGGCCGTTGGTGACGAGCAGGACGATGAGCGTGCCGACCAGCGCCTTGGCGACCGAGCCCTTGCCGCCGCCGAGTGAAATGCCGCCGAGAACGACGGCGGTCAGCACCGTGACTTCGAGACCGACGCCGACGTCGCCGCCGACCGTGCCGAGACGCGCGGCGAAGAACAGGGCGCCGACTGCGGTCAGCGCGCCGCTCGCCACATAGCAGGACGCGATGGTGCGACGGACGGCGATGCCGGAATTATAGGCCGAGCGGCGCGAGCCGCCGATGGCGGTGATGTGCCAGCCGGGCCTCAGGCGCGTGAGGAAGACATGGCCGAAGATCGCGACGACGATATAGGCGATCGCGACGCTCGGCACGCCGAGCACGCCGCCGCCGCCGATGAAGTTCCAGGCGGGGAAGTCGGGAAAGGACGCGGCGATGCGGTTCGAATAATCGACCAGCAGGAGGTCGTAGGCCGAGCGGTAGATGATGAGCGTGATCAGCGTCGTGATGAAGGCGCGCAGCCGCATGTAGCCGATCAGCACGCCGTTGACCGCGCCGAGCAGCGCGCCGCAGGCGATCGTCGCGACGATCACGACCGGGATCGGCAGCTCCAGGATGTTGAGGCAGAACAGCGCGCAGAAATCGCACAGCGCGAACATCGATCCGACCGACAGATCGATGCCGCCGACGATGACGACCAACGACAGGCCGAGCACGATGAAGCCGATTTCACCCGCCTGGCGCGCCTGGTCGGCGAGCGCGACCGGCGAGAGAAAGCCGTCAATCGAGCGGGCGAGCGCGAAGGCGACGATGGCCAGGACGATGACGGGGATCGCCGTCTCGGTCCACCGCTTCGAAAGGATCTCGCCGAGCAGATGGTCCGGCCAGAAACGCGACTTGAATCGGACGAAGGCTTCCTGCATCGGCTACCTGACTGGAACATGCGGACGTGCGGGCGCCGGCGCTGCGCTTGGCGGCGCCGGCGTCCAGGCGTTTACTTCTTCAGATCGCCGAGATTCCAGCAGGTCGATTCGACGGAGGCGTTGTCCTTCGTGATCGGCACCAGCGTCGTGTAGATCGAGCCCTTGACCGTGCCCGGTTTCACGCCCGACGACAGCAGCCACTTGATCATGCCGGCCATGTCGGCGGCCTGCGTCGGCACGTCGTAGCTGAGGTCGAGGTCGAACGAGCCGTTCTTGACGAGCTCGCAGGCGCCCTTGCGCTCGCCACCGCCCGAGGTCGCGAGGAACACCTTACCGGTCAGGCCCGCTTCCTTGATTGCCGCGGCCGTGCCGATATCCATGCCGTCCCAGAAGCCGACGATGCCGCAGAGGTCGGGGTTCTGCTTCAGCACGGTCTGCGCGATGCCCTTGGCTTTCGCCGCGTCCCAGTCGGCCGCCTGGCTGGAGACGACCTTGATCTGCGGGTGCTTGGCCAGCACGTTCTCCACGCCCTTCAGCGTGTAGGCCGAAGCCGCCGCCGAGAGCGCGCCCTGCATGATCGCGATCTTGTTCGATTTGCCCTCGCAGGCCTTGACCACGGCTTCCGTGTCGCGTTCGCCGATCTCGATCCAGTTGGCGCCGACGAAGGCCGAGGAGCGATAGACCGAGCCCATGTTGATCTGGATGATGTGGATGCCTTCGGCTTCCGCCCGCTGCATCAACCTGGCGTAGGTCTGCACGTCGGGATTGTGGATGATGATGGCCGCCGGCTTCTCGCTGATCAGCGTGGTGAGCGCCTGCGCGCCGGCGTTGGTGCTCCAGTTGGGATCGCGCACGATCACCTTCATGCCATAGGGCTCGAGCTCCTTCTTCACGCCGGCGAACCAGCCTTCGGTCAGGTCGAAATTCATCGACACCGGAATGTAGGCGACCGTCTTGCCCGCCAGCGCCGACTTGAACTGCGCCTGGAACGGCTCGTCGAGCCCCTTCTGCGCGAGCGCGGGCGCGGCGGTGAGCGCAACGCCGAGGCCGCAGGCGGCGGCCGCGAATATCCTTGCAAAAGCCCGTGTCATGTCTGTCCTCCCGTGCAGTCGTTTCTTGTCTAGTTCAGATGTCGCCCTGCTGGGCCGTCTCCTCGTTGCGCGGATTGAGAAACGAATCCGCGATGACCGCCGCCAGCAGAACGACGCCCTTGATGAGGTTCTGCGCCGAATAGGACATGTCCAGGATGGTCATGCCGTTGAGCAGCGTGCCGATCAGCAGCGTGCCGATGACGACGTTGAGCACGCCGCCGCGGCCGCCCGACAGGCCGATGCCGCCGAGCACGACAACGAGAATGACGTCATAGATCCACGTCGAATTGTAGATGCGTGTCGGCATGGAATTGACGGAGGCCGCCATCACGAGGCCGGCGAGGCAGCCGATGAGCGCGGCGAGCACATATTGCAGGACGATCGTCGGCCGCGCCGGGATGCCGGTCGTGCGCGCGGCGTAGGGATTGTCGCCGATCGCGTAGATATAGGCGCCGATGCGCGTGCGGGTCAGCAGCAGGCCGACGGCGACGCAGGCGACAGCGAAGACGATGATCGGCATCGGTATGCCGAGCACGACGCCCTGGCCGAGCTTCTCGAAACCGTCGAGGCCGGAACTCCATTGCACGACGTCGAGATTGAACAGCAGCGCCTGCCCGAATCCTGCGAGAAAGAGCCCTGTCGCCAGCGTCGTGAACAGAGCCGGCACTTCGGCGTAGGCGATCAGCCAGCCGTTGACGAGGCCGAAGACGATCGAGAGCGCCAACGCCGCCGCCAGCGCCAGCGGGAACGAGCTGCCGTCCTGCACCATCTGCAGCACGAGGCCGGGCGGAACGGCCAGGGTCGCGATCAGCGAAAGGTCGACGCCGCGCCCGATAACGACGATGGCCATGCCCAGGCCGAGAATGCCGAGAACGGCGACGTTCTGCAGCAGCGCCAGCATGTTGTCGGTGGTGGCGAAGCCGCGGAGGAAAAACGCGAAGCCCGCGAACATCGCCAGGAAAATTGCAAAGACTATGCCCTGCTGGCTCAGCCGCGCGCGTTTCATCCCAGGTCGCTTTTTTATCTTCGTCGGACAACATCTTCCGACGGAGTTGGCGCAAATGCAAGTCGTTGGCGCAGCCGAAGCCGAACGCCGGCAAGAGTGTAGGGGGAAACTTGCGAAGGAGGTAGTCGGGCGTCGAGCCGGGCCCGCCCGTCGCGCCAGGTGGAATTTCCTTGCGTCCTCACGTTCGGAAGATCGGCTTCCGGAACAGATTGACAATTGATAAGGCCGACTGTGGGCCCGCATGCGAGCGTCCGCTATGGCTGCGGCGGGAGTCGCACGGGTCTGGAGAAACGCACCATGCGTTACGGGCGCTATTTTGAGGCGGCGATCGGCCAGTTGCGCAACGAGCGG
>DAIRCS010000018.1:0-39359 GCA_036796555.1 Rhodoblastus sp. | reverse complement strand
CTAAAGAATCCATCCAACAAAGCCGCGCCAGACCCAAATGCGATTCCCCTGCCGTAAACGGGGAGAGGGAGTCACAAGGTCTCTCGCCGTTCCAATGCGGCGAGAATGGTTTCGAGAACGCCGTCGAGATTTTCGTATATCTCGGCATTCCAGAAGCGCAGAACGCGATAGCCTCGCGAGACGAGGAAGGCTTGGCGCGCCTCATCTCGTGCGCGTTCCCCATCCGTCGAATGGGTCGCGCCGTCGATCTCGACGACCAGCTTTTCCTCGCGGCAACACAAATCCGCGAAGTAACGCCCGACGGGTTCCTGGCGCACGAATTTGAACCCGTTCAGACCCCGGTTGCGCAGGCGCGACCATAGGCGGGCCTCCGCCGAAGGCATGTTCGCGCGCAAGTCACGCGCCCGCTCCGTCTGCTGCTCCCGCGGCCCACGCATCGCGCCGATCGATCCCTTCTCCTCGTTTCACGAGGGGAAGGTGGCCGAAGTCGTCGAAAGCAGCAATG
Organism: Rhodoblastus sp.; assembly: GCA_036796555.1. Lineage (GTDB taxonomy): Bacteria > Pseudomonadota > Alphaproteobacteria > Rhizobiales > Beijerinckiaceae > JAJXWB01. The sequence goes on along the minus strand of DAIRCS010000018.1, from coordinate 38,854 downwards.
CCGCTTTCAACCGAGGATGAGAGACAAGGCCGCAACACGGCGCCCAGTCGATTGCCCCCTCACCCTACCCTCTCCCCGCTTGTGCGGGGAGAGGGAGCGAGACTCGTGCTTCCCGACACAGCATCGCCCCAGTCACGGCGGTAAATCGGTCCTGAAACCGCCCCGCTTCAGGATCGACATCCGTGTTCCGTCCCGCCCTTGCCCTCCCGCTTTTCCTCGCGGCTTCCACCGCCCATGCGCAGATCGCGATAGGGGAATATGCGACCAGGGGCGGCGCGTTCACCTTGCAGATCACGCCCGGCGCCTTCGAAATTCTCGGCGCAGGCGCGAATGGCGACACCTGCACGATCGACGGGACGCGCAAGGGCGCCACTGGGCGTGCGGCCGATGCGGGCAAGACATGCGTCGTGACATTCGCCGCGCGGCCCGACGGCGTCGAGGTGAAGACGCAGACCCGCGCCATTTGCGCGCGCTTCTGCGGCGCGGAGGCCACCATCGAGGGGGTCTATCTGAAAGTCGCGGCGGGTTGCTCGGACAAGGCGCGCGATCGGACGCAGAAGGCCGTGGACGCCGCGACGCGGGCGAAGGACGACGCCAAGGTCGAGGCGCTGCTGGCGCAACAGCTCGAGGTCTGCGCCAAAACCCTGCCCTGGCTCGACGGCGTCGGCGCGCGAACCGATCTCGCCGCTGCGCAGATGCGGCAGGGCCGCAAGGCCGATTGCCTGAAGACGCTCGAACCGCTGATCGGGGACGCCGACGCCAGCGACGAGAAGCTGCAGGAGAAATATTCCTCCTTCGATCTCTATCGCTACGAGGGCGCGCTGAAGGATCTGCGCGAGACGCTGAAGCAATGCCGCGCGTAAGGAGATTTCGATGAAAGGCAGTCTCGCCGCCCTCGCCCTGGCCGTCGCCGCCTCCGCCGCCCATGCGCAGGTCGCGACCGGCGATTACATCGCCGAACACGGCTGGGGAACGCTGAAAGTTAAAAACGGCGGCTTTGAAATTCTCGCCGTCGGCGGCAACGGCCATACCTGCAGCCTCGACGGCAAGCTCAAGGGCATGACGGCCACGCTCGACGACGCAGGCGACATCTGCCGCATCGCGTTTGCAGCGAAGGACGGCGGCTATCAGGTCACGCCGACGACGCCGGAAACCTGTCGCGCTTATTGCGGCGCGCGCGCCTATTTCGAGGGGCTCTATCTCAAACCCGCGCGCGGCTGCGCCGACGGCGCGCGTGCAAAGACCCGCAAGGCGTTCAAGGCGGCCTATGACGCGAAGGACTACGCGAAGGCCGCGCGCCTGCTCGCGCCGCAACTCTCGGCCTGCGCCCGCACGCTCGGGCCGATGGAGACGGCGGGCCTGCGCAACGATCTGGCGATCGCGCAATACCATCTGGGCCGCAAGGAGGAATGTTTGAAGACGCTTGCGCCCCTGGCCGAGCAGGCCGGCAGGAAGGACGACGATCTCCAGCCCGACTATCCGCCCTCGGATTGGGAGGAGTTCAAGCCGCTCCTGAAGGCGACGCGCATCAATCTCGCGCTCTGCCGGAGCTGACGCCGGATACGGCGAGCGCCCCCGCCTGCGGTCATGGGCGCGGCGGGGCGCCGACGAAAGCGGCGATGGCCTCGACCACGCCGGGGGCGAGCGGCAGGTTGGGATCGGCGTAGGTCGCCAGATTTGCGCCGCGATCGTCGGACGTCACGCGCTTGAGCACGTGATTGACGTCGGGCAGAATCGTCAGCATGGCCGACGGGCAGGCGCCCTTGAGCCGCGCCGCATCCGCGAGGCCAACCTGGATATCCCGGCCGCCCTGCAGGATGAGAACCGGCCTGTCCACGCGCGCGATCAGGTCGGCGGGATCGAGCGCGAAGGCGCTGACGAGGAAGCGCTGCACCGCCGGCCGGAACAGCGGCGCGAGCGCGGGGTGCAGGCGGGCGGCGTCGACGCGCCGTCCTGCGGCGAGCGCGTCGATCGCCGCGTCCGCTGCGGCGAGCAGCGGCGCATTGGCGGGGTTGGCGCGCAATTGTTCCTTCAGCACGTCGCCGAGCCTGCGGCCGGCGGTCGCCACGAGGGCCAGCCCGCAGACATGCGCCGGCCTGCGCGCCGCGGCCGCCATCGCCACCAGCCCGCCCTCGCTGTGGCCGAGCAGCCAGACGCAGGACGCGCCGGTGCGACTTCGGATCGTCTCGGCCCAGGCGCCGACGTCCTGTGCGTAGTCCTCGATCGTCACGTCGTTGGCGTCGGCGACGGCCGCCGCGCTGCCGAACATGCCGCGCTTGTCGATCCGCACGCTGGTCACGCCGCGCGCGGCGAGGGCCGCCGCCAGCAAGGCGTAGGTCGCGGCCTTGACGCCGAGCGGATTGTCGCCGTCGCGATCCGTCGGACCGGAGCCGGGGATGATGAGGACGGCGGGCGATCCGGCGTCCGCCGGACCGGCCAGCGCGCCCTTCAGCGGACCGAGGGGTCCGGGAGCTTCGATTTCGGTCGAGGAGGCCAAGGAATGCGCGATGACGGGAGCCGCGAAGAAGAGCAGCGCCGCCGTCAGGGTCGTCAGGCGGGAACGCCGGGCGATCCGCATGCGGCGCCGAAGCGGAATTACTTCGCCTGGGGCGTCTGCACCTGCCCGCCGGGCGAGAGCGTATCGATGATCGTCGGCAGCCATTTGGCGAGAAAACCGAAGATTTCGTCCGGCGGCATGTTGAGCGTCGTGGAAATCTTCTCCACCACGCCCGGCCCCAGCGCGTTTTCGAGCTGCTCGGCGGTGATCGGCTGATTGGCGCCGCGCCCGAGCCAGGAATCGACCTGCGGTCCGAGGCCGGAGGCGCGCAGCTTGTCGACGAGGCCCTGCAGCGAGCCGAGGCTCGTATGCGCCAGCGCGTTCTGCAGCAGGCCCGGCAGGACCTGCGCCTCGAACTGGCCCATCATCTGGCCGATCAATCCGTCGAGAATGCCCATGGCGTCCCGCGCTCCGTATCGTTCGGCGCTGTTCTAGCCGGCGCGGCGAGCGCCGGCAATCGCGCTCACCACCAGCCGCGCCGCCAATACGGCCGCGGCGGGCCGTAATAGACGCCGGCGCCCCAGTAATACGGACGCGGATAGACGTAGACCGGCCGCGGCGCGTCCACCATCACCACGGGCTCGACCTCGGGGCCGCCGACGCGATGCCCGCGCGACACCATGCATTGCGCATAGACGCGGTCGTAGCGCGCCTGCACGGCGCCGCCCGCCGCGCGGCCGTTCTCCGCGCCGACGATCGAGCCGCCCGCAAGCCCCGCGCCCGCGCCGATCAGCGCGCCGGTTCCCGCATTGCCCGCGGCCGCGCCGATCGCGGCGCCCGCCAGCGCGCCCACCGCCGTGCCGACGGCCGCGCCGCCGACCGTGCTGTCGTTGGAGGCCTGCCCCGGCGAGCGATAGCCGACGGCGGCCTGCGCGTTCGCCTGGCAATAATCGTCGTCGCGCTGGAAGGCCGCGTAGGACACGCCCTTGCCGGGCACGACCGTCACCTGCGGCTCCGCAGGCATTGTGCTGGCGCAACCGCCGAGCGCGAGCGCGCCGATCGAAACAGCGAGAAAAGGTCCACGCATGATACGCATCCGTCTGACACAAAGACGTGGGCAGACTTCACCGTAAAAAGTTAACGCGCGGTGACGAATGAGCGCCGGCGCGCCCTGCTCTGTGTCCCGTTCGTGTCGGCGCCGCTCGACCGCATCGAGATCGGCCGCGGCCTGTCCGGTGGCGCGCGCGGCGCTATCTTCGCCCGCGCCGCATTCGGGAGGCCTCATGAAACGGACGCTTGTTCTCGCCGCAGTTCTGGCTTCGGCCGTCGCCGTCGCGCAGGCCGCCCTGCCCGTGGGCGCGAACGCGCCGGATTTCCGGATCCAGGGCGCGCTGGCAGGCAAGGATTTTTCCTTCTCGCTGGCGGATGCGCTGAAGAAGGGGCCGGTCGTCGTCTATTTCTATCCCAAGAGCTTCACCAGCGTCTGCACGGAGGAAGCTCATCTCTTCGCCGAAGCGGCCGGCGATTTCGTCGCGCTCGGCGCGAGCGTCCTCGGCGTCTCCGGCGACGATATCGAGACGCAGCGCAAATTCTCCTCGCTCGAGTGCCGCGACAAATTCGCCGTCGGCGCGGATGCGGATCGCGCGGTCATGAAGGCCTACGACGTCGGCGGCCGCAGCCCCTACGCGGCGCGCGTGTCCTACGTGATCGCGCCGGACAATCGCATTCTGTCGGTCGTGTCGTCGTCGGAGGCGCAGCCGCATATCGAGGGCGCGCTGCAGACATTGCGCGCGTGGCGGGCGGCGCGGAAATCCTGAACGAAATCGCCGCATTGTCTTTCGACGGAAAGACGGCGACGATTGACTCCATACGCGCGTTCTATATAACGAACATTTGAACTGATATAACAAACGGACCTGAATCATGAGCGACACGCCCGTCCCCGGCTTCTCCACCCTCGCCGTCCACGCCGGCGCCAAGCCAGATCCCGCGACGGGCGCCCGCGCGACGCCGATCTACCAGACGACGTCCTTCGTCTTCGACGACGTCGATCACGCGGCCTCGCTGTTCGGTCTGCAGGCTTTCGGCAATATCTATACGCGCATCACCAACCCGACGAACGCGGTGCTGGAAGAGCGCGTCGCGGCTCTCGAAGGCGGCACGGCCGCGCTCGGCGTGGCGTCCGGTCACGCGGCCGAATTTCTCACCTTCCACGCGCTGTTGACGCCCGGCGACGAATTCGTCGCCTCGACCAAGCTCTACGGCGGCTCGATCAACCAGTTCAACCACAGCTACAAGAATTTCGGCTGGACGCCGAAATGGGCCGATCCGGACGATCTCAACGCTTTCGAGGCCGCCATCGGCCCGCGCACCAAGGCGATCTTCGTCGAATCCATCGCCAATCCCGGCGGCGTGATCGTCGACATCGAGGCCGTCGCGAAGATCGCCAAGCGCGCGCGCGTGCCGCTGATCGTCGACAATACGCTGGCCACCCCCTACCTGCTCAAGCCGATCGATTATGGCGCGGACATCGTCGTTCATTCCGCGACGAAATTCCTCGGCGGCCACGGCAATTCGATCGGCGGCGTGGTCGTGGACGGCGGAACCTTCGACTGGCTCGCCGACAAGCGCTATCCGATGCTGTCCGAGCCGCGCCCCGAGTATGGCGGCATGGTGCTCGGCGAGACCTTCGGCAATTTCGCCTTCGCCATCGCGCTGCGCGTTCTCGGCCTGCGCGATCTCGGCCCCGCGCTCTCGCCCTTCAACGCCTTCATGATCCTGACCGGCGTCGAGACGCTGCCGCTGCGCATGCAGAAGCATTCCGACAATGCGCAGGCGATCGCGGAGCATCTGTCGAACCATCCGGCGGTGAAGTGGGTGAGCTATCCTGGCCTGCCGGGCGACCGCTATCATCAGCTCGCCAAGAAATATTGCCCCAAGGGCGCGGGCGCGGTCTTCACTTTCGGCCTCACGGGCGGCTACGACGCCGGCCTGGCGCTGGTGAAGAACCTCAAGCTCTTCTCGCATCTCGCCAATGTCGGCGACACGCGTTCGCTCGTCATTCACCCCGCCTCCACCACGCACCGGCAGCTCTCGGATGCGCAGAAAGTGACAGCGGGCGCGGGCCCGGACGTGGTGCGCATCTCCGTCGGCATCGAGGACGTGGCGGACCTCATCGCCGATCTCGATCAGGCGCTGGCGGCTGCGGGGTAAGATCAACCGCCGCGAGAACCGGATGAATCTCTTTCGTAGAATTCGGCGCCAAGAGATTCATCCGACTCATGTTTCGGGAACCGGCCATGCTCGAACTGCGCCCCAATTGCGAATGCTGCGACCGCGACCTGCCGCCACAATCGCGCGACGCGCTGATCTGCTCGTTCGAATGCACCTGGTGTCGTGATTGCGCTGAAACGAAACTCGGCATGCGCTGCCCGAACTGCGGCGGCGAACTCGTCGCCCGTCCCGTGCGGCCGGACAGCAAGCTCGCGCAATATCCGGCGTCCACGACGCGCAAGCATCGGCCGCAGACATGCGGAGCGGCGACATGATCGCCACGCTCACGCTCGCCGGCGCGCTGACGCAGGCGCCCGCCCTGCCCGTCCAGCGCGTCATCGCCAATCCCGCGTCGGTCTATTGCGTGAGCCGAGGCGGCCGCGTCGAGATCGTGAATACGAAGAAGGGCCAGATCGGCATCTGCGTCCTGCCCGACGGCCGGCGCATCGAGGAATGGAAATTCTTCCGCGCGAGCCGCAGGAAATAAGGACCGCGAGCCTTCAGGCTCGCATAGGGATGCAGGCGAGCCTGAAGGCTCGCGGTCCGTTCAGGCGCGCCCCGGAAATTCCGCGCGAAGATTGGCGGCCACCATGCCGAGCACGAGCATCGCGAAGGCCTGATGCGCCAGCGCGACCGGCAAGGGCACGCTGTAGAGCAGCGTTGCGATGCCGAGCCCCGCCTGACAGCAGACCAGCGCCACGATCGCCCAGCCGCGCCGCATCACGCCGGTCTGGCGCGCGAACAGCGCGTTCAGCAGCGCCAGCGCCAGCAGGACGTAGGCCGCGATGCGATGGTCGAACTGAACGGTCGTGACATTGTCGAAGAAGTTCGTCCACCACGGATCGTTCTTGAAGAGATGCTCGAGCGGCGGAACGAAATGGCCGTCCATCAGCGGCCAGGTGTTGTAGGTCAGTCCCGCGCGCAGACCCGCGACGAGGCCGCCGAGGAAAATCTGCTTGAGCGTGACGAGCGTCAGCAGGACGCCGAAGACCTTCGCCGTCGTGGACGCTTGTTCCGCACGTCGCGGCGCCCGCAGGCCGCTGGCGATCCACACCAGCGCCGCGAACGTCACGCTGGCGAGCAGCAGGTGGATCGCCAGCCGCTCCTGCGCGACCTCCACGCGATTGACGAGGCCTGACGCCACCATCCACCAGCCGACCGCGCCCTGCAGCGCGCCGAGCGCCGCCACGCCCGAAAGCTGCCATTTCAGCCGCGACGTCAGCGCCCCGCGCAGCCAGAACCAGACGAGGCCGAGCGCGAAGACAAACCCGATCAGCCGCCCGAGAAGGCGGTGGCTCCACTCCCAGAAGAAGATCGTCTGGAAGCGGCCGAGATCCATGTCCGGGAACAATTCCTTGTATTGCGGGATCTGCTTGTATTTCTCGAAGGCGTCGAGCCATTCGGCGTGCGACAGCGGCGGGATGACGCCGGTCACCGGCTTCCATTCGGTGATCGACAGGCCGGATTCGGTCAGCCGGGTCGCGCCGCCGACGACCACCATGAGCAACACCAGCGCGGCCACGGCCCACAGCCAGCGCGCGACGCCCGCGCGATCGGGCGCGGCGGCCATGCGGCCGGCGCCGGTTGCGGCGGGAAAATTGATCCAGTCGGTCATCGGGCCTGTCTCGGACTGCGCTTGCCTTCGGGCGGCCGGCGATTGATAAGGCCTGCCGTTAGCTGCGTCCATCGCCCCGGAGACTGGCCAGATGCGCTGGGTCATGCGTTCGAAAATCCACAATGCGACGGTCACCGAGGCCAATCTGCATTACGTCGGCTCGATCACGATCGACGAGGATTTGCTGGATCGCGTCGGCCTGTGGCCGGGCGAAAAAGTCCTCGTCGTCTCCAACACGTCGGGATCGCGGCTGGAGACCTACGTGATCGCCGGGGCGCGCGGCTCGGGCGACATGTGCATGAACGGCGCCGCCGCCCACCTGATCGGCGCCGGCGAGCAGATCATCGTCATGGGCTTCGAGCTGGTCGAAAAACCCGTGCAGCCGAAGGTCGTCCTCGTGAACGCCGAAAACCGCTTCGTCCGCTGGCTCGCGGAAGAGCCGCACATGCTGGTGGATTGAGAATGATACCGATGCGCATCCGCAAGCTGATCGGCGCGCTGTTCATGGTGGTCTACGTGATCTTCTACGCGCTGATCGCCATGGCGCTGGCCCAGTCCCGGCCGCTGCAGGAGGCCTCCGCCTGGCTGCAGCCGTTCCTCTACGCCATTCTCGGCACGATCTGGATCGTACCGCTGCTGCCGGTGATTGCGTGGATGGCGAAAGAGGACCGGTAGCCGGCGATAGAGTCGGCGTCGGACGGAAAGCCGTCATTGCTGTGCGAGTTCACAATTTCGCTGATCGGGAGCGCTCCTTCTCCCGCGGGAGCGGGAGAAGGTGTCGCGCGAATGCGCGACGGATGAGGGGCGCGCCGTTCGATAAATGCGCGTCGCAATCGCAGGTCCCTCACCCGACCCGGCTTCGCCGGGTTACCCTCTCCCGCTGTTGCGGGAGAGGGAAAAATCGCGCCTCAAAGCCAAGATCAGACCAACGAATGGCTCTCGGTCGACAGTAGCCGGCCCCTCACGCCACGCTCAGTCTTCGCCCCCGGTTCCACAGCATGAACGGCGCGCCCGACAGCAGAATGTCCAGCGCCGCCAGCGATTGATGATGGCCGTTGACCGACAGGCGTGGCAGCGCGGTCAGGTGGCCGGCGTGCTCGGGAAAGATCATGCCGGGCCGCGTCGTCGCGGCGCTTTCGAACCCCGCCTGTCGCGCGAGGACGAATTCGCGCACGCTGGCCGAGCCGGGATCGCCGACGGGATAGGCGAGATGCCGAACCTCGCGGTCGATTTCGCTCTCGATGATCGCCTTGCTCTCGGCGATCTCGCGCCGCGCAAAGGCGTCTGGATGCTTGGCGAGCATGGGATGGCTCAGCGTGTGCGCGCCGATCGTGACGAGCGGGTGCTGCGCGAGCTTTCGTAGCCCGCTCCAGTTGAGGCAGAGTTCGTCGACGAGATCGAGCCGTTCGACTCCGGCTTCGTCCGCCAATGCGCCCGCGACGCGCAGCAGTTCCTTTTCTTCGCCCGCCCGCAGCGGCCAGTAGAGCGCCTCGAAGGCCGCCTGCTTCTGCTCGGGGCTGGCGGCCGGCAGGTCGAACAGACGGCCCGCCGCCTCGATGCGGACGCACGGAAGCGCGGCGATCGCCTCTTCCATTTCCACCCACCACATGCGCGCCGTACGGTCGGCGAAGCCCGTGGTGACGAAGACCGTGAACGGCGCGCCGTGCTTTTCGAGGATCGGCAGCGCCACGTCGGCGGTGTCGCGATAGCCGTCGTCGAAGGTCAGCGCGACGAAGGGCCGGCTGTCGTCGCGGGCGCGGATGCGCGCGACCGCCTCGTCCATCGAGACCAGCGCATAGCCCTGGCCCCGCAGCCGCGCCAGCAGGGAATCGAGAAATTCCGGCGTGATCTCGAGGCCGCCGTTCGGGGCGAAGCCAGCCCGCGGGTCCGCCCGCACGCGATGGAACATCAGGATGGCGCCGAGCCCCTGCGTGTAGCGCGCGGCCAGCCGGTGCAGGCCGATGGCGCCGAACATGCGGAACCCCAGATCGATCACGTCGCGCTTGATGCCCATGGGACCTCCGCTTCCACAATGGCAAGTTCTCCTTGACCATTTGTTGCTAGCGTCGGCGCCGAAGGTGGATTTCGATGATCGGACACGCTGCAGCCCTCGAGGACGCCGAATCCTCGCGCGCGAAAAACGCGCCGGCCGTCCTCGCGCGCGTCGAGGTGTTCGAGCGGCCCTGGCCGGCGTTGCGCGCCTGGCGCGAGGTCGAGGCGTTTTCGACGGGCGTGGCCTACCAGACGCTCGGCTTCGTCCTGCCCTGGTACGAACATCTGGCGCAGAGATCGGGCGCCGCGCCGCTGGTCGTCGTCGGCTACGACGCGCAGGAGCGTCCGTCCGTCGTGCTGCCGCTCGCCGTCCTGCGCCGCGGGCCCGCGCGCATCGCCATGTTCGCCGGCGGCAAGCATTCCAACCTCAACCTGCCGTTGATGCGGCCGGGCTTCGATCTGCCGCCCGAGAATGCGCGCGGCCTGTTGCGCAGCGTCGCGCGCGCCGCCTCGCCCGCCGTCGACTGCTTCGTGCTGCTGAACCAGCCGGTCGAATGGGGCGGCGCGAAAAACCCCTTCGTCGCATCCGGCGCGCATCCGAGCCCGAGTTCGGCTTACGGCGCGACGATCGGCAAGGACGCCGAAGCCTTTCTCAAGCGCGTCGATTCCGCGGCCACGCGCAAGAAACTGCGCGCCAAGGAGCGCAAGCTCGCCGAATTCGGCCCCCTGACCTATGAGCGCGCGACCGACATCGAGCGCGCGCACACGATCCTGGAGGCCTTCGTCGACCAGAAGACCCTGCGCTTCAGCCGCAAGAACCGCGATCCAGGCTTTTCGCACGTCGCGGTGCGCGCCTTCCTCGACGCCATGTCGAGCGGCCGTTGCGGCGGCGCGCCGGCGCTCGAGTTCCATGCGCTGAGCGTCGGCGACCGGATCGTGGCGACCTACGGCGGCCTGCCGCGCGGCCGCGCCTGGCATGGGCTGGTCAATTCCTTCAACGTCGATCCGCAGGTCGCGCGGTCGAGCCCGGCCGAACTGCTGCTGCGCCACATCATCCGCGATCTCGGGCGGCGCGGCTTCGAGCGTTTCGATCTCGGCGTCGGCGAATCCCGTTACAAGAACGCGATCTGCGACGAGGAGATCGCGCTCGCCGATCTCGTCCTGCCCTGCACGCCGCTCGGCGCCGCCTGGGCGCCCGTCGAGCGCGCGCGGCTCGCCGCCAAGCGCTGGGTGAAAAAGACGCCCTGGGCGCTCGCCTTCGTCGAGCAGATGCGCGCCGGCCCGGCATAAGACCGATTCGATTTCAACGACTTGCAGCCGATACCTGAATCGCCGCGCGAAGCCTCAGGCGGCGCTCTGGCCGAGCCGCGCGTCTTCGGCGCCGAAGATCGTCGGGCGCGGCAGGCCGTGCTTTTCGAGGGCGTCGGCGAGCGAGGCCGCCGAATAGGGATCGCTCGCATAGACGGCGCAGGACTTCGCGAGCTGCGCCAGCGCGTAGGCGTCGTCGAGGTCGAGCGCGGCGGAGCCGGCGACGACGACGAAATCGTAAGCCTCCATCAGCGCGTCGAGCGCCGACAGAAGCGCATCCGCGCCGCCGCGCGCGCCGGCGCCGGCGCCGAGGAAATGCAGGCGCGAAATCTGGTCGCGATGGATCGTCTCGTCGAAGCTCGCGCGTCCCGAGAGAAGCTCGGCAAGGCCCGCGCCGCTCGCCTGCGGCATGCGCGCGGCCTCGTCGAGCGCGACGAGGATGGCCCGGCCGCGCCGCGCCAGCGCGCGGGCAGACGCCAGCGCAAAGCCGTCGTCGCTGTCGCCTTCGCAGACCGACAACGCCAGAGCCGGCGTCTGCCCGGCGGCGTCCGCGACCGATTGCGCAAAACTCTGCGACAGCCCGAGCAGCGCGGCGGGCGCCGCGTCCGCCGCGACGACGCGGGGCGCGGCCGGTTCGGCCGGCGCGGCCACGGCGGGCTCGGACGGCGGCGCCAGCGGCGCCGGAACCGCACGCGGCGCCGGGCCTTCTCTCAGCAGCTCGCGCGCGATGAAAAAGGCGGCCGACAGGAACAGCGCGGCCAGCGTCGAGAAGGCGATGATCGGGATCTTCTTTGGGAAGGATGGGACCTGCGGCGCGACGGCGCGCGAGACGATGCGCGCGTCGGCGGGCGTGGATTTCGAATTCTCGCGCGCCAGCGCCTGCTGATATTTGGTGGTCGCCGCTTCCAGATCGTCCTTGAGCGACTTGGCCGTGCGCTCGAGCTCGCGCAGCTTCACTTCCTCCGCGCTCAGCGATCCCACGACCTTCTTCTGCTGGTCGAGCGAGGCCTGCAGGTTCTGCAGCCGCTGGCCGGCGATCCTGGCGTCGTTGTCGAGCGTGCGCGCGGCCTTGTCGGCGGCGGCGCGCATCTCGCCGTCGAGATCGGCGAGCTGGGCGGTCAGTTCCTTGATGCGCGGATGGCCCGGCAACAGCGTGCGCGATTCGAGCGCGAGCTGCGCCTTCAGCGTCACGCGCTGCTCGGAGATGCGGCGCACGAGATCGTTGTTGGCGACGTCGGGAATTTCGCCCACCCGCCCCTGCTTCAGCATCTCGCGGATGAGCTTCGCCTTGGCCTGCGCGTCCGCCTGCGACGTGCGCGCGCGCGCAAGCTCCGTATTCACTTCGCCGAGTTGCTGGGCAGTGATGGTCGTGTTGTTGGTGCCGACGAGAAGCCCGGTCTCGGCGCGAAAGTCCTCGACCTTCGATTCCGCGGCGGCGACCCTGGTCTTGAGGTCCGCGACGATCAGGCTGAGCGAGGCGGCGGCCGAACGCGCATTGGCGCGCTTGGCGTCCTGCTGGAAGTCGAGATAGATGCCGGCGATCGAATTGGCCGCCTTCGCCGCGAGATCGGGGTCGTGCGAGGAGAATTCGATGTTCAGCACACGCGTCTTCGTCGGCGAGGAGACCTGCAGCTTGTCGTAGTAATTCTCGAAGACGCGGTCTTCCGGCGACATCTGCGATGGATCGCGCTTGACCCCCAGCAGCACGAGCACGCGCGACATCGCGCCGAGCCCGCTGCTCATCGGATCGAATTCGGGATTGCCGAGCAGGCCGATCTGCTTGATCGCGCGGCGCGCGACGTCGCGCGAAGTGACGAGCTGGATCTGGCTGCCGACGGCTTCCGCGTCGAGCGAGCCGGCCGCGTCGCCCTTGGTCTCCTCGCCGGGCATGAAGCTCGACTGCAATTCGAGCAGCACGCGCGTCTCGGCCGTGTAGCGCGGCTTGACGATATTGACGAACGCGGTCGAGGCGCAGAGCGCGAGCACGGTCGCGCCGACCACCCATTTGCGGTTGGCCCATAGGGCGGCGCCGATTCCGCCGAGATCGATCTCGGCGTCTCCCGCAGCCCGCGGAACCTGGCCCTGTGCTGGCGACTCGACGCGCATGCTCTACTCCAACCTGTCTCCGGCCGGATTTAAGCCCCTTATGGTTGAGGGCGCGTTAATCGTCTTCCGTCAGTGTTTGTTAACCATGCGGGCATAAAAAGATCGGGCGCTGCATGCAGCGTCGAAGCGAATGAGACGGTGACCAAATGCGTCGTACGGCGGCTGCCTTCAGTGTGATCCTGGCTGCGCTCACCAGCGGCTGCGCCACCCGCCCCTATCAGGGCGAGCTGATGTCGATGGCCGATCGCCCCTACGCGGTCGGCTCCGGGGACCGCCTGCGCGTCATCGTCTTCGGCCAGGACTCGCTCTCCAATTCCTATTCCGTCGACGCCAGCGGCCAGATTTCCATGCCTCTGATCGGCCTCGTCCCGGTCAACGGCATGACGACGGCGCAGGTCCAGCACGCGATCGAGGCCCGCCTGCGCGCCGGTTTCCTGCGCGAACCGCGCGTTTCGGCCGAGGTCGAGGCCTACCGCCCCTTCTTCATCCTCGGCGAGGTCACCAACGCCGGCCAGTATCCTTACGTCAACGGCATGACCGTGCAGACCGCGGTCGCCATCGCCGGCGGCTACACGCCGCGCGCCGCGCAATCCTCCGCCCGGATGACCCGCGTGGTCGACGGGCAGCAGGTCATCGGCGACGTGGACATGTCCTACCCCGTCCAGCCCGGCGACACGATTCAGATTCGTGAACGGTTCTTTTGAACTTTTCGTCTTGACTGGCCCGCATCCTGCGTAACGAGGCCAGTGATTTCATGCCCAGTTCCCAGCCGGCGAGCCTCAAGATCGTCCATGTCCTCCGGGCGCCTCTGGGCGGCCTCTTCCGGCATGTCGTCGATCTCACCCGCGAACAGATCGCGCGCGGGCACCGGGTCGGGCTGATCGTCGATTCCTCGACCGGCGGCGCGCGCGCCGACGAGGTTCTCGGCGACCTCGCGCCGCGCCTGGCGCTCGGCGTCCTGCGCGCGCCCATGCATCGCCTGCCGCACGCGACCGATCTCTCCGCGGTCGCGCGCATTTCGCGGCGCCTCGCGGAGCTCGCGCCGGACGTGGTGCACGGCCACGGCGCCAAGGGAGGCGCCTACGCCCGCCTGCCCGGCTTCTGGACGTTCGAGCATGCGCCGGTGCGCGCCTACACGCCGCACGGCGGATCTTTCAACTACAAGCCCGGCACGCTCGCCCATACCGGCTACATGACCGTCGAGCGCATGCTCTCCCGCACGACCGATCTGCTGCTGTTCGAAAGCGCCTTTATCGGCCGCCGCTATCGCCAGTGCGTCGGCCACGTCGACGCCATCGAGCGCGTCATCGTCAACGGCGTGAGCCCGGCCGAACTCGTTCCCGTGGAGCCGGCGCCGGACGCCGCGGACCTCTTCTACATCGGCGAGCTGCGCTCGGCGAAAGGCATCGACACGCTGATCGATTCCCTGCCGATGATCGAGCGCATGATCGGCCGCCGCCCGTCCCTCGTCCTCGTCGGTTCCGGTCCGGACCGCGACCGTCTGCAGGCCCACGCCGGAGAGGTCGGCTTCGCCGATTCCGTGCGGTTCGCCGGCGTCATGCCGGCGCGCGAGGCCTTCCGTCTCGGCCATGTCCTCGTCGTGCCGAGCCGCGCGGAATCGCTGCCCTATGTCGTGCTGGAAGCCGCCGGCGCCTGCGTGCCGATGGTGGCGACGGACGTCGGCGGCATTCCGGAAATCTTCGGGCCCTACGCGAGCGATCTGATCCGCTGCGATCGTCCGCTGACGCTCGCCGAGGTCGTCGCCGGCAAATTGCGCGCGACGCGCGATGAAAACCTCGTCGCCGCACGCCGCCTCGCCGCCTTCGTCGGCGCGAAATTCACGCTCGCCAACATGGTCGAGGGCGTGCTCGACGGCTATCGCGAGGCGCTCGCGCGCAAGGGGCGCGCAAGCCAGGACGGCGACGCGCCCGCGTTGCGCCAGGCCGCGGAATAGCGACGCCGCCATGAGCGCTTACGCGACGGACCATCATTCGGATCGCAACCCGCCAGACTCGGGCGGCGACGACGCACACGGGCCGACGCCCGCGGGCGCCGACCAGGAAGCCGTGCGCCGCGTCGCGCTCGCGGAATCGCTGGCGGGCCTCAGTCCGCGCCCGGCCTATTCGGCCGTGGTGCTCGCCGGCGTCGTGCGGCTCGTCGAATTTCTGGTCATGGTCGCCGCCGGCTTTGCAGTCCACGCCGCCTATCTCGGTTTCGATTTCTCCCTCGATGTCGTCGTGGCCACCGCGGCGATAGGCTGCGTGGCGGCCGCGGCGTTTCAGACGCTCGGCGTCAACACCGTTCCGGCCTTTCGCGATCCCGCCTGGGCCATGTTCCGCATGGCGGCCGGCTGGTCCTTCGCTTTCCTCCTCGCGCTCGCCGCCATCTTCTTCCTCAAGCACGACCTCGTCGCCTATTCGCGCATCTGGCTGATGTCGTGGTTCGTCTGCGGCTTCGCGCTGCTGATGGTCGAGCGCGTGATCGTTTCGGTGATCGTGCGCCGCATGACGGCGTCGGGCAGCCTGGAGCGGCGCACCGTCATCGTCGGCGGCGGACCGGCGGGGGAGGAAGTGCTGCGCGCGCTCGCCGCCCAGCGCCACACCGACCTGCGCATCTGCGGCGTGTTCGACGATCGGGCCGACGATCGCTCGCCCGATGTCGTCATCGGCTTTCCCAAGCTCGGCGCCGTCGACGACCTCGTGGATTTCGCGCGCCGCACGCGCATCGACCTCATCATCTTCACCCTGCCGATCACGGCCGAGGCGCGCATCCTGCAGATGCTGCGCAAGCTGTGGGTGCTGCCGATCGACATCCGCCTCGCCGCCCACGCCAACAAGCTGCGCTTCCGGCCGCGCTCCTATTCGTGGATCGGCGCGGTGCCGGTGCTCGACGTCTTCGACAAGCCGATCGCCGACTGGAACGTCGTCGCCAAGGGCCTGTTCGACCGCATCGTCGGCGCGCTGCTGCTCGTTCTTCTCCTGCCGGTCATGGCGCTGATCGCGATCGCGGTGAAGCTCGACTCGAAGGGTCCCGTCCTCTTCCGCCAGAAGCGGCACGGATTCAACAACGAGGAAATCGAGGTCTTCAAGTTCCGCTCGATGTACGCCGACCAGCTCGACCACAATGTCGCCAAGCAGGTGACGCGCGGCGATCCCCGCGTCACCCGCGTCGGCCGCTTCATCCGCAAGACTTCGCTCGACGAGCTGCCGCAGCTCTTCAACGTCGTCGTCAAGGGCAACCTCTCGCTCGTCGGGCCGCGCCCGCACGCGCTGCAGGCCAAGGCGGCCGAACACCCCTACGAGCTCGTCGTCGACGGCTATTTCGCGCGCCATCGCGTCAAGCCCGGCATCACCGGCTGGGCGCAGATCAACGGCTGGCGCGGCGAGACGGACACGCCGGAGAAGATCCAGAAGCGCGTGGAATGCGACCTCTATTACATCGAGAACTGGTCGCTCCTGCTCGACATCTACATTCTCGCGGCCACGCCCTTCGCGCTCATCAAGGCGGAAAATGCGTATTGAGGCGGCCAGCTTCGACGCGGCGCCCTCGGTGCGAGCGCAGCGAAGCCATCCGTCCGCCGGAACTTCATCCAGTTGCGGGGATGGATCGCTGCGTCGCCGCGCTCCTCGCAACGACGGCGTCGGAAGCATTCGGCGCGCCGCTGTCGTCATGGCCGCCCTTCTCGCCTCCGCCGCGCCGCTGCATGCGCAGTCCCTCCCCGCCCTGAAGCTCACGATCGAAGGCCGCGCCGAAAAGGTTTTCGACACCGCAACGGACAAATGCGCGCCGGTCGACATGCCCGACGTCAACCCGCGCGCCTATCGCGCCGCCGACGGCTCGATCGTCATGTTCGCCCTGCATTTCGAGGCGCGGCCGTTGCGCGGGCCGGATTTCGCGCATCTGAAGATCGACTGCCATGTGGCGCTGCATTCGGGCGAGAACGCCGATCCCGCGACCTACGACGGCCGACGCTACGTCACCTCGACGTGGACCGCCGACGGCAGGCGCGTCGCCGCGCTGATCCACGACGAATATCACGCCGATCGATATCCCGGCCGCTGCCTGTTCGACAGCGACCTGCAATGCTGGTGGAACACGGTGCTGTCGTTCCGCTCCGACGACGGCGGCGCGAATTTCGCTCCCTCGAAACCGCTCGTCGTCGCCGCCGCGCCCTTCCGGCAAGACATCGGCCAGGGCCGGCATCGCGGTTTTTTCAACCCCTCGAACATGGTCGGCAAGGACGGCTACGTCTACGTCTTCGTCTCGACCACGGGGTGGGAGGGACAGCATTACGGCGCCTGCCTCATCCGCAATCGCGATCCCATGGATTCCGCGGGCTGGCGCGGTTTCGACGGCCAAAAATTCAGCGTCCGCTGGCGCGATCCCTATGCGGGCAAAGCCGCCTACGACCAGGCGGTCTGCAAGCCGCTCGAGCCGTTCGGCTTCCCCGTCGGCGCGGTCGTGCGCCACCGCGCGAGCGGAACCTGGATCGCCCTGTGGGAGGCGCCGCGCGTCGAAGGCAAATATCCGACGGCGGGCTTCTACTACGCGACCTCGCGCGACCTTGCGACATGGAGCCTGCCGGCCCTGCTCGCGGCGACGCGGACGATGCATCAGGGCTGCGACGCCGGCGGCGGCGATCGCGACGGCGCGATCCTCTCCTATCCCTCCCTGCTCGACGAGAAAGCGCAGGGGCGCAATTTCGACGACGTCGGCGACGAGGCCTGGATCTTCTACACGCGCATACGGACCAACGGCTGCGCGGCGAGCGGCGAGCGGATGTTGATGCGCCAGCGCGTCGTCGTGAACGGCCCCGCCGTCAGGGAGAAGGCGCCATGAGCCTCGCGATCTACGCGGAGACGCCGCCCGCGCGACTCGGCGAAAGCCGCCGTTACCAGCAGATCGTCACGTGGTGCGCCGCGGTTTTCGTCTTCTGCGGCGTCATCTCGCTGGTCGAGCCCTCGCCTTACGATTTCGCTTCGTTCGTCGCCATTCCGCTCTGGTTCTTCGGCGGCTTCCGCGTCAACCGGTTCCTGCTCGCGATCACGATCTTCTGGCTGCTTTGGGAGGCGATCCATTTCATCGCGCTGACGCCGCACTGGGACGATTCCAGCTCGGTGCTCTATCAACTCCAGTCGCTCTATCTCGCGATCACCGTGATCTTCTTCACGCTCTTTTTCGCCGAACGGACCGATGTGCGCCTGTCGGTCTGCCTCGACGCCTATACGGCGAGCGCGGTCATGTCGGGCGCGATCGCGATCATGAGCTATCTCTCGCTGTTCGGCCTTCAGGCGCTGATCACGCTGGAGGGCCGCGTCGCCGGCACCTTCAAGGACCCCAACGTTTTCGGTCCCTATGCGGTGCTGGGCGCCTGCTGGCTGCTGCACGGCGTGTTGCTGGGCCGATCGCGCGTCCTGCTGGTTTCGCTCGCGTGTTTCGCCATCATCCTGACGGGCGTCTTCCTGTCCTTCTCGCGCGGCGCGTGGGGCGCCACGACCCTGTCGCTGGTCATGACCTATTGCGCCGTTTTCGTGACTGCCGAGACGCCGCGCCTGCGCCGCCGCATCGTCCTGATGGGAGCGGCCACGATCGCCGTGATCGCGATCCTGCTCGCGATCATCCTCGCCCAAGATTCGATCCGCGAATTCTTCCTGATGCGCGCGGCCGTGAAACAGGACTACGATTCCGAGCGCTTCGGCAACCAGCTCCAGTCGCTGCATATGCTGCTCGAACTTCCGCTCGGCTTCGGCCCGCTTCGATTCCGCGAATATTTCGGGCTCGAGCCGCACAATTCCTACATCGGCGCCTTCGCCAACGCCGGCTGGCTCGGGGGCTTCCTGTGGTTCCTCATGGTCGGCTCGACGACGTTCGTCGGCTTCCGCCTGATGTTCAAGCCCTCGCCCTATCGCCACTACGCCCAGGCCGTGTTCCCCGCGCTGTTCGGCATCCTGCTGCAGGGCTTCCAGATCGACATCGACCACTGGCGCTTCCTCTATTTCGATCTCGGCGCGATCTGGGGCATGGAGGCGGCCCGCCGTAGGTGGTTATCCACAAGATAGGTTTTTTTTCTGGACACGATGTTCCTGATATGTTCTAAATCCCATCGCCGGGATGGCCGGCGCATCAGGAGGACATATCGATGGGTTACACGGCTTATCCCGACAAGATCCTGTATGCTGCGACCGGCGGAACCGGCACGCTTCAGGACGCGATCAACCAGGCGCAGACGACGAAACTGCCGCTGTTCATCGCACCCGGCAACTATACGACTGGCAACCTTGTCATTTCGGCGCCTGTCCGAATCTATGCAACGCCGGGAATGGTCATGTTGAATCCATTGTCATCGACAAACGGGTTCACAATCGACATCCGCTCGAACACGCCCGGAGCCCGCATCTCCGACGTCACGCTCGAAGGTTTGAGCTTCTACGGAGGATTTCTGCCGTTCGCTACGCAGGTCGACACCGGCGCGCGATATGTCTACGGGCAATTCATCCGCGCGCTCGGCAATGCCGCAGCCACCAATTTCAATGCGATCATCAGCGCTTATAACGTCGACAAGCTCCGCATCGAGCGCTGCCGTGTTTCCTACTCGGGTTGTTGTGGCATCGCTGTCTGGGGCAGCAAGGCGCTCATTCGCGACTGTGAAGTTCATAACAATCGTATTGCTGCGATCTATAGCGCGGACAATTACTCAACCGAAATCCTCGATAATTTCATCCACGACAACGACAACAACAGTATCGTCGTCATGCGCTCGACGATTGGCTTCGACGGCACAATCGTCCGCGGCAACCAGGTTGCGCAGACGAGTGCGGATTTCGGCGTGCAATCGGGCCAGGTCGCCGGCAGCGGCTGGTATGGCAACGGCCTTTGCGCGCTCAACGCCAGCGACATTCTCGTGACGCAGAATGTTTTCTTGAACTCGACGTTTTCCGGGGTTCGCCTCGATTCCTGCTTCAATGCGCAGGTCGCCAACAATCAGATCTATAATTGCGGCGAGACGGCGCTGATGTGGGAATGTCCCGTTTCCTCGCCCTCCGGCACGCCCGGCGACCAGAATCCCTACCGCTACGAGGGCGGCGTCGTGGCCAACAATGTCATCGTCAACGCCGGCGTCGGCATATCCGTCACCAACGGCTGGAACGGCGGCCGCCGCGTGACGATCACCGGCAATCACGTCAAGACCGTCACCCGCAATACGATCACGACCAACGATCCGTCCTATCCGCAGTATCAGACGACAGGAGCGGGCATCAGCGGCGAATCCGACTGCGTCGTGAGCGGCAACATCGTCGAGGACTGCGCTTCCGGACCCGGCATCGTCCTGAGCCCGGGCGCCGCCTCCAACGGCTCGACGCGCAAGAGCGTGGACATCGCCGTCGGCAACACCGTCAAGGGCAGCCAGATCGGCATCGCCTACTACCATTCCGCCCTGGGCTATTCGCTGATCGCCAGCAATGCCGTGGAAGGCAGCAGCGGGGGCGCGATCGTGGCGGTCACCCTGCCCGCGCCCTATTACAGCTACACGCGCGTGCCCGGCTCGACCGATTACGGCACGACCGCCGGCGGCCTTTATAGCGGCAAGCCCACCGCCAATCTCATGATCGGCTTGAATTTCGCGATGTGACCGGTCGGGCGGCGGGCGACGTCCCGCCGCCCCTCTGGCTTCGGCCGGACGCGCGTGCGAGATACGGCCCTCGCCACGTTCCGGACCGCCCTCATGCTCCACATTCTCGCCGCTCTCGCCGCCCTCATGGGCGCGGCGGGCGTCGCCACGGCCGCGCTCGCCGCCCACGCCGCCGCCAGTCCGCTCCTGCCAAGCGCGGCGCAGATGCTGATGGTTCACGCCGCCGCCGTCCTCGCCCTGCTCGCGCTCGGCCACGGCCGACGCGAGGAAAGATGGTTCGCAGCCGTCGCCGGCGCGATGATTGTCGGCGTCTGCCTGTTCGCCGGCGATCTCTCGGCCCGCGTCTGGCTCGACGGCCGGCTTTTTCCCTTCGCCGCGCCGATCGGCGGCGGCCTGACGATCGCCGCCTGGCTCGCCGCCGCCGGCGTCTCGATTCTCGCCATTTTCCGCGGCTGACCCGTCGCACCCCATCGACCGCGACGGCGCGCTGACCGTCGCCGCCATATCGCAGCGCAGCAAGCGAAATCCGTGGTCAAGCTTGGCCCGGGCGTAGTATGCAAGCATGCCGCGCGCCGCGGTTCGAGGAAATCATGAACGTCCCTTTCAGCATGCCGGCCCTCGCCGGCGCGGTCCTGCTCATCGTGGGGCCCGCCGTCGCGCAGGAGGCGTCGCGCCGCCCGCCGATCAGCGTCACGGTCGGGCAGGCGAACCTGTCCTCCCTGCCCTACGAGATCGAGGCGATCGGCTCGGTGCAGGCGATCGCCAGCATCCAAATGCGCAGCCGGGTCGACGCGCAGGTGGAATCGATCGCCGTGCCCGACGGCGCCGCCGTCAGGAAGGGCGACGTGCTGGTGCGCCTCGACTCGCGACAGGTGATCGCGCAGCTCAAGCAGGCGCAGGCGCAGCTCGCCCGCGACCAGGCGCAGCTCGAGCAGAACCAGCGCGACGTCAGCCGCTATTCCGAGCTCGTGGAGAAGAAGGCGACGCCGCAGCTCAATCTCGACAACGCCAAGACCGCCATGGCCGCCACCAAGGCGCAGATCGCCGGCGACGAGGCGGCGATCGAGAACCTGAAGGTCCAGCTCTCCTATTACACGCTCACGGCGCCGGTCTCCGGCACGGTCGGCACGTTCTCGCTGCGGCCGGGCAACATGGTGCGCGCCAACGACAATACCCAGACCGGCGTTCTGGTGACGATCAACCAGATCCAGCCGATCTATGTCGCGCTCTCGGTGCCGCAGCGCTACCTGCCCGATCTGCGTCAGGCGATGAAGGGCGCCGGCGCCATGGTCGCCGCGCGGCCGCAGGGCCTGTCGCGCTGGATCGAGGGCAAGGTCGCCGTGCTCGACAACACGATCGATCCGGCGACCGGCATGCTGGTCGCGCGCGCCGAATTCGCCAACACGGACGAGGCGCTCTGGCCCGGTCAGCTCTGCGACGTGAAGGTGCGGCTGCGCATGGATGAAAATCTGACGACCGTGCCGCGCGAGGCCGTGCAGATCGGCCAGATGGGCACTTACGTCTTCGTCGCGAACGGCGACAAGGCCGCGCTGCGCGTGGTCCGCATCGGCCGCGAGCAGGGCGGCCGCACCGTCATACTGGACGGCGTGAAGCCCGGCGAAGCGGTGGTCGTAGACGGCGCCAACCCCCTGCGAGACGGCGCCGACATTGCGGTCCGCCAGCCGCAGGCAGCGCCCGAAGCCAAGCCCGCCTCCAAGAGCGCTTCCTGATGTCCCTGCCGGAACTCTGCATCCGCCGACCCGTGATGACGACATTGCTGATGATGTCGTTCGTCATCTTCGGCCTGTTCGGCTATCGCCAGTTGCCGGTGGCCGCGCTCCCGCGCGTCGACTTCCCGACCATCGCCGTCACCGTGGGCCTGCCGGGCGCGAGCCCGGATACGATGGCGGCCTCGGTCGCCGCCCCGCTCGAACGCCAGTTCGCCACCATTCCCGCCATCACCACGATGACCTCGCAGTCGGGCCGCGGCTCGACCTCGATCGTCCTGCAGTTCGATCTCGACCGCAACATCGACGGCGCCGCGCTCGACGTGCAGTCGGCGATCTCGGCGGCCATGCGCAAGCTGCCGCAGAACCTGCCGGCGCCGCCGACCTTCCGCAAGGTCAATCCGGCCGATATCGCCGTCATGTTCATCGCGCTGAAGTCGAGCGAGCTGCCGCTCTACGTCACCAACGACTACGCCGAGCAGAATTTCGCGCAGCAGATTTCGCAGATCCCCGGCGTCGCGCAGGTCCAGATCTTCGGCCAGCAGAAATTCGCGGTGCGCGTCCAGGTCGATCCGGAAAAGGCCGCCGCGCGCAACCTGACCCTCGACGAAGTCGCCAAGCAGGTCGCCGCCGCCAATTCCAACGCGCCCGTCGGCGTGCAGCTCGGCCGCCGCCAGAACGTGACGATCGAGGCTTCGGGCCAGCTCGAGAAGGCCGAATATTACAAGCCGCTCGTCGTGGCCTGGCGCAACGGCGCGCCCGTGCGCCTCGACGAGATCGCCACCGTCAAGAACAGCGTCGACAACGACCAGGTCGCCGCCTGGTTCGGCGACGAGCGCGCCGTCATCCTCGCGATCTACCGCCAGTCGGACGCCAATACGGTCGATGTCGTCGACCAGGTGAAGGAGCGCCTGCCGACCTATCAGTCGCAACTGCCGGCGTCGGTCTCGGTCTCCGTCATCAACGACCGCTCCAAGTCGATCCGCGAATCCATCCACGACGTGCAGGAAACGCTGATGATCGCGATCGCGCTCGTCGTGATGGTGATCTTCCTGTTCCTGAAGACCCTGTCGGCGACCATCATCCCGACGCTCGCCCTGCCGGTCTCGATCATCGGCACCTTCGCCTTCATGTACATGTTCGGCTATTCGATCGACAACATATCGCTGCTGGCGATCACGCTGGCCGTGGGCTTCGTCGTCGACGACGCGATCGTGATGCTCGAGAACATCGTGCGCCACATCGAGGAAGGCATGAAACCCTTCGACGCGGCGCTGAGGGGCGCGCGCGAGATCGGCTTCACGATTCTCTCGATCACCTTTTCGCTGGTCGCCGTCTTCATTCCCGTCCTCTTCATGGGCGGCGTCGTCGGCCGCGTGTTCCGCGAATTCGCGGTGACCATCTCCGTCGCCATTCTCGTGTCGGGCTTCGTGTCGCTGACGCTGACGCCCATGCTCTGCGCGCGTCTGCTCAAACCGATCGACCATCATGCCAAGCCCGGCGCCTTTTCGCGGGCCGTGGATTATGTGCTCGACGGGATTCTCGGCTTCTACCGCGTCACGCTGGACTGGGTGCTCAAGGCCAAGGCGCTGATGCTGCTGGTCACCTTCGCGACCTTCGCGATCAGCGGCTGGATGTATGTCAACATCCCCAAGGGTTTCTTCCCGATCGAGGACACGGGCTTCATCATCGGCTCGACCGAGGCCGCGCCGGACATTTCGATCGAGGCGATGGCCGAGCTGCAGCTCAAGATGATCAACATCGTCCGCGCCGACCCGGCGGTCGACTACGTCAGCTCGGCGATCGGCTTCGGCAATATCGTCAACCAGGGCCGCATTTTCGTCGCGCTGAAATCGAAGAAGGAGCGCGGCGACCAGATGACGATCATCGGCCGGCTGCGGCGCGCCGGCGGCGGCATTCCGGGCTTCACCGTCTCCTTCGTGCCGGTGCAGAATTTCAACCTCAACGCCGGCCGCATCACGCGCTCCAACTACCAATATACGCTGCAATCCCCCGATCTGGACGCGCTCTACGCCAATGCGGACCGGATGATGACGCGCATGGCCGACCTGCCGGGCTTGCGCGACGTGACGACCGACCTGCAGATCCGCAATCCGCAATCCTTCGTCGACATCGACCGCGAGAAGGCGGCCGCCTACGGCATCACCGCCGACCAGATCCGCCTCGCCCTCTACAACGCCTTCGGCACCTATCAGGCCTCCACCATCTACACGCAGGCGACCGACTATCAGGTGATCGTCGAGGCCGGCCGCGAATTCCAGGGCGATCCGAACCAGCTCGCCCGGCTCTACATCCGCCCGGCCAATCCCTCGGCCGGCGCGCTGGCCGCCGGCGGCGCGGCGGCGCCCGGCGGGCAGGCCGCGCTCATCCCGCTCGATCAGGTGGCGACCATAAGGCGCAGCGTCGGCCCGCTCACCATCAACCGGCAGGCGCAGATGCCCGCGGTGACGCTGTCCTTCAACCTCGCGCCGGACGTGTCGATCGGCCAGGCGGTCGAGGCGATCCAGAAGCTCGAGCGCGAGATCGGCATGCCGGCGCATGTCTCGACCAGCTTCTCGGGCACGGCGCAGATGTTCCAGCAATCGCTGAAGGGACAGGGCGCGCTGCTGCTCGCCGCCGTGCTCACCATCTACATCCTGCTCGGCGTGCTCTACGAAAGCTACATCCACCCGATCACCATCCTGTCCGGCCTGCCCTCGGCGGGCCTCGGCGCGCTGATCTTCCTGCGCTGGTTCGGCATGGACCTGTCGGTGGTCGCCATCATCGGCATCCTGCTGCTCATCGGCATCGTGAAGAAGAACGCGATCATGATGATCGACTTCGCGCTGGTGCGACGGCGCGAGGGCGCGGACGCCGAAACGGCGATCCGCGAGGCGGCGCTCATCCGCTTCCGCCCGATCATCATGACGACGCTGGCCGCGGCGCTCGGCGCGGTGCCGATCGCGATCGGCGCGGGCGCGGGCGCGGAACTGCGCCAGCCGCTCGGCATTTCAATCGTCGGCGGCCTGGCGGTGTCGCAGGTGCTCACCCTCTACATCACGCCGGTCGTCTACTATTACATGGACTTCATCGACCAGTGGCTGATGCGCGGCCGCAAGGCGGCGATCCCGGTCGAGGCCCCCGCCTCCGCCCCGGCCGAGGCCGCCGAATAAAACGGCGCGGCGCCTTCGGGCGCGGCGCCAATTTGTTGGCGAACCGCGCCGCCCTCCTGTAAAACACCTGAAATGACCGCACCGCGAAACGCGGCCTGCGGCGGAACAGTTTTGGTCGCAGAGAGGACGAGGATGCAGAAGGTCTATTCGGACGCCAGAAGCGCGCTCGCCGGCCTGGTGAAGGACGGCATGACCATCATGTGCGGCGGGTTCGGCCTGTGCGGCATTCCCGAGGTGCTGATCGAGGCGCTGAAGGACACCGGCGCGAAGACCCTGACCGCCGTTTCCAACAATGCGGGCACGGACGGCTTCGGCCTCGGCCTTCTGCTCGAAACCCGTCAGATCAAGAAGATGATCTCGTCCTATGTCGGCGAGAACAAGCTGTTCGCCCAGCAATATCTGTCCGGCGAACTGGAGCTCGAATTCAACCCGCAGGGCACGTTGGCCGAGCGCATCCGCGCCGGCGGCGCAGGCATCCCCGCCTTCTTCACCAAGACCGGCGTCGGCACGCTGATCGCCGAGGGTAAGGACGTCCGGAATTTCGACGGCGAGGATTACGTGATGGAGCGCGGCCTCGTCGCCGACATCTCCCTCGTCCACGCCTGGAAGGGCGACACGGAAGGCAATCTGATCTACCGGAAGACCGCGCGGAACTTCAATC
The DNA here is from genome assembly GCA_036796555.1 of Rhodoblastus sp. Taxonomy (GTDB): domain Bacteria; phylum Pseudomonadota; class Alphaproteobacteria; order Rhizobiales; family Beijerinckiaceae; genus JAJXWB01. Next base: position 12,872 of record DAIRCS010000018.1, on the reverse strand, counting down.
CGATGATGGCGACCGCGGGCAAGGTGACCATCGCCGAGGTCGAGCATCTCGTCGAGCCCGGCGAACTGGATCCCGACGCGATCGTCACGCCCGGCGTCTTCGTCCAGCGCATCATCCATGTGCCCAACGCGAAGAAGCACATCGAGCAACGCACCACCCGCAAGCGCGAAGCCGCGTAATCAACCGCCCGCAACTGTCATACCCGCGGAAGCGGGTATCCAGAGCAAAAGCCGCAACCTTCGCGACGCAACTGGATTCCCGCTTTCGCGGGAATGACACCCGGGCCAGACATCAACCCGTGGAGAACAGACCCATGGCATGGACCAGAGACCAGATGGCCGCCCGCGCCGCGCAGGAACTGCGCGACGGCTTCTACGTGAACCTCGGCATCGGCATTCCGACGCTCGTCTCCAACTACATCCCCAAGGGCATGAAGGTCTCGCTGCAGAGCGAGAACGGCATGCTCGGCATGGGCCCCTTCCCCTATGAGGGCGAGGAGGACGCCGACCTCATCAACGCCGGCAAGCAGACGATCACCGAACTGCCGACGACCAGCTATTTCTCCTCCGCCGACTCCTTCGCGATGATCCGCGGCGGCCACATCGACCTGTCGATTCTCGGCGCCATGCAGGTGGCCGAGAACGGCGACCTCGCCAACTGGATGATCCCCGGCAAGATGGTGAAGGGCATGGGCGGCGCCATGGACCTCGTCGCCGGCGTCAAGAAGGTCGTCGTGGTCATGGACCATGTCGCCAAGGCCAAGGACGGAACGATCGAGAAGAAGCTGCTGCACCGCTGCAACCTGCCGCTGACCGGCGCGCGCGTGGTGGACATGGTCATCACCGACCTCGGCGTCTTCACGATCGACAAGCACGGCTCGGGCGGCGTCAAGCTGATCGAGCTCGCTTCCGGCGTCACGCTGGACGACATCAAGGCCAATACGGAAGCGAGCTTCGACGTCGCCCTGGCGAAGGCCGCCTGACGAGCGAACAGGGCGTAGCGAACAGGGAGAACAGGGTCAGCCTCCCTATTCGCTATTTCGCTCCCCGGTTCCACGCCAGCCACGATTTCGCCGCGCTTTTCATCGAAGGCTTGCCGCGTCCGCATGCCAGCGACGGTCCCTGATGTTCGGTCTGAAATTCCGCGCCGCACGACCAGCGGACGAGCCCGCCTCGTCCGGCGCACGCGCCGATTTGCGCGCCCGCCTCTGGCCGGCCGACCGGCTCGGGCGCGGGCTGCGCGTGGCCGGCCTTGTCGCGACCGCCGTCGCGCTCGGCGCGGCGATCGCGCCCTGGGCCGTGTCCCGCACCGCGCTGCGTGAGGAAATCGCCGCGCAATTGCGCTCGTCCTCCGGACTCTATGTTTTCATCGAGGGGCCGTCGACCTTCTCCCTCCTGCCGAGCCCGCATGTGAGACTCGGGCGGGTCAATTTCGTCGAGCCGCAGGCCGCGCTCGTCCTGAAGACCGAAAGCCTCACCGGTCAGCTTCGCTGGCTGCCGCTGCTGACGGGCCGGCTGGAGCTGCAGCGCGCCGAGCTTTTGCGTCCGCAACTGACCATCGACCTCGATGGCCGCCCGATGACGCGGACCGGCGCCGTGGCGCGCGCCGCCGACGCCAGGCCGGCGACGCCGGAGGCCGACAGGACCGATCGCGCCCGACTCGGCGTCATCTCTTTCCTCGACGGCGCGGCGATCCTGCGCCGCGGCGACGTCGAGATGGAGACCCTCGACCACATCGACGCGACGCTGGACTGGCCGACCGTTTCCTCGCCCGCCGCGCTCGACGGCGAGGCGACGTGGCGCGGCCAGCGCGGCGCGCTCGCGCTGTGGATCGCGCGCCCCTCGGAAATGCTGCGCGGCGAGGCGAGCCGGCTGACCTTTCAACTGAAATCGCCTCTCGTCTCGGTCCAGGCGAACGGCGAGGCCATTTCCGGCGCGCGCCCGCATTTCGAAGGCCGGCTGATCGCGTCCACGAGCTCGCTCCGCGACGTCGTGCAGATCATGCGCGGCGCGGCGCCCTTGCCGCTCGCGCTCGGTCCGGCGTCGATCGACGCGAAGGCCGACGCCGGCCCCAAGGGGCTCGACCTCGCCGGCGTGCAATTGAAGCTCGACAATTCCGCCTACGAGGGCTCGCTCTCCTGGCGGACCGACGACCAGCGCCCGCAATTGTCCGGCACGCTCGCGACCGGCGCGCTCGACCTGCGCGACCTCATGGGCGCGCTCCCGCCGCTCGTCGAGCGCGACGGCCATTTCAGCCGCGACCCCATTGGCTGGCGCGACCAGAGCGCGCTCGACATCGACCTGCGCGTCTCGGCCGCGCGCGCCTCCTGGGACCGGCTGCAGGCGCGCGACGTCGCCGGCGCCCTCCTGCTGCGCGCCGGTCGTCTCGAGGCCTCGCTCGCCGACGCCTCGCTCTACAAGGGCGCGGTCAAGGCGCGCCTCGTCATGGCGCCCGTGGAGTCCGGCGGCGTCGAGATCAAATCCGTGATCGAGGCGCGCGGCGTCGACATCGGCGCGCTCGGCTGGGATCGTTTCGGCGCGACCAAACTCGCCGGCGCCGCCAACGTCAATCTCACGATCGAGGGCGCGGGCGCCAGCCCGGACCAGATCGCGCGCAACCTCAAGGGCCGCGGCGACATCGATTTCGAGAAGGGCGAGATCGTCGGCCTCGACGTCGCGCGCGTCCTGCGCCGCATCGAGAAACGCCCACTCGCCAGCGGCCTCGACATCAACAGCGGCCGCACGCCGTTTTCCGCCGCCCGCATGTCGGCCGATATCGTCGGCGGCGTCGCGACCGTCACAGACGGTCTCGTCCAGGGCGAGGGCTTCGCGATGACGATGACCGGCGCGGCGCAGATCGCCGACCGCCAGATCGCCCTGCACGCCAATGTCGCCTCGGTCGATTCCAAGGGCGACCAGAAGCCCGACGCCCCGGCCTTCGCCTTCGATGTGGTCGGCCCGTGGGACAAGGCGGCTCTCGTGCCCGACGCCGCCTCCTTCATCCGCCGCTCCGGCGCCGCGCGGCCCCTGCTCGCGCCGCGCGCGGCGCCGTAGGCGTCAACCGGCGCGCCTGCGGCCGGCGAGGGCCGAGGCCAGCAGCGCGAGCCCGACCGCTGCCAGCAGCAGGCTGGACATGGCGTTGACCTCGGGCGTCACGCCGAGCCGCACCTGGCTGTAGATGCGCATCGGCAGGGTGGTCGAGCCCGGCCCCGACGTGAAGCTCGCGATGACGAGATCGTCGAGCGACAGGATGAAGGCGAGCATCCAGGCGCTGACCATCGCCGGCGCGAGCTGCGGCAGCACGATGCGCGCGAAGGTCATGACAGGCCCCGCGCCAAGATCCATCGCCGCTTCTTCCAGCGACCTGTCCATCCCGGCCAGTCGCGCGCGAATGACGACGGCGGCGAAGCACATGGTGAAGGTCGCGTGGCCCGCCACGATGGTCCAGAAGCCGCGCTCGACGCCGAAGGCGACAAAGATCAGCAGCAGCGACAGGCCGAGGATCACCTCGGGGATGACCAGCGGCGCATAGATCGACCCGACGAACACGCTGCGCGAGCGAAAAGCGCCGAAACGTTCGAGCGCGAAGGCGGCGAGCGTTCCGTTGAACGTCGCGATGACCGCGGAGATCGCGGCCACCTGCAGGCTGATCTTCGCCGAAGCGATGAGCTGCGCATTGGAGAAGAGCGAGGCGTACCATTGCGTCGAGAAGCCCGCCCAGACGGTGACGAGCTTCGAGGCGTTGAAGCTGTAGATCACCAGCAGCGCGATCGGCGCGTAGAGAAAGGCGAAGCCGAAGGCGAGCGTGGCGAGGCGCGGCAGGCGGGCGGCGGTCATCGCGCGCGCCTGTTCCCTCCCTCCTTGTGGGGGAGGGTTAGGGTGGGGGGTCGGGGAATCCTGCCAGGAGATGCGGCCGCAAAATTCCGGAGAGAGCGCCCGACCCCCTCCCCTGCCCCTCCCCACAAGGGGGAGGGGTTCAGATATGCGCCGAGGCGGAGAGCGCAGCCCGGGTTCATCATGCCCCCTGCCCCTTCGTCTGCCGCCGCTCGAACCACACGATCGGCCCGACCAGCAAAACGAGCAGCACGATCGCGCCGGCCGAGGCCGCCGGCCAGTCGCGGTTCTCGAAGAAATCGTTCCACATGGTGCGGCCGATCATGATCGTGTCGGAGCCGCCGAGCAGGTCGGGGATGACGAATTCGCCGACCGCCGGAATGAACATGAGCAGCGCGCCGGCGATCACGCCCGGCAATGACAGCGGCAGCGTCACCTTCAGGAACGTCGCGAACGGCCCGGCGCCGAGATCGGCCGCCGCCTCGCGCAGGCTCGCGTCCTGCTTCTCAAGCGAATTGTAGATCGGCAGCACGACGAACGGCAGGTAGGAATAGACGATGCCGATCACGACGGCCACGTTGGTGGCGTAGATCGTCAGCGGCGCGTCGATCAGGCCGAGCGCCGTCAGCGCGTGGTTGAGAAAGCCCTCGTCCTTGAGGATCGCGATCCACGCATAGACGCGGATGAGAAAGCTCGTCCAGAACGGCGCGACGGCGAGCGCGATCAACAGGGAGCGCCGGCGCGGATCGGAGCGCGCGATGGCGAGCGCCAGCGGATAGGCGACGAGAAGCGCGATCAGCGTCGATACGCCGGCGATAGCGAGCGACGACAGGTAGGATTCGAGATAGAGCGGATCCTCGAACAGGCCGCGATAGGCGACGAGCGAGAATTTTCGCGCCTGCTCGATCCAGCCGGCGAGACCGTCGGCAAGCCGGAAGACAGGTTCGTAGGGCGGTTGCGCGATGGCGGATTTCGACAGCGAAATCTTCGCGACCAGCGCCAGCGGCGCGAGGAAGAACAGCGCGAGCCAGCCATAGGGCGCGGCCAGCGCCCAGACGCGCCCGCGCGAGAGCGCGCGCCTAGGCATCGAGCGCCACGCAATCCGCCGCATCGAAGGCGACAGTCACGGCCTCGCCCGGCTGCGGCGCAGACTGCGCCGACGACGCGGCGACGCGGGCAAGAGCGCCGGAGTTCAGGCGCACGCGAAAAACGCGACGGTCGCCGCGATAGGCGAAATCATGCACGACGCCCGCAAGGCGATTGGCGCCCCGCTCGCCGGCGGATGCAAGGCGCATGCGCTCGGGCCGCACGGCGACGGCGACCGTCGCGCCCTCGGTGAGCGCGCAAGGCATCGGGGCCTCGATCAAGCCTTCCGGCGTCTCGAGCCGCAGCGCATCGCCCGCGCGCGACGCGCGTCCTTCGAAAATGTTGATCTCGCCGATGAACTCGGCGACGTAGCGCGAGCGCGGGCGCTCGTAGATGTCGGCGGGCGAGCCGATCTGCTCGATCTTGCCCGCGCGCATCACGGCGATGCGGTTGGCCATGGACATGGCCTCGTCCTGATCGTGCGTGACGACGACGAAGGCGGCGCCCAGCCGCTTCTGGATGTCCATCAGCTCGAACTGCGTCTCTTCACGCAATTTCCGATCCAGAGCCCCGAGCGGCTCGTCGAGCAGCAGCAGCTTCGTGCCGCGCGCCAGCGCGCGCGCGAGCGCCGTGCGCTGCTTCTGGCCGCCGGAGAGCTGGTGCGGCTTGCGTTTCTCGAGACCCTGCAATTGCGCGAGCCGCACCATCTCGGCCACGCGCGCGGCGACGGCGTCGCGCGCGAACCCCGCCGCCTTGAGGCCGAAGGCGATATTGTCGGCAACGCTCATGTGCGGAAACAGCGCGTAGGACTGGAACATCATGTTGACGGGCCGCTTGTGCGGCGGAACGGCGGTCGCGTCCGCGCCGGCGATCAGCACGCGGCCTTCGTCAGGCCGTTCGAAGCCCGCCGCCATGCGCATCAACGTGGTCTTGCCGCAGCCCGACGGCCCCAGCAGCGCGAAGAACTCGCCCGGCGCCACGGCGACCGACACGCCCTCCACCGCGACAGTCGCGCCAAAGCGCTTCGAGACATGCTCGAACTGAAGAATCGGCGTTGGCTGCAATCAATCGCCCTCGCGCATCGCCTCGTGCAGGCGCGCTTCCAGCACCTGCGGCTTGAGCAGCACCAGCGCGCCGCGCGTCTTCTCGATCAGGCCCTCGTGCGTCATGGTCGAGAGCTCACGCGTCACCTGCTCGCGCCGGCAGCCGATGCGCGCGGCGACCACGTGATGGAACGGCGGCGGCGTGACGACGCGCTCGCCGGGACGGCCGGGACGCGCATGCGAGGAGCGAAGCAGTTCCGAATAGAGCCGATGCCGCAGATCGAAGATCGCCATCTCGGCGAGCCGCGTATTCACGTCGCGCACGCGATGCGTCAGGAGCCGCATGACCTTGTCGCAGGCGTGCTGGTTGCTGAACAGGATCTCGCGAAAGACCGCCGAGCTCATGATCGCGACTTCCGCCTTGGTCAAGGCGGTGACGTTGGCGGAGCGTTCGATGCTGTCGATGGCCGACATTTCGCCGAAGAATTCGCCGGCCTTGATGTCGGCGAGGATGACTTCCTTGCCCGCCGCGGTGCGCAGAAGAACGCGCACGTCGCCGGAGACGAGAAAATAGACGTCGGTGGACTTGTCCTCGAAATCGACGATGGTCTCGCCGTCGTCGCATTTCTTCCAGAGGACGCGACGGTCGAACTTGTCGAAATCGAAACCGGCGACATCCTTGAAGAAGGGATGACGGGCAAGACTTTGCATGGCCGTTCCAGCTAACACGCCGCCCCCGTGGCGACCGGGGCAAATGTATCAGACGCGGACGGCCCGTCTACGGCGTTGCAGACCCGGCCTTATGCGCCGGCGCGGCTTTCCCCGGCGCTCGCGCGGCGTGCGGCTTCCACCGTATTGGCCATCAGAAGCGGCACGGTCATCTGACCGACGCCGCCGGGCACGGGCGTGATGGCCGCGGCGCGCTCGAGCGCTTCCGCGTAGGCGACGTCGCCGGTCAGGCGATACTTGCCGTCGGCCGTCGACACGCGGTTGATGCCGACGTCGATGACGATCGCGCCCTCCTTGATCCAGTCGCCGCGCACCATGTCGGGCTGGCCGACGGCGGCGACGACGATGTCGGCGCGGCGCACGACGGAAGCGAGGTCGCGCGTGCGCGAATGCGCCATGGTCACGGTCGCGTTGGCGGCCAGCAGCAATTGCGCCATCGGCTTGCCCATCAGGTTCGAGCGGCCGATGACGACGGCTTCCGCCCCTTCCACCTTGCGGCCGAGCGCGGCGGCCGTGCGCTCGATCAGTTGCATCGAGCCGAACGGCGTGCAGGGCACGAGCGCGCGCGCGATCGCGCCGGTCGCCAGCAGGCCGGCGTTGACGGGGTGAATGCCGTCGACGTCCTTGCGCGGATCGATCCGCTCCAGCGCATCCGCCGTATCGAGGCCCTTCGGCAGCGGCAGTTGCACGAGAATGCCGTGAATCTTCGGATCGGCGTTGAGCGCCTCGACGAGCGCGTTGAGCTCGCCCTGCGATACGTTCGCCGGCAGGTTGTGCTGCACGGAATGGAAGCCGAGTTGTTCCGCCATGCGGCTCTTGGAGCGGACGTAGACGCCGCTCGCCGGATCGTCGCCGACGAGCACGACCGCGAGGCCGGGCGTCACGCCCCGCGCGATCAGCGCCTGCGCCTTCGCGCGCGTTTCCTCCACCACGCCGGCGGCCGCGATCTTGCCGTCGATGACGAGGGCTCGTCTGTCGGATTGCCGCAGGAAATCGCTCATGTCGTGGCTCGCGCTGGTGGGCTTCGTCGCGCGTCTTCTGTCAGACGGGCGCGACGGCGCCAAGCGCGGCGACGCAGGTCACGCCAGCCTTTCCAGAGAAAAGCGCGCGGCGTGGCGGGCGGTCGCGCCCGGCGCGAGCAGCCGCATCGAGGGCTTGTCGGACAATTCGCCCGCAAAGCCCACGGGATCGCCGTGCCCGGTCCAGGCCTCGATGCACAGGAACGGCGCGGGCGGGCGCGCCCACAGCGCCAGATGCGGAAAGTCGTCGAGCTCCACGCGCAACCGCGTTCCCGCGCCATTGTCGAAAACGGCGCCCATGCTGGCGATCTCGAGGAAGCACAAGGCCTCCTGCGCCATCAGTTCCGGCGTGAGCGCCAGCCTGCGTCCCTCCAGCGGGATCGGGCGGCGTTCCGTCGAGAACAGTCCGCCCGGCGCGATCACGGGAACGGCGGCGCGCTCCGGCGCGTCGAAAACGAAGGCGTGCGGCTTGTTCGAGCCCGCGAGCGGCCAGCGGAACCCGGGATGCAGGCCGAGCGCATAAGGCATCGGCGCGTCGCCGAGATTGGTCGCCTCCAACGCCCAGACGAGCGCGTTCTCTTCCAGCCTGTAGATGGCGTCCAGCCGGAATTCGAACGGATAGAGCGCGCGCGTCTCATCGTCGGCCGCGAGCCGCAGCCGCGCGAAATCCTCGCCCTGCTCGACCGGCGCGAATGTGCGGGCCGCCGCAAAGCCATGCAGGCCCAAGGGATAGCTCCGCCCGTGGTGGCGGATTTCGCCGTTGCGCGTCCAGCCGACGACGGGAAACAGGATCGGCGCCGTCTGCGCCCAGACGGCCGGATCGGCCCGCCAGAGAAGATCGAGATCGCCGACCGACCACGCCAGCGGCTCGGCGCCGCGCAACGCCAGCCGCAGGCGCGCTCCTCCGCGGCGAAGCGCGACGTCGCTCAGCGCCGGCCCGTCACATTGGCGGAAAGCCGGTCGCGGTTCGCCTGCACCTTGCGCCGGTAGTTGCGCACCACCTTGTGCGCGCTGCCGCCGGCCGCCAGATGCAGCCCGGTCTCGACAGCCGCGACCGCCTTTTCCGACACCATGCGCCGCGTCTCGCGCGCCGCCACGGCGGGGCCGCCGAGCGCAAGGCGCGTCAGCCGCAGCGCGATGACCTGCTGCGCCTCGAGCGCCAGCATGGTCATGTCCATGCCCATCTTGAAAAAGGGTCCAAACATCCGCCGTCCCCGAAACCGCGCGATCTTCATATCCCGTATCACGACGCCGGACAAAGGGCGTGAATGCAAACCGCAGTGGAGGGTTGCGTCCAGTCCATTGACTCTTGACGGATTCGCCGAACGCGATTCTAATCCAATGATTCGCCGCTTCCAACGGATGGCGATACGAACGGTCGACCTCGGATGTACAGGTCGGCCGTTTCCGTTCGGGGCCTGACCGGCGCCGGAATTTTCCCGCCAGACCCGTCCGGCGCCACCGGCGCCCCTCCCGCTCCACGCCCTTTCCGCGCTCGCCCCTCGCGACGCGCCCCGCCAAGCAAAAGTCCAGTAATCGAACTTCCTCTATCTGTCGAAAACGCTAAATTGCGCGCCCGGCGCCCGGAGTTCTACGCTGATGTGGCCAATGGCGGAGGACGTCATGAATACTGCCCTGCGATTGAACCGGACGGCGCTTCGCGCCGCATCCACCACGCTCGTTCTCGCGGCGCTTGCGCCTTACTGACAGCGATGGCGTCGTATCGGCCGCCGTTGCGACGACGGGCGCATGCAATGTCAAGCTTATGCGACCGATCGATACTTGCGGCCCTGAAGGCAGGAACGATCGAATCGTCGCCTGCCGCCCCTGACGGACGGACGGCGGACAAACCCGAAATTTCCGGAGGTTCACATGAGCAAATTCTCTCGTTGGTGCGCGCGCGGCGCGCTGGGCGCTATTTTCCTCACCGCTTCGCTTGCCTATGCGCAGCCTCTAACGCCCGACCCTCACAACGCGCCCGGCTCCAGACCGGCGACGCCTCCGGCAGCATCTCCGGCGGCGACGCCGACGGCCGCGGTCCCCTCGGCGGCCGGCGACAACAATCTCGGCATGGCTCTCCTGGCCGCGCAGGTGAGCGCGGCGGGAACAGTCATAATGGGAGCCGGCGCCACCGGCGCATCCCAGCTATCCAGTTTCGTAGGTAATTACGAAGTAGACTTCAACCGCGACGTGTCGAAGTGCTATTACTCGGCTTCATCGTACGCCACCGGCTATGTGGCGACAACGCTGGAGCCGCGTTCGGGAAACACGAACGGCGTCTTCCTCATCATGCAATCGCTCACCGGCGCTGCGACCAACGTGCCATTCTATCTGACCGTGTTCTGCGCGAAATAAAACCACGATGAAATAAGCCGGCGCGGCGTTCGCGCACTTGCGGCGCCTTCGCGGTCTGCATGAGTGCGCAGATTCTGTGGCTGACTCGAGCGGTCGTGAATGCTTGGGGAACAGACCGGGTCGCAAGACCGATCGGAAGGCCGCAAATGTTCACGCTTCGACCCCATAGGTCTGAGTGTTTTTCTTGAACAAATTCAATAAATTAAATGGTCGGAGTGGCGGGATTCGAACCCACGACCCCTTGTCCCCCAGACAAGTGCGCTAACCGGGCTGCGCTACACTCCGACTGCGCCGCTTATAGAGAAGCCGGTTGCGACGCGCAACGCGCAAACCGCCCTTTCTCAGCCCGATCGCGCCGCCCGCAGAATACGCGCGCATTCCGCCAGTTCGCGCGCGATTTCGGCAAGTTGCGGTAAAGCTGCGATGGCTTGCGGGGGCGCGGACGCCGGTTCGTCGGCGACGGCGGGCTCGATTGCATCCTCCGCCTCGTCGTCGTCATCCTCGCCGAGCGTCAGCGCCGTCTGCGCCGACGCCAGCGCCACGCCGCCGCGCACGGCCGCCACGACGGCGCGCGCGCCGTTTTCCTTGAACAGGCGCTGCACGCCCTTGATCGTATAGCCCTCGCCGTAGAGCAGATGCTTGATCGCGCGCACGAGTTCGACATCGTCCGGCCGATAGTAGCGCCGGCCGCCGGTGCGCTTCATCGGCTTGATCTGCGCGAAGCGCGTCTCCCAGAAGCGCAGGACGTGCTGCGGCAGGCCGAGGTCGTCGGCGACCTCGCTGATCGTGCGGAAAGCGTCGGGGCTCTTGTCCATGCGGGGCTCTCGCGGCCGAAGCGATTCGGCGCCCCTATTCTAGCCCCTCGGGCGCGGACCTTCAGTCCTCGTCGAGGCCGTCGACCGCCTGCCCGTTGATTCGCGCCTTCAGCACGTGAGACGCCTTGAAGACGATCACGCGGCGCGGCGAGATCGAGGCTTCGACGCCGGTCTTGGGATTGCGGCCGACCCGCTCGCCCTTGGCCCGCACGATGAACGAGCCGAACGACGACAGCTTGACGGTCTCACCGGCGGCGATGACGTCGGAAATTTCGCCAAGCACCGTTTCGACCATGGCTGCGGATTCGACGCGCGAAAGACCGATCGCGCGATAGACCGCGTCGGCCAGGTCCGCACGGGTCACGGTTCGGGGGGAATTATCGGATGAATTGGGAGTCTTGTCGTCAGCGACCATTGTTTAGCTCAATGAAATTAAAGAGACGAATAACTCTGCCGTCCTGGCCGACGGAGAGCGCCCGCGATAATTGGGGCCTCGTCGATCCACGCCCCCGCGCCATCGACGAAATCTGCTTGGTAATTAAGCGCGCCCGCGACCGAATCGCAAGCGAAATCCGGCAATTGTCAAACCGGACGCGGCCGATGTCACCATTTGATGACGGCCGCGCCCCACGTAAACCCGCCGCCGACGGCCTCGATCATGACGACATGGCCGGGCTTGATCCGGCCGTCCCGGACCGCGACGTCGAGAGCCAGCGGAATGGTGGCGGCTGAAGTATTCGCGTGCAGGGCGACTGTCTTCACGACCTTTTCCGGCGCAATGCCGAATTTCTCGGCCGAGGCGTCGATGATGCGCGCATTGGCCTGGTGCGGCACGAACCAGTCGAGCGTCTTGGCGTCGATGCCGGTCTCGGCGAAACAGCCGAGCACGACGTCGGACACCTGCCCGACCGCATGGCGGAAAACGTCCTTGCCGACCATGCGCAGATGGCCGACCGTGCCCGTGCTCGACGGGCCGCCATCGACGTAGAGCTTTTCGCGGTGGCGGCCGTCGGAGCGCAGATGCGTCGACAACACGCCGCGCCCGTCGGCCCTTTCCGGCTGCGCCTCCAGCACGATCGCGCCCGCTCCGTCGCCGAACAGCACGCAGGTCGTCCTGTCCTGCCAGTCGAGCAGGCGCGAGAAGGTTTCCGCGCCGATCACGAGCGCGCGCTTGTGCGAGCCGGAGCGCAGGAACTTGTCGGCGGTCGAGACCGCGAAAACGAAACCGGAGCACACGGCCTGCAGGTCGAAGGCGACGCCATGGGTAATGCCGAGCGCGGCCTGGATCTGCGTGGCGGTCGAGGGAAACGTATAGTCGGGCGTCGAGGTCGCGCAGATGACGAGATCGATGCTCGACGCTTCGACGCCGGCGTTCTCCAGAGCGGCGCGCGCGGCGTTCACGCCGAGCATCGAGGTCGTCTCGCCCTCGGCGGCGATATGGCGCTCGCGGATGCCCGTGCGCTGCACGATCCATTCGGACGTCGTATCGACCATCTTTTCGAGGTCTTCGTTGGTCAGGACCCGCGCCGGCAGATAGGAGCCGACGCCCAGCACGACCGAGCGCAATTCGCCCTTGTTCTTGTTCCCTGCGCCGTCTGCCATGGGTCGGTTCTATCCTCGGTGGTCTTCGTCATCGAGCGGCTGCGCGGCCGCGCCGGCCTCGGCTTCGCTCGAAAGCAGGATGGTCTCGCGAATCTTGTCGAGCAGCTTGTGCTTCGTCATGTCGTAGCCGAGTTCGATCGCGCCGGCGAAACCCACGGAATCCATGCTGCCATGGCTCTTGATGATCACGCCGTCGAGGCCGAGAAACAGGCCGCCGTTGACGCGCCGCGGATCGATCTTCTCCTTCAGCGCCTGGAAGGCGCCGCGCGCCATCAGCGCGCCGAGCTTGGAGAGGAGCGACGACCGGAAGGCGTCGCGCATGTATTGCGCGATCTGCTTGGCCGTGCCTTCCGCCGTCTTCAGCGCGATATTGCCGGTGAAGCCCTCGGT
>DAIRCS010000017.1:0-42529 GCA_036796555.1 Rhodoblastus sp. | reverse complement strand
ACCGGATCATCGGCGAACTGGCGCGCGATCCCTCTCTGGTCGTGCTGTCGCTGCCTGTCGATTACTGGGATTACATCGGCTGGAAGGACACGCTGGCCTCGCCGCAATGCACCGCCCGCCAGAAAGGCTACGCCGCCGCGCGCGGCGACGGGCAGGTCTATACGCCGCAGGCGGTGATCGACGGGCTGACGCATGTCGTGGGCGCCGACCGCGAAGCGATCCTGAAGAACGTGAGCGACGACCGCTCCGCCAGCGGCGCGATGAGCGTCGATGTGGCGGCGAAGATCGCCGACGGACGCGCCGCCGTCGATGTCGGCGCGGGGGCCGGCCGGACCGCGACGGTGTGGCTGCTTGAAGTCGAGCCTTCGGCTGTCGTGCAGGTCGGACGCGGCGAGAACGCGGGGCGCACGCTCGCCTACACCAATATCGTGCGCAAGATGACGCGGCTCGGCGACTATGCCGGCGCGCCCGCGCATTTCGAGGCGCCGGCGGCGGGCGACAGACGCTATGTCGCGCTGGTGCAGACGGGCGGCCCCGACAGGCCCGGCGCGATCCTCGGCGCGGCGCAGACGAAATAGACTTCAGCCGCGCTTCTTGAGCGCCCGCAGGTCGAACGCGCCCGGCAGCGTGCGCGGATCGGCGCCCGCGCCGAAAATTTCCGCCTTCTGCACCTTCTGCGTGCTCGTCTTCGGCAGGCGCTCGACGAAGACGATCCAGCCCGGCGGCTTGTAATAGGCGAGCCGCTCGTTGGCGAAATCGAACAGATTTCGGGCGAGCGCGGCGTCGGCGACAAAGCCGGCGCGCGGCACGATCGCCGCCATCACCTCCTCCTCGCGCACCTCGTCCGGCGCCGCCATGACGGCCGCTTCGGCGACCGCCGCGTGGCCGAGCAGCGTCGCCTCGACTTCGGCGGCGGCGATATTCTCGCCGGAGCGGCGGATGATGTTCTTGTTGCGGTCGACGAAGAACAGCATGCCCGTCGCGTCCTGCCGCACCACGTCGCCCGTGTGGAACCAGCCGCCGCGCCAGGCGTCCGCCGTCGCCTCGGGATTCTTCAAATATTCGACGAAGAATCCCGCGCGCGCATCGCCGCCGCAGCGGCGCACCAGCAATTCGCCCTGCTCGCCTGTCGCGACGTCCCTGCCGTCGCGATCGACGACGCGCACCTCCAGATCGAAGCCGGCGCGCCCGAGCGGCCGGCCGAAGGCGCGCGTGTGAATCTGGCGCGGCTCCTCGCTCGCGATGAAGCCGCCGCCGGTTTCCGTCATGCCCCAGAGTTCCACCAGCGGAACACGGAAACGCTGCTCGAAAGGCGCGTGCAATTCGGGCTCGACGCCCGCGCCGACGCAGAAGCGCAGGGAATGCGCGGTCTCATCCGGCGAGACTGGCGCCTTCATCAGCATGGCCGGCACGACGCCGAGGTAATGCGCGATGGTGGCGCGGCTGTCGATGATCTCGCGCCACCACGAGCCCGGATGGAATCGGTCCGGCAGGATCGAGCAGCCGCCCGACAGAACCATGCCCATGAAGCTGGTGACGCCGGCGTTCATGTGAAACAGCGGCAGCGGATTGAAGACGCGGTCCTGCCCCTCGCGCAGCGCGGCGACGCCGCCCATCTCGCAATAGAAGCGTCCGACGTTGCGGTAATATTCGTTCGGGATGACGCAGCCCTTCGGTCGCCCGGTCGTGCCGGACGTATAGAGCAGGCTCGCCTCGTCGCGCGGTCCGGGCGCGCCGGCGCGCGGCGGCTTGGAAGGCGCCGGCGGCGGCGCGAAACTTTCGCCTGTTACGGCGACCGCCGGTTTCCGCGCGCAACCTTGCGCCACCGCCGCAATCGCGTCCGCCCGCTCCGGCAAGGCGCCGATCAGGCAGGCTTCCGAATGCTCGATCGCATAGCGGCTCTCGTCCGGCCGGTAGTCGGGATTGAGCGGCACGATCGAGACGCCGAGCCCGTTGAGCGCAAGGAAATGCAGGTGAAAATCCGGTCGGTTCTCCAGCAGGATCGCGACGCGATGGCCGAAGCCATAGCCCGCGCTGCGATAAGCCTCGCGCAAGCGCGCCACGATGCCGGCGCCCTCCCGGTAAGTGATCTCCCATCCGCCGGGCAGATAGGTGCGGCTCGCCAGCGGCCCGACGCAGAGAAACGGGCGGTCGCCCCATTTCTCCACGCTGCGGTCGAACAGGGCGGCGGCGGTATGTTCGGGGGCTGTCATGGATTAGCCGTCGCTGCGTAAGGAGAAACAACGTTGCTGACGCATTCAGGAATTCGCTGATTGCGCCCCTTAACTGGAAAGGGAAGAGCGGGCGCCTCTCCCTCTCCCCGTGCAAACGGGGAGAGGGAAGCGCCTCATTGCGCCCCATCACGCCTTCGAGATGCCGCCGTCGATCACCTGCCCGAAACGCTCGTAGCGTTCGCCGGTGAAGCGCACGAGCTGCAACTGCTCGACGGGATAATGGTCCGTCGGCGAGGTGTTGACCTTGATGCCCGGCAGCAGGAGATCGGATTCGAATTCCTTGAGGTTGGCCGCCTGTTTCATGATGTTGGCGCGCGACATGTCGTCGCCGCATTGCTTGAGCACCTGCACCATCGTCTGGCTGACGACATAGGCGATGGCCGCATAAATGTCCTTCAGGTCGGCCTCGGGATCGTATTTCTTGAGGAACTCGCGCCATTTGACGATGGCCGGATCGTCCGACCACGAGGCGTCGACCGGATCCTTCATGTAGGCGCTCGAGATGATGCCCTTGGAAATCTCGAAGCCCGCCGCCTTCAGCGTCGACCCGGCCGAGGAGGCGTTGTTGCCGATGTAATGCGTTGGCTGCCAGCCGAGTTCGGCGATCTTCTTGATGCCCTGCGCCGCGAATTTCGGCGTCGTCATGCTCATGAAGACATTGGCGCCGGCCGCCTTGCACTTGACGACCTGGCTGTCGATCGTCGGATCGGACGTCTCGTAGGGATGTTCGGCGACGATCATCGACGCCTTGGCGCCGAGCCCGTCCTTGAATCCCTTGAGCACGTCACGGCCGAAATCGTCGTTCTGGTAGACGACGCCCACCTTCGCGTCGGGCTGCGTCGAGAGCAGATGCTGCGCGAAGATGCGGCCCTCGATCTGGTAGCAGGGCATGAAGCCCATGGTCCACGGAAATTCCTTGTAGTCGCCGAACTTGGTCGCGCCCGAGGCGATGAACAGATGCGGGACCTTCTTGGCGTTCATGTATTTCAGGATCGCCGAATTGGTCGGGGCGCCGAGCGGGCTGAACAGCACGTCGATCTCGTCGCTCTCCACCAGCTTGCGCGCCTGCTCGACCGTCTTGGGCGGCGAATAGGCGTCGTCATAGGTGATGTATTTGATCATGCGGCCGTTCACGCCGCCCTGCTCGTTGATCATCTTGAAATAGGCGCCGGGCGTGCGGCCGATCGCCGAATAGACGGCGGCCGGCCCCGAATAGGCGTCGATATTGCCGATGATGATTTCCTTTTTGGCCTGCGCGATCGCGGGCCGGGCGACGCCGGCCGCAGCAGTCGCCGCCGCGCCCGACAGGACGGCGCGACGGGTCAACGAGGGCGTGCGAAAACGATCTGACATGCATTCCTCCAAATCCGCGCTCGTGTCGGCGCTTCTTGTCCGACAAGTTCTCGCGTTCAGCGCATGGAGGCAACAGCCGCCGCCGGCAGGGGCGCTATGCGCTGAGGGAGGACAGGCGGATCGCGGGCGACGTCTAGAGAACGTAGATGCGATCGGGCAGCGTGTGCGCGGTTCCGTCGGGCGGCGCGATCTCGGCCATGACGGCGCCGCAGCGCTCGATGGCCGCAATGAAACCGTCGGCGATATGGCCTTGCGCGATCTCCGAGGTCAGGGCGTCGACGGTTTCGCGCCAGACGGCGTGATCGACGCGCGCGGCTATGCCGTCGTCGGCGACGACATGGGCGTAGTGTTCGGCGAGCGAGACGAAGATCATCACGCCCATGCGGTTCTTCGTCTGCGCGATTCCGCGCGCGAAAAACTGCTCCATGCCGGCGCGGTGCGCGCGCGTGCGCTTGACGGCGCGGGGCACGAGGGCCATGCGCAGCGGCGTCCACATGAGAATGAGCCCGACCGCGACGAAGATCGCGACCTGCGCGGCGAGGATGCGCACCACGCTCATCTGCGTCGCCGCGACCAGCGCCCAGGGCGAGAGCAGCGCGATGAGCGAGGCCCACAGCAGCGGCGCATAGGAATAGGATGACGACGCGCGCATCAGCACGCAGACGATGTCGCCAGCGGTCTTCTGCTCGGCCGCATGGATAGCGGCGGCGATGCGGGCGCGATCGTCCTCGGCGATGGGGGCGCGGTCCTCGATCATCTCACCAGTCCCCCGAGGCGCCGCCGCCGCCGAACGAGCCGCCGCCGCCCGAAAATCCGCCGCCGAAATCGCCGCCGCCCGAGCCGCCCCAGCCGCCGCCTCCGCTCCAGCTGCTCGGGCCGGAGGGGATGAAGATCGTCTGGTTGCCGCGCCGCACCCAGCGGCCCGTCTGTCCGCGCGCGTTGCGGATCATCGAGATGAGGATGAAGACGAACAGCAGGAAGATGATGAAGGGCAGAAGCTGGTCGAAGAGATCGGGCTGCTGCTCGACGCGGACCTTCGCCTTCTTCTGCCATTCCGCGGAATCGACCGTCAGCGCGTCGATGATGGCGTCGACGCCGGCGACGACGCCCCCGGCATAATCGCCCGACCGGAATTTCGGGACGATGGCGCTGCGGATGATGACGCTCGACAGCGCATCCGTTATCGTGCCTTCGAGCCCGTAGCCGACCTCGATGCGCACCTTGCGCTCGTTGGGCGCCACCAGCAGCAGCAGGCCGTTGTTCTTCTTCGCCTCGCCGAGTTTCCAGGCGCGGGCGAGGTCCACCGAGAAGGTCTCGATGTCCGACCCCTGCAGCGACGGCACCGTGGCGACGACGAGCTGGATGCCCGACTTGTCCTCCAGGCTCGCGAGCTTGGTTTCGAGCTGCGCGCGCGTGGCGGCCGGGATGATGTTGGCCTGATCGACGACGCGGCCGGTAAGGGCCGGGAGGTCGAGCGCGAAGGCGAGGGTGGCGAAGAGGGCGATGAACGCCGCGAAGGCGACGGCGACCGGACCGCGAGCCTTCAGGCTCGCAATTCGTCGCCGGTCGCTGCGCCCGCGTGAGAGAACGCCCATCATGACGCGCTCGGCCCGATGCGAGCCTGAAGGCTCGCGGCCCATATCAGAACTTCACCTGCGGCGGCTTGTCGGAGCCTTCCGACGCCGTGAAGGTCGCCATCGGCTTGTTGCCGGCGAAGATCGTCTTCGCCCAGATGATCGAGGGGAAGGTCGAGAGCGTCAGATTGTAGTCACGAACAGCGGCCACATAGTCGCGGCGGGCGACGGCGATCCGGTTTTCCGTGCCTTCGAGCTGCGACTGCAGGGCGAGGAAGTTCTGGTTCGACTTGAGGTCGGGGTAGGCTTCCGACACGGCGATCAGCCGGCCGAGCGCGCCGGAGAGCTGGTTCTGCGCGTCCTGGAACTGCTTGAGCTTGTCGGGATCGGTGAGCTGCGAGGCGTCGATCTTGACGGAGGTCGCCTTGGCGCGCGCCTCGACGACCGAGGTCAGCACGTCCTTCTCCTGCTTGGCGTAGCCCTGCACGGTGGCGACGAGGTTGGGGATCAGGTCGGCGCGACGCTGATACTGGTTCTGCACGTCGGCCCATTTGGCCTTGGCGTTTTCCTCGGCGGTCGGAATCGTATTGTAGCCGCAGCCGGCCACGCTCAGGCCGAGGGCGAGGGCGGCGAAGGCGGCGCGCAAACGGGAAAGATTCAGGGCCATGGTCTGCTCCGTGGAATGGCCGCGACCTTAGCCCGGGGGCGCCGCCGGCGAAAGTGCGCTCCGCAACACGCCGCGCAGGGCTTCGTCCGAATTTCGCCGCGATCGCGCCCTTCCATGCGCCGCCCGCCGCGTCGCCGTCCCGCAACAAATTGGATAGTATCGGCACATGATTCGATTGCCGCAGCGCGCCCTTCCGGCGCTCGTCGTTTTCGCCTTCGCTCTCGGGCTCTCGGCTTCCGCGCCGGGCGGCCTGCCGTCGCCGGGCGTCTCCGCCGCCGCAGCCAAGGAAAAGCCGGAGGCCAAGCCCGCCAAGGGAAAGGCCGCCAAGGCGGCCGAGGAGAAATCGAAGAAGTCCGATTCCAAGGGCGGCAAGTCGACGCCGGTCGGGCGCTTCGGCGAATGGGACGTGTTCACCACCGGCGGCAAGTCGAAGACCTGCTACACGCTGGCGCGGCCGAAGGAGCGCGCGCCCGCGAGCCTCAAGCGCGACGACGCCTATGTGTTCATCTCGAACCGTCCGGGCGAGAACGTCCAGAACGAGGTGTCGGTCATCATGGGCTTCGCCATGAAGGACGGGTCGGAGCCCTCCGCCGACATCGGCGGAACCGCCTTCCAGCTCGTCGCCAAGGGCTCCAACGCCTGGCTCAAGAATCCGGCCGAGGAAGGCAAGTTCGTCGAGGCGATGAAGCGCGGGTCGAAGCTCGTGGTCAAGGCGTCGTCGGCGCGGGGCCACGCCTCGACCGACTCCTATTCGCTGGCCGGCATCAGCGACGCTCTCGCCCGCATCCGCAAGGAATGCCAGTAAGTCGATCGCGCAATAGGCCGAAGGTCGCAAAACCAAAGTTCGACCCCGCTCGCCTTGTGAGCAAGGGCCTCGCTGACGCATAATCCCGCCGATTTCAAGAGCGCGGCGAACGCTCGGGTTCGCGCGCCTGCGGGAGGACGCAATGTCTGAGAAGGTCTACGCCGTCAGCGACGAGTGGAAAAAGCGCGCCTACGTCGATCAGGCGAAATACGAGGAAATGTATGCGCGTTCCGTGAACGACGCGGAAGGCTTCTGGGCCGGGCACGGCAAGCGCATCGACTGGATCAAGCCCTTCACCAAGGTGAAGAACACGAGCTACGATCCGCACAACGTCTCGATCAAATGGTTCGAGGACGGCGTGACCAACGTCTCGATGAACTGCATCGACCGTCATCTCGCCAAGCGCGGCGACCAGGTCGCGATCATCTGGGAGGGCGACAATCCGGAAGAATCCGAGCACATCACCTACAAGCAGCTCCACGAGCGCGTCTCGAAGCTCGCCAATGTCTTCAAGGCGCATGGCGTCAGGAAGGGCGACACGGTCACCATCTACCTGCCGATGATCCCGGAAGCCGCCTACGCCATGCTCGCCTGCGCGCGCATCGGCGCGGTGCATTCGATCGTGTTCGGGGGCTTCTCGCCGGACTCGCTCGCCGCGCGCATCGAGGGCTGCAAGTCGAAGGTCGTCATCACCGCCGACGAAGGCCTGCGCGGCGGCCGCAAGGTGCCGCTGAAAGTCAACGCCGACGAGGCCGTGAAGAAGGCCGGCTTCGTCGAGACCATGATCGTCGTCAAGCGCACCGGCGGCAAGGTCGACTGGGTGGACGGCCGCGACGTGTGGTATGGCGACGAGATCGCCAAGGTTTCGGCCGATTGCCCGCCCGAGCCGATGAACGCCGAAGACCCGCTTTTCATGCTCTATACGTCCGGCTCGACCGGCGCGCCCAAGGGCGTGGTGCATACGACCGCCGGCTACCTCGTCTACGCCGCGATGACGCACCAATACGTATTCGACTATCACGACGGCGACATCTACTGGTGCACGGCCGACGTCGGCTGGGTGACCGGCCACAGCTACATCGTCTACGGCCCGCTCGCCAACGGCGCGACGACGCTGATGTTCGAGGGCATCCCGAACTATCCGACGATCTCGCGCTTCTGGGAGGTGGTCGACAAGCACAAGGTCAACATCTTCTACACCGCGCCGACCGCCATCCGCTCGCTGATGGGCGCAGGCGAGGAGCCGGTGAAGAAGACGAGCCGCAAGACCCTGCGCCTGCTCGGCTCCGTCGGCGAGCCGATCAATCCCGAAGCCTGGGAATGGTATCACCGCGTCGTCGGCGACGATCGCTGCCCGATCGTCGACACGTGGTGGCAGACCGAGACCGGCGGCATTCTCATCTCGCCGCTGCCCGGCGCGATCGCGCAGAAGCCGGGCTCGGCCACGTTGCCCTTCTTCGGCGTGCGGCCGGAAGTGGTGGACGCCGAAGGCAAGATTCTCGAAGGCGCCTGCGAGGGCAATCTCGTGATCGCGGATTCGTGGCCGGGCCAGATGCGCACGGTCTACGGCGATCATGAGCGCTTCGTGCAGACCTATTTCTCGACCTATCCCGGCAAGTATTTCACCGGCGACGGCTGCCGGCGCGACGCCGACGGCTACTACTGGATCACGGGCCGCGTGGACGACGTGATCAACGTTTCCGGCCACCGCATGGGCACGGCGGAAGTCGAAAGCGCGCTCGTCTCGCACGACGCGGTGTCGGAATCCGCCGTCGTCGGCTTCCCGCACGACATCAAGGGCCAAGGCATCTACGCCTATGTCACGCTGATGACCGGCATCGAGCCGACCGAGGATCTGCGCAAGCAGCTCGTCGCGCATGTGCGCAAGGAAATCGGCCCGATCGCCACGCCCGACGTGATCCAGTTCGCGCCCGGCCTGCCGAAGACGCGCTCCGGCAAGATCATGCGCCGTATCCTGCGCAAGATCGCGGAGAACGAATTCGGCGCGCTGGGCGATACGTCGACGCTGGCCGACCCGACCGTGGTGGACGACCTGATCGCCAATCGCTGAAGGCAGGCGCCTGAAACGGAAAACCCCGCGATGCTCAGGCATTGCGGGGTTTTCTGTGTTTCGTTGCCGTTGTCATTCCCGACGCCTGCGCAGCAGGCGATCGGGAATCCAGAAGCGGCGTCCCAATCCAGAGAGGGGCTCTGGATTCCCGCTTGCGCGGGAATGACAGGTCTCACGCCCAGGGGCGCGCGTCCGCGTCCTTCTTCTCGAACGACGAAATCTTGTCGGCCTTGACCATGGTGAGGCCGATGTCGTCGAGCCCCTCGAGCAGGCAGTGCTTGCGGAAGGCGTCGATATCGAACTTGATCACGCCGCCGTCCGGCCCGCGGATTTCCTGAGATTCCAGATCGACGGTCAGCGTCGCGTTCGCGCCGCGCTCGGCGTCGTCCATCAGTTTGGCGAGGTCTTCCCTGGAGACCTTGATCGGCAGGATGCCGTTCTTGAAGCAATTGTTGTAGAAAATGTCGGCGAAGCTGGTCGAGATCACGCAGCGCACGCCGTAGTCGAGCAGCGCCCAGGGCGCATGCTCGCGCGAGGAGCCGCAGCCGAAATTGTCTTCCGCGACGATGATCTGCGCCTTGCGGTAAGCGGGCTTGTTGAGGACGAAATCCGGGTTCTCCGAGCCGTCCTCGTTGTAGCGCATCTCGGAGAACAGGCCCTTGCCGAGGCCCGTGCGGGCGATCGTCTTCAGGTATTGTTTCGGGATGATCATGTCCGTGTCGATGTTGACGATCGGCAGGGGCGCGGCGACGCCCGTCAATTTCGTGAACTTTTCCATCGCAAGAGCCTTCGGCTGCGGGTCTGGCAGGGTGTTAGCAAAAGGGGCCGAAGCGCGCAAATTCCCGGGAACGCGACCGCCATTGGCCAATTTCGCGTCATCCGCTATATTTCGCTCTATGCCCAAGGCTTCCGATATCGTCCAGAGCGTCATGCCGTCGGCTACGCCGACGGAGAGCGAAATAGCGGCATGGCGCGCGCTATCCCGCGACGAGCAGGTCGGCCGTTATATCCGGGCCCTTGCCGATCCCGCCTGCGCCGAGGCGACGGGCGACAGCATGAGCGACATATTGGCCGCCGCCCGCGCGCAGGCTGCCGCCCGGAATGGCTGATTACCGGATTTCGGCGCGCGCCCGCGCACAATTGATCGATATCTATCTTTCAACGGCGGAACGCTTCGGACCTTACCAGGCCGAGGCTTATCACGCCGGCTTCGAGCGAACCTTCGATCTGCTCGCCAATTTTCCGCGCATCGGCGCGCCCATGAACGATCTTGCGCCCGGACATAGGCGCTTCCGCTTTCAATCTCATTATATTTTCTACACTGAGGAGGGCGGCGGAACTCTCCTCATACGCGCGATATTCCATGCGGCGCAGGATATTCGCCCGGCGCTGTTCGATTGAGCGCCCACGCGCCGCACATGACAGGGAGAAGTTTGCAACATGCGCGAAGAAGCCGGCGAATTCGATCCCCAAGCGCATCTCTGCGCCGAGCAGCGCTGGTTCGAGGATTTTCGGATCGGCGAGCGCTACATCCTGCCGAGCCGCACGGTGAATTCCGCCAATTTCGCCGCCTTCCAGCTCGTCTCCGGCGACAATCACCCGATCCATTACGATGTCGAATATTGCCGCAGGCGCGGATATGGGGGCCTGCTCGCGCACGGGTTGCAGGTCGTGTGCTTCGCCGCCGCCGGCGCCGGCCGGTTTCCGCACGAAGTCTCGGACTCGCTCGTCGCCTTTCTCGAGCAGTCCAGCCGCTTCCTCGCCGGCGTGATCGAGGGCGACACGCTCTATCCCGCGCTCGAGATCACGGACCTGAAAGAGCAGCGCTCGACCGGCGTGATCACGATGCGCGCCACGATTCACAATCAGAAACGCGAGCTCGTGCTCGACGGCTGGCACAAATATCTGGTGAAGAAACTCGGCTGAGCCGTCAGCTCGCGGCGGGCGACAGCCACCAGTCTTCTCCCCGCAGCCAGCAGGTTTCATCGGGCGCGTCGAAACGAAGCGCGCGCACGTCGCGCCAGCTCGCGTC
This sequence comes from Rhodoblastus sp., assembly GCA_036796555.1. Lineage (GTDB taxonomy): Bacteria > Pseudomonadota > Alphaproteobacteria > Rhizobiales > Beijerinckiaceae > JAJXWB01. Next base: position 31,793 of record DAIRCS010000017.1, on the reverse strand, counting down.
CAGGAAGCGCTCCGTCAACCGTCGTTCGGCCGCGCGATCGCGATTCGTCTCGCAGGCGATGAAGGCGACGGGAAAGAGGAAATGCGCCGGCCAGCGCAGGTCGGACGCGCCGCGTTCGACAAGCAGCATGGCGCCGACGGCATGCGGCGCCGCCAGCGGAAACAGCAGGCGTCCGCCCGGCCGCAGCGCGGCGCGCCAGCAGGCGTAGGGCTGGATCGCAGCCGCATTGACGTAGATCGCGTCCGCCTCCGGCAGTCCGGGCGCTACGCCCGAGCGCGCCTCGATCGTCACATTGCGATGATCGCGCAGGTTCTCGCGGGCGCGCGCCGCTATGCCCGCATCGACCTCGTAGCCGACGACCTTGCCCGCAAGACCGACGAGCCGGGCCAGCATGGCCGTGTAATAGCCGACGCCCGCGCCAATGTGCAGGACGGTCTCGCCCTCGCGCAGCGCAAGCGCCTGCAAGCAGCGCGCATGCAGCGCCGGCTCGCCGATGTTGATCCCCCGCGCCGGATCGATCGCGACGAGGCAGTCCGAATAGAGATCGGCGATGTCGCGCGTCGCCGTATAATCGCCGTATCGCGCGACGAACCACGGCGTCGGCCCCGCGAATTTTTCGCGCGGCGTTTCCGCGAACGCGCGTTCGATGCGCGCGTCGTCGACGCCAGCTTGCGCGAGCATGTTCCGGGCGAATGTCCGGCGCAGCCGCGCGAGCGCCGCAGGGGGCGTCATTCCGCCTCGCGTTCGATCCGTTCCATGTCGTCGTCCGACAGGCCGAAGTGATGGCCGATCTCGTGGATCAGCACATGGCGCACGATGGCGCCGAGCGTATCCTCGTTCTCGGCCCAATAATCGAGAATGGGTCGGCGATAGAGCCAGACCATGTTCGGCTGCTGCCCTGTATGCGCGAACGCTTCGCCCTGCGCGAGGCCGCGGCCGCGGAAGAGGCCGAGAAGGTCGTAGTCGCTCTCGCATTTCATCTCGTCGAGCGTTTCGTCGTCGGGCCAATCGTCGATGCGGATGACGATTCCGGCGCACAGGCGGCGGAAATTGGCGGGCAGGAACTCGAACGCCGCTTGCGCCATGTCTTCGAATTCGGGGAGCGTCGGCGGGCGACGCTCGCTCCAGTCGTCTGCACTTCCGGTCATGCGCGAGCATCGCACGCGCTGGCGGCGGGCGAAAGCGCGGGACGCCGGGAGCGGCGGATATGCGGGCGGGGCGCGTCACATCGGGCGGCCGGTGGAACCGCATCCGCCCCCGCGCGTTCGGTCCCGGCACAGCCTATGCAGGGATTTCACCATGAGAAAAATCGTCTTTGCGGTTTTCACTGTCGCCGCAGCGGCGCTTTCCGCGCCCTCTTCCGCGGCGCCGCTATCCGTCGCGCCGATCGAAACGGGGGCGGTCCCGCAGATCGAAAAGACGGCCTCGGCGGCCGCGCGGCGGCAACGCGCGCATATGCATCACGTCATGAACCACCGCCGGGCGCATTACCGCGTCGCCATGCATCGGAGGATGCACAGGGCGCACGTGCGCGAGGTCCGGCGCGAGCGGCATGTCCGCCAGGCCACGCGCAAGCGCATGACGCATTATCATCACATGATGAACCGTCGCGCCCGCTTCGAACGCCGGCATTGGCGCTGACGAAGGGCGTCGAGCCGGGAGACCGGGCCGCTCGGGCCCGATCTCCCGCCGTTCAGATTTTCCGCACGTCCACGAAATGGCCGGAAATCGCCGCCGCCGCCGCCATGGCCGGCGAGACGAGATGCGTGCGGCCGCGGAAGCCCTGACGACCCTCGAAATTGCGGTTGGAGGTCGAGGCGCAGCGTTCGCCCGGCGCGAGCTTGTCCGGGTTCATCGCCAGGCACATCGAGCAGCCGGGCTCGCGCCATTCGAAGCCCGCCTCGATGAAGATCTTGTCGAGACCCTCGGCCTCGGCCTGCTCCTTCACGAGGCCGGAGCCCGGCACGACCATGGCGTTGACGTGGCTCGCCACCTTCTTGCCCTTCGCCACTGCGGCCGCGGCGCGCAAATCCTCGATACGGCCGTTGGTGCAGGAGCCGATGAAGGCGCGGTCGATCTTCACGTCGGCGATCTTCTCGCCGCCCTTGAGTCCCATGTAGTCCAGCGCGCGGGCGATGGCCGTCTTCTTCGCCTCGTTCGGCGCGTCGGCCGGCGTCGGCACGACGCCGTCGATGGTGATGACGTCCTCGGGGCTCGTGCCCCAGGTGACGAGCGGCGGCAGTTCGGCGGCGTTCAGCGTCACCACCGTGTCGAAATGCGCGCCGTCGTCCGACTTCAGCTTCGACCAGTAGGCGACGGCCTGATCCCAGGCCGCGCCCTTCGGCGATTTCGGGCGATCCTTCAGATAGGCGAAGGTCTTTTCGTCCGGCGCGATCAGGCCCGCGCGCGCGCCGCCCTCGATCGACATGTTGCACAACGTCATGCGGCCTTCCATCGACAGGCCGCGGATGGCTTCGCCGGCATATTCGATGACATGGCCGGTGCCGCCGGCGGTGCCGATCTTGCCGATGATGGCGAGCGCGATGTCCTTGGCGGGGACGCCGGCCGGCAGCTTGCCGTCGACCTGCACCAGCATGTTCTTCGCCTTCTTCTGGATCAGGGTCTGAGTGGCCAGCACATGCTCGACCTCCGACGTGCCGATGCCGTGCGCCAGCGCGCCGAAGGCGCCGTGCGTCGACGTGTGGCTGTCGCCGCAGACGATGGTCGCGCCCGGCAGGGTGAAGCCCTGTTCCGGCCCGATGATATGGACGACGCCCTGGCGCTTGTCGTGCTCGTCGTAATATTCGACGCCGAATTCGGCGGCGTTGATCGCGAGCTGCTCGACCTGCGCCTTGGACTCGGGGTCTTCGATGGGCAGGGAGCGGTCGGTCGTCGGCACGTTGTGGTCGACGACGGCGAGCGTCTTCTCCGGCGCGCGCACCTTGCGCTTCGACATGCGCAGGCCCTCGAAGGCCTGCGGGCTGGTCACCTCGTGCACGAGATGGCGGTCGATGTAGATCAGGCAGGTGCCGTCGGGCTGGACGTCGACGACGTGGTCGTCCCAGATCTTGTCGTAGAGCGTGCGCGGTCCTGCGGGCGGAACTTGCGAAGTCATTGGCGGCGTCCTCGTCGCGGGCTGTTCTTGCGCATCCGGCGGGGCGACCCGCGTGCGGAGGCGGCGATGGGCCGTCTTCTAGAACAACGCGCCGGACAAGTGAAATCAGATTTTGGGGAGTTTTGAGGGCGGCCTTGGCGCCTCGGCTCCCGCGAGCGGGAAGGTGGAGGCGCCTTCGCCTACAGCCGGCTGAACGCCCACTGCACCTCGAGACCCGCCCCGGCCTTGCCGGCCACCACGATCTGCTGGCAGGCGCGCGCCCCGTCGGGGCTGGCGAAGAAGACGCTCTCCTCCAGCGCCACGGGCAGGCCGCCGGCGTCGAACATCCAGCGCTGGCCGTCGGCGAGGTCGAGCACGACGGCCGTGTCGTCGCCGGCGCGCATCGCCGTCACGGACGGATGCAGATGGAAGCGCAGCGCGAAATTTTCCGGCGGTGTCTGGGCCGCGCCGGCGGCGGTCAGCCTGTCCTCGCCGACGAGCTGGGCGCCGTCGGATTTCAGCGCGAGGCGGCGCTCGTGGATGAGGCCGAAACGCGAGACGTAGCCGTCGTGCGAGAGGTCGAGCAGCGCGCCTTCCGTCAAGGTTTCGCGCTTCATGCCGACCTGCGTGGGCCCGGCGACGATCTGGCCGGCGACGACGCGCTCGATGCCCGCGTCCGGCGCGATGCGGCAGGAGGAGACGTCGTCGATGACGAGCGTCGAATGCGCGGCCGTCTGGCGGGCGGCCTCGCGCGCCGCCGCGCCGCCGACGGCGGGCGTGCCGCAATTGACGACGATGCGCTGCAGGCCGCTCGACATTTCGAAGGACAGGCAGCCGGCGTGCGCGTCGAGCGAATAGGGGCCGGGCGGCGGCCGGCCGGCGTCGACGATGACGATCGTCTCGGCGGCTTCGAGCCGCTGATAGCCGGAATGCGGGGCGCTGACAGGGGCCGCGCCGCGCGCGTCGTCGTAGTGCAGCACGGTCGCCAGCCGGTCGGGCGCCGTCACGCCCATGCCGTTGAACAGGGCGAGCGAGCCGTCGCCGTGGCGCAGCAGGCGCAGCGCGGGAATGATGCGGTCGATGGCGTTGAGCAGCGCCGGCGGCGGGGCCGCGCCGCGCGCGACATAGGCCTGGCGCAGCGGCAGGAAGTCGAGCAGCAGGTCGACCAGCGCCTGCGGGTTGCGGCTGAGGTGGCCGCCGTCGGGCAGGATCTGCGCGCCGATCGCGTCGCCGAGCTGGGCGCTCGCGCGGGCCTGGAAGCGTGCGGGCGTATCGGCGCACATGGCGTAGGCGGCGAGCGCGACCGTCGCCGTGAGATGCGGCAGGCCGGCCGTCGCGCCCAGCGCGTCCTGCAATTGCGCCGCGTCGCGGGCGAGCGCGCGCAGGAAGCGGTGGTAGAAATCGGATTCCGCGCCCTCGAGCACCAGCGTCGACTGGCTGAGCCAGGACAGGATGCGGCGCGTGATCGTCGCGGCGTCGAACGTCTCGCCGTTGCGCGCGCGCGCGGCGAGATAATCGTCGACCAGCGCGCGGGCGTTGACGCGGGCGAGGCTCGTCTCGGCGGCGCGCAGGTGGCGCAGCCAGCCGAAGCCGTTGAGCGCGCGCGCCCATTCGGCCGAGGGCGGGTGGAGATCGAAGGGCGAGCGTCCCTGCGTGTTCACGATCCGGCCGCCGAAGGCGAAATAGCCGGCGTAGATGTCCTCGGCGCGGGTGGCGTCGGCGGTGCGGATGTCCTGCGGCGCGATCAGCAGGCGCTCGGGCGCGCGCATGCGCATGCGGCCGAAGGCGCGCACGGGCGCGGTCGCCGCGCGCACGCTCCTGGACGCGTAGCGCCGCGCCACGATCGCGGCGAGTTTCGCGCGTTCACCCAATCCGCCGCTTGTCAGTCACCCCTCCTGCCGGGCGTCATCCATCGCCCGCCGCCGCTCATGCAGGCGCATATTATGTCTCTTCAAATGTTTAGGGTCTATTAACCTTGTCGCCTAAGCCGCGCGGCGAAAAAGCCGTCGAGGCCGGCCATGCGCGCGTCCTCGTCCGGCCAGTGGCAGGGCAGGGTGCGCAGGTCGCCGTCCGGGGTAATCAGTTCCGCCGGCACGCCGCTTTCGCCCGGCTCGATCGGCACGCGCCGGAAATCCGGATTCTTGCGCAAAAGCGCCGCGATCTGGGCCTCGCCCTCCTCCGGCTCGATCGAGCAGACGCAATAGACGAGATGCCCGCCGGGCTTCACCAGCGTGGCCGCGCGGGCGAGGATTCTGGCCTGCAAGGCCGCGAGCTGGTCGATGTCGCCGGGCTTCTTGGTCCATTGCACGTCGGGATGGCGGCGGATCGTGCCGGTCGCCGAGCACGGCGGATCGACGAGAACGGCGTCGAAGGGCTCTGCCGACCATGTCGCGGCGTCGGCGACCACGATGTCCGAGTGCAGGCCGAGGCGCGCGAGATTGGCGGAGAGCTGCTTCAGCCGTTCCGCGGAGCGGTCGAGCGCGACGACATGGGCGCCGGCGGCGGCGAGCTCCGCTGTCTTGCCGCCGGGCGCGGCGCAGAGGTCGAGCACGCGCGCGCCGGGGTCGAAGCGCAGGAGACGCGCCGGCAGGGCGGCGGCGGCGTCCTGCACCCACCATTGGCCCTCCTCGTAGCCTGGCATCTCCGGCACGGGCGTATGGGCGGCGATGCGGACCGAACCCGTCGGCAGGACCTTGCCGCCGAGCTTTTCCGCCCAGCCGGCGGCGTCGTCGCGCACGGTGACGTCGAGCGTCGGCTCGCGCAGATGGGCGGCGGCGATGGCGTGAGCGCGCTCCTCGCCCCAGGCGCGGCGCCAGCGCTGGCCGAGCCAGGCCGGCGTCTCGTCGGCGAGCGGGTCGACGCCCGCCAGCAGCTTTTCCCGCTCGCGGATGGCCGAGCGCAGGATCGCGTTCAGGAGGCCCGCAAAACCCGCTGTCTTGGTGTCGGCCTTGGCGGCGCGCACGGCGAGATCGACCGCGGCGTGATCGGGCGTCTCCATGAACAGGATCTGGGCGAGGCCGGCGATGGCGATCCATTCGAACTGGCCGGCGTTGCGCGGCATGCCCTTGTCGAGGAGCTGGCCGAGAATGCGCCTGATCGCGCCGAGCCGGCGCACGGCGACGGTGGCGATGGAGCGCACCAGCGCCTTGTCGCGCGCATCGAGGCCGGCGGCGCGGTTGGGAACGGCGGTCGGCGCGAAGCGCTCGTCCAGCGCATGGCCGCCGCCGACGACGTCGGAAATCACCTGATGCGCCGCGATCCGCGCGCGCAGGCCGGGCACCGCGGAGATCGCCGCCTCACGCTCGGCTTCCGAGGGACGAGGGGCGCCGGGGCGCCCGCCCTGCGCCTTGCCGGAGGGACGTCTCACCGGCGCACCGCCTGAAAACGAATCGAAACCACAGTCACCCGCCCATCATTACGCCAAAGCGGCCGGAGATTCAGCCGCGTCCCCACGGATCGGAGCGATTTGTGTCCGCTGGCGAGTTCCCCCAGGGGGAGCCGCGCACGATGCCGGATCCGCCGAGGAAGGAGCCGGGGCCGGTCGGCGCGCCGCCACCGCGGAACGGGGACCAGCCCCCTGCCGGCGCAGCGGCGGCCGGAGCGGGTTCGGGCGCCTGGACGCCGACGCCCATTTCCTGCGCCAGCGCCACCAGCGCATCGATGCGGTTCTGCGTGTCGGGATGGGTCGAGAACAGATTGTCGCGCGGGCCGCCGCTGAGCGGGTTGACGATGAACATATGCGCCATGGCCGGCTTGTTCTCGACGACCTCGTCGGGAATGGCGGCCGCCCCCTCGGAAATCTTCGACAGGGCGGAGGCGAGCCAGAGCGGATTGCCGCAGAGTTCGCCGCCGGTGCGGTCGGCGACATATTCGCGCGAACGGCTGACCGCCATCTGCACGATCATCGCGGCGATGGGCGCGAGAATGGCGAGCGCGATCGAGGCGAGCGGGCCCGGCCCGCCCTCGCGCCTTCCGCCGCCGAGGAACATGCCCCAGCTCGCGATCGACGAAATCGCGCCGGCGAGCGTGGCGGCGATGGTCATAGTGAGCGTGTCGCGGTGCTTGATATGCGCCATTTCATGCGCGAGCACGCCGAGCCGCTCTTCACGGGTCAGCATCTGCGACAGGCCGTAATTGACCGCGATGGCCGCATGCTCGGGGTCGCGCCCGGTGGCGAAGGCGTTCGGCTGATCCGAATTGACGACATAGACGCGCGGCATGGGCAGGTTGGCGCGGCCCGCCAGCCAGGCGACGTCGTCGACGAGATCGGGCGCGCTCGCGCGGTCGACCTCGTGCGAATCGACTGACGCGAGCGCCATGCGGTCGGAGTTCCAGTAGGCGAACACGTTGGCGCCGACGGCGAAGACCAGCGCGATTCCCATACCGGAGCGCCCGCCGAGCGCGAGGCCGACGATGAGGAACAGCGCCGTCATGCCTGCGAGCAGGACCGCCGTGCGCATGAAATTCATGGTTTCGTTCCCCTGGCCGGTGGCGGCGCCCGCCGCCCCGGACTATGTGGGGAGGCGGCGCCCAGATGCGCAAGACGATGGGGCAAGAGAATGGCGGGTGAGAAGCCGAATGCTGGAGGCGACCCCTCCCCCCTGTGGGGAGGGGCAGGGGAGGGGGTCGCGCGCACTCGCGACGTTGGCGGCTCGATACAGCCGGCAATCTCGCGGGATTCCCCGACCCCCCACCCTAACCCTCCCCCACAAGGGGGGAGGGAATCGGACGCGTCACTGGCGAACGCGCGCAAGCTGACCCCCGAAGCGCAGCGCGCGCTGGCCGAGGCCGAGGAACGGCGCAAGACGGCGGCTGAAGCCGCGCGCCCCAAGGAGCTCGGCGGCCGCGACGGGCCGGAGCCCGTGCGCTACGGCGACTGGGAGAACAAGGGAATCGCGGTGGATTTTTGAGCTGCGCCGCGCGCCAGCACGCGCGGCGAGCCTGAAGGCTCGCAGTCCGTCAGCCTCGGTTCTTCCGCTCGCGCAGTTCTGTAAACACCTCTTCCGCCGGCCTGCCGGTCATGCCGACCGCCGCCTGCACGCCCGGATCGGTCGCGCGCAGGAAGGGGTTGGTGGCGAGCTCCAGTCCGATGGTCGTCGGCAGCGTCGCCTGGCCGGCCGCGCGCATGGCCGAGATATCGGCGGCGCGGCGGGCCAGCTCGACGTTGCCCGGGTCGACCGTCACCGCGAATTTCGCGTTGCCGAGGGTATATTCGTGGCCGCAATAGACGCGGGTTTCTTCCGGCAGGGCGGCGAGCTTTTCGAGCGAGCGGTAGAGCACCGGCGCCGGCGCCTCGAAGGCGCGGCCGCAGCCGAGCGCAAACAGCGTGTCGCCGGCGAACAGCAGCGCGTCGTCGGCGAAGTGATAGGCGATGTGGCCGACCGTGTGGCCGGGCGTCTCGATCACGCGCGCCTTGGCCGAGCCGACCGAGACTTCGTCGCCCTCGGCGACCTGGACGTCGAGGCCCGGGATGCGATGGGCGTCGGCCTTCGCGCCGACGATGCGGGCCCTGGGGAACTTGGCCTTCACCTCGGGAATGCCCTGGATGTGGTCGGGATGGTGATGGGTGACGAGAATGTCGGTGAGGTTCCAGCCCTTTTCCGCGAGCGCCGCCAGAACCGGACCAGCCTCGGGCGCGTCGATGGTCGCTGTGGCGCCGGTTTCGGGATCGTGGATCAACACGCCGAAATTGTCGGACAGGCAGATGAACTGGTGAACCTGCAGCGCCATGTGGCCTCCAATTGCCGGCGCCCGGGCGCGCGACCTGTCATTCTCGCGAAAGCGGGACTCCAGTCCTGCGATGCAGCTCCGGATTCTCGATCGCTTCCTGATCGGAAGCGTCGGGAATGACATTTGGGGGGTCGCCCGACAAGGTCAAGCGCATGAAAAAGGCCCGGACGACGCCGGGCCTTGCGAAGATCGGAGCCGGATGCGCCTTACTGCACCATCACGACCTGCGTGCCGACGCTGACGCGGCTGTAGAGGTCGGCGACATCCTCGTTATACATGCGGATGCAGCCGTAGGAGGCGGCGCTGCCGATCGAGCGGCGCATCGACTGGGTCGTGCCGTGGATGGCGATCTGGTCGCGGTTGAGGGTCAGCGCCGCGACGCCCATCGGGTTGCGCGGCGAGCCGCCAGGGATGAGGTTCGGCAATTCCGGATGGTCGCGCTTCACGACGGCCGGCGGCGCCCAGTCGGGCTTCAGATATTTGCCGTCGACATAGGCGACGCCCGACCATTCCTTGCCGCGCTTGGGCACGGCGATCGGATAGCGGATCGCGCGGGCGTTATCGAGCACGTAATAGAGCGCGCGCTGGCGGGCGCTGATGACCAGCGTGCCGGGCCGCAGATCGCCGGCCTGCGCGAAAGGCACGACGCGCTCGGCGGCGGCCGCGCGCCTGGGCGTGGCGATCAGCGCGCCGAACAGGGCGGCGGCGAGGCCCAGCGTGAGGACAGCCCGCGAGCGGGCGGGAAGAGCGCGCGCGGCGGCGCGATAGGACGGATTGCTCATGCGCGGGCCAGCCCCAAACACGACGATGTGGACGATGCGACGGGACGATCTTTATCGAGAGGCCGCCTCTTGTCGAAGCGTTCCTGGCCATGCAGTTAAGCGGTAGGCTTAAGATTTCGTTCACTGTCGCAAGCAGGCCACAGATGAAGCTCTTCAGCCTTTGACCCCTGCTGCGCGCCGCGCGATAAGCCGCCCATGACCGAGGCCCCCGTCATTTTCGATCGCGCGCTGGTGAGACGCCGCCAGAAGCGCGCGCTGGCGCAGGGGCCGGCCGATTTCCTGCTCGCCGCCGCGGTCGATGAGCTGGTCGCGCGCCTCTCGGCCGTGCAGCGCGATTTTTCGCGCGCGCTCGATGTCGGCGGGCCGTCGCCCATGCTGGCCGAGGCCATCGCGCGGCCGGGCCGGGAGGTTTTGCGGGTCGCCGACGATCCGGCTTTCGCCGGCGCCGGCGCGTCCGTCGTCGCCGCAGACGAAACGCTGCCGGTCGCGCCCGCCTCCTTCGATCTGGTCGTCTCCGCGCTGGCGCTGCAATGGGTCAACGACCTGCCGGGCATGCTCGCGCAGATCAGGCGCGCCCTCAAACCGGATGGGCTGCTGCTCGCCTGCCTGATCGGCGGCGCCAGCCTTTCCGAATTACGGGCGAGCTTCACGACGGCGGAAGCGGAGCTGGAAGGCGGCGCCTCGCCGCGCATCGCCCCGTTCGGCGACGTGCGCGAACTCGGGGGGCTCCTCCAGCGCGCGGGCTTTGCGCTGCCGGTCGTCGATTTCGAGACGCTGACCGTGCGCTACGATTCCATGTTCGGGCTGATGGCCGATCTGCGCGCAATGGGCGCCACCAATGCGCTCGTCGCGCGCTCGCGCAAACCGCTGCGGCGCGCGACGCTCATGCGCGCGGCGGAGATCTATGCGCAACGCTACGGCGATCCTGACGGCCGCGTGCGCGCCAGTTTCGACATCGTCTGGCTGTCGGGCTGGGCGCCGCACGATTCGCAGCAGAAGCCGGCGGCGCGGGGCTCGGGGCAGGTGAGCCTCGCCGATGCGTTGAAGCCTGTTCGCAAGCCGTGACCCGCCGCTTGCGCGCCGCGCATTCCTCCGCACAATGATAGCGCACAGGGAGAGATTCATGACCACGAAAGCAAAAGCGGCGAAGAAGGAGCCGGCGAAGAAATCGAAGGCGCGCGACATGGACGGCGTGATGGCGCTCGATCTCGCCTTCGCCGAACCCACGCCCGAGGTGAAAGCCTATTTCGACAAGTGCGACGAGAAGATCGGCTTCGTTCCGAACGTGCTGCTCTCGTTCGCGCACGACATGGCCAAGCTCGACGCGTTCAGCGCCTATTACAACGATCTGATGCTTGCGCCGTCCGGCCTGTCGAAGCTCGAGCGCGAGATGATCTCGGTCGTCGTGTCGTCGGAGAACAAGTGTTTCTACTGCCTCGTCGCGCATGGCGAGGCCGTGCGGCGGCTTTCGGGCGATCCGAAGCTCGGCGAGATGCTGGTCATGAATTATCGCGTCGCGGACCTGCCGCCGCGCCAGCGCGCCATGCTCGACTTCGCGGTGAAGATGACGAAGGAGCCCTGGGCGATCGAGGACGAAGACCGCGCGAAGCTGCGCACGGCCGGCTTCACCGACCGCGACATCTGGGACATCGGCGCGGTGGCGAGCTTCTTCAACATGACGAACCGCATGGCCGCGGCCGTCGATATGCGGCCCAACCCGGAATATCACGCGCTGTCGCGGTAAGCGGGCCGACGCGCGCCGCGCAGGCTCTTCAGAATGAAGGGCGCATGAGAGCGACACGCCGGTCTCCCTCCCCGCTTGCGGGGAGGGTGGCGCCGAAGGCGACGGGTGGGGATCGCGGGGCGCCGTCGCTTGTTCGCGCCGAGGCGTGATCGAGTCATTCACGCAGACGTGAATTGCGAGCCTGAAGGCTCGCGGTCCATTCGAGTCCATGCCCCGCAATCCCTATTATTCCGGTCCGTCGTCGGATCATTTCGACGGCGAACGCTTCTTTCTCCCCGGCGGCGGTTCGACTGACAAGAGCCGGCGCGACCTTTTGCGCTGGCGCTTCCGGGCGCGCGATTTGCCGGCGTGGCCGACGGACTATCCCGCGCCGCCGCCCGACAGGCCGCCGCCGCGCGTGCATGGCGGCGCGTTGCGCGTGACCTGCGTCGGGCACGCGACGTTTCTCATCCAGACGCAGGGCGTGAATCTGCTCGTCGATCCCGTCTGGTCGGAACGCGCGAGCCCGCTGCGCTTCGCGGGGCCGAAGCGCGTCAACGCGCCGGGAATCGCCTTCGACGATCTGCCGCCGCTCGACGCGATCCTGCTGACGCACAACCATTACGACCACATGGACATGGCGACTCTGACGCGGCTCGCGCATGCGCGGCCGTGCCCGATCGTGACGCCGCTCGGCAACGACACGATCCTGAAGACGGCGATCGCCGGTGTCGACGCGCGCGCCTACGACTGGGGCGACGCGGCGCGGATCGGCGACGTGCGCGTGCATCTCGTCCCCGCGCAGCACTGGTCGGCGCGCGGCCTGCTCGACCGGCGCATGGCGCTGTGGTGCGGCTTCGTGATCGGGACGCCGGCGGGAAAGATCTACGTCTGCGGCGACACCGGCTACGGCGACGGACGCCTGTTCCGCGATATCTTTCTCGCGCACGGCGCAATGCGTCTGGCGCTGCTGCCGATCGGCGCCTACGAGCCGCGCTGGTTCATGCGCGAGCAGCACGTCGATCCGGAAGAAGCGGTGCGCATCTTCCAGGACGTCGACGCCGCCCATGCGCTCGGCTGCCACTGGGGCGTGTTCCGCCTGACCGACGAGGCGATCGACGAGCCGCCGAAGCGGCTCGCCGTAGCGCTCGAACGCGCGGGGGTCGCGCCGGAACGGTTTCGCGCGGCGCGGCCGGGCGAGGTTTTCGAGGCGCCTTGATTTACGCCGCCCGCCGCGCGCGCTCCGCCATTTCCTCCGCAATCGCCTTCGCCACGGCGGGCCGGGCGAGGTGGTTCTTGTGGTAGGCGGCGAGCTTCGGCCATTTGGCCAGGTCTATGCCGACGAAGGGACACCAGTTGAGCATGGCGACGAGATAGGCGTCGGCGATGGTGAAACGATCGCCCACCAGATAATCGCGGTCGCCGAGACGGCGGACCAGCGCGCCGAACACCGGCTGGATCGCGGCCTTCGCATATTCCTTGCCCTCGGCCGGCATGGCGGGGGCGAAAAGCGGCGAAAAGATCTTCTTGTGCAGTTCGGTGCCGAGGTAGTTCAGCGCGTCGATGACCTCGTAGCGCTTGACGTCGCCCCATTGCGGCGCGAGGCCGGCCTCCGGCTTGCAGTCGGCCAGATATTGCAGGACGGACGGGTTTTCGTTGAGCAGAACGCCGTCGTCGAGCTTCAGCGCCGGCACATAGCCGTTGGGCGCGATGGCGCGGTAGTCGCGGCCGTCCCTGGTCTTCTTGGCGGCCGTGTCGACATAGGTGATCTCGAGCGGAATTCCGGCCTCGTAGGCGGTAATATGCGCGGCGAGCGAGCAGGCCATCGGCGAGGTGAACAATTCCATGATCGATCCTCCTAATTTTATGCGGATCGGTATAGAATAGCCGACGGCGATGCTCGTCAAGGATTTTTATGCGGAACGATACAGAAATTGAGAAGCGCAAACGCGGCCGTCCGCGCCAGTTCGACACGGAGCGCGTTCTCGAAAGCGTGCGCGCCGTCTTCATCGAAAAGGGCTACGCGGGCGCCTCGCTGGACGACCTCGCGGCGGCGGCGGGCCTCAACCGACCGAGCCTCTACGGCGCATTCGGCGACAAGGAGCAGCTCTACATCCAGACGCTGAAGCAGCTCGGCGACCGCAGCCAGGCGCGGCTCGGCGAAATTCTGGCGCGCGGCGAGCCGATCGAGGAGCGGCTGACGGCGGTCTACAGGTCCGCCATCGCCGCCTACAGCGCGCCGCCCCTGCATGCGGGCTGCATGATCGTCAACACGGCGGCGACCGCCGCCACTACCCATCCCGCCATCGCGGAAGCCGCGCGCGAAATCCGGGCGGAGACGGAGGCCATGTTCGAGCGCGCCTTTGCGGCCTGCGTCGCGCGGCGCGAATTGCCGGCCGAACCCGCGCCCTCGGCCCGCGCCAAGCTCGCCACCGCGATGCTGGACACGCTGGCGGTTCGCGCGCGGCTCGGCGAGCGCGCGGCGTCGCTGGAGGCCTTCGCGCAGGAGGCGCTGGCGCTGGTCTGTGTGATCTAGATTTTTCGCGCCTCGAGCGCGCCCGGCACATCGGCGGGCGTCGCGACGATCGCCGCCGCGCCGGCCGCCTCCAGTTCGGCGCGCGAACCGTAGCCCCAGACGACGCCGATGGCCGGCAGGCCGTTCGCCCTGGCGCCGAGCACGTCGAACTTGCGGTCGCCGATCATCGTGGCGGCCTGCGGATGGACGCCCGTCTCGGCGAGCGCATGGGCAAGCAGCGCATCCTTGTGCTGCAGGGAGCCGTCGAGCCCCGAACCGAAGATTTCCGCGAAAAAGGGCGCGAGACCGAAATGTTCGACGATGCGCAGCGCGTAGGGCCGCGCCTTGGATGTCGCGACATAGAGCCGCCAGCCGTCCGTCACGAGGCGTTCCAGCAGTTCGGGAACGCCGTCGTAGACGCGGTTTTCGAAAAGGCCAATGTCGCCGTAGCGCCGGCGGTAGAGGAGCAGAGCCTGATCCGCCCGCTCCGGGCCGACGAGCGTGCGCAGGCTCTCGATCATCGGCGGTCCGATCACCCATTCGAGTTCGTCGAGCGAGGGCGCGGGAAGGCCGAGTTCGGTCAGCGCATAGCGCACCGAGCCGCAGATGCCGGGCTTGGGGTCGGTCAGCGTTCCATCGAGATCGAAGAAGGCGATCCGCGTCACTTGATGAACACGTAGATCGCCATCTCAAGCGCGGAATCGTCGGCGCCCTTCGGGTCGTTCAGATATTCCTCGACGAAGATGTTCTGCGACTCGTAGCCCTTCTCGTCGAGATAGGCGGTGATGGCCTCGTAGGTCGAATCGACGTCGTCATAGGCGCCGCGATGCTGGAATTTGATCGCGCGGCCCGCGGGCGTTTCGCCCGTCCTGACGTCGGGCCCGAGATCGACCGAGGCGGGAACGGGCGCGTCCAGGGGAATCATCGCCCGGAACTTGAATGCGTCGTCGTCGGTGTCGTCGAAGGCGGCGATCGGGCGGCCGCCTTCCTTGAGGCCGGCTTTCGCCAGCGCCGCGCCCGCCTTGGCGAGCGCGGCGGTGATCGCCTTGTAGCCGTCTTCCCATTTCGCGGAGCCGGAAACGTAGATGGCCGGGCGCGACTTGACCTCGAACGGCTGCGCGGCGGCGTCCACATCGGCGCCGGGCTGCTGCGCGGAGGGAGGCGGGGCGACGGGCGGCGTCGCCGGAACGGACGGCGTCGCGGGCGTCGCAGGAACGGTCGCGGGCGGCGTGGATGTCTGCGCGCCGGCCTGCGTCGCCAGGACGAGCGCCGCGCCGAAGGCGAGAGCCGCAAAAGTTCGTCCAGCATTTGCCAACATGCGATTCGCTCCGACCCTCTTGCGCCTATATATAGCATTCGCCGCCATCATGGCGGAGCTGAGGCTTTCGGACTTTTGTCCATTTCCAAATCCACCGGCGCATGAACAACAGGCAAAACCACCCCTTGGCGGGCCGCCGTGTCGCGAAAATGAACGGCGCCGGCAACGAGATCGTCGTTCTCGACCTGCGCGGCGGCGCAGCGCGCGTGGCGCCCGAGGACGCCCGCGCGATCGGCGCCGCGCCGGGGCTGCGCTTTGACCAGTTGATGGCGCTGCACGATTCCGCGCGCCCGGGCGTCGCCGCCGCCATGCAGATTTTCAACATCGACGGCTCGCTGTCGGGCGCCTGCGGCAACGGCACGCGCTGCGTCGCCTGGGAATTGATGCGCGACGGGGCGGCGCGCGATCTGCTGCTCGAATCCGACGGCGGCCTTCTGCGCGTGACGCGCGAGGCCGAATTTTCCTTCACCGTCGACATGGGGACGCCGAAGCTCGGCTGGCGCGAGATCCCGCTGGCGGGCGAGGGCGGGGATACGTCGCGCGTGGCGCTCGCTCCGCCGGTCGCCGGTGCGCCCGCGGATTTCGCGGCCGTCAGCATGGGCAATCCGCATGCCGTGTTCTTCGTCGCGGATGCGGCGGCGGTCGATCTCGAGGGTCTCGGCCGACAAATCGAACGTCATCCGCTGTTTCCGGAGCGCGTGAATGTGTCGTTCGCCCAAGTCCGCGCGCGCGATTCCATCCTGCTGCGCGTATGGGAGCGCGGCGCGGGCGCGACGCGCGCCTGCGGCACGGCGGCCTGCGCCACGGCGGTGGCGGGCGCGCGTCTCGGGCTGACCGATCGCGCAGCGCTTGTCTCGCTGCCCGGCGGCGACTTGCGCATCCATTGGCGCGCGAGCGACGGTCACGTGCTGATGACCGGGCCGGTCGAACTGGAGTTCGAGACGACGCTCGACGCCTCCGTCTTCGCGCGCGAAACGGCATGAATGCGCCGGCGCGCGAAAAGGTCGAGGTGGTTACCTTCGGCTGCCGGCTGAACCTCGTCGAATCCGAGGCGATGCGGCGCGCGGCGGAAGCGGCGGGCCATTCGGATACGATCGCCTTCAACACCTGCGCGGTCACGGCCGAATCCGTGCGGCAGGCGCGGCAGGCGATCCGCCGGATGTCGCGCGAAAAGCCGGGCGTGAAGATCGTCGTCTCGGGCTGCGCGGCGGAGACGGAGCGCGCGCGATTTGAAGACATGCCCGAGGTCGCGGCCATCGTCGGCAACGCCGCGAAGACCGACGCCGAGGCCTGGCGCGCGCTGCTGCGCGACGCGGCGCCGCCGTCGGATATCTTGCAGACGCGCGTTGCGCGTCCCGTCGCCGTCGATTCGATCGCCGGCCACACGCGCGCCTTTCTGGCGATCCAGAACGGCTGCGACCATCGCTGCACCTTCTGCGTGATCCCTTACGGGCGCGGGCCGTCGCGCTCGATCTCCGCGGAGGACGCGATCGCGCAGGCGCGGCGGCTGGTCGAATGCGGCCACAAGGAAATCGTGCTGACCGGCGTCGACCTCACGTCATGGGGCGGCGATCTGCCCGGCGCGCCGAAGCTCGGATTTCTCGCGCGCGCGCTGCTGAAGGCGCTTCCCGGGCTCAGGCGGCTGCGGCTGTCCTCGCTCGACTGCATCGAGGCGGACGAAGACCTGCTGGTCGCGCTCGCCGAGGAAGAGCGGCTCATGCCGCATCTCCATCTGTCGCTGCAATCGGGCGACGACATGATTTTGAAGCGCATGAAGCGGCGGCATGCGCGACGCGACGCGATCGAATTTTGCGCGCGCGTGCGAAAACTCAGGCCCGACATCGTGTTCGGCGCCGATCTGATCGCGGGCTTCCCGACCGAGACGGATGCGATGGCCGACAACACGTTGCGGCTCGTCGAGGATTGCGGCCTGACGCATCTGCACGTCTTCCCCTATTCGCCGCGCGAGATGACGCCGGCCGCGCGCATGCCGCAGGTCGCAGCTCCTGTTCGCAGCGCGCGCGCGCGGCGTCTGCGCGAAGCCGGCGAACGCGCGCTCGTGCGTCATCTCGACGCGCAGGCCGGCAAGCGCGTGGACGTGCTGGCGGAACGTGGCGGCGTCGGCCGCGCCGCGGATTTCACGCCGGTCGCGACGCCGGGCGTTGAGGCGGGCGCGATGATCGAAGGCGTGGTTGCAGGCCGCGACGGGATGAAGCTGCGGCTGGCGTAATCCTCCCTCACCGCTTGCGGGGAGGGTGTCGCCGAAGGCGACGGGTGGGGATCTCTGTCGTCTTCAGCGCGCGATCCGATAATGCCCAACGCGCCCCACCCGCAATGCTTCGCATTGCGACCTCCCCGCGAGCGGGGAGGTAGGGCGACCTGCTCAGTGCCGGAAGTGGCGATGCCCCGTGAACACCATCGCCAGGCCCTTCTCGTCGGCCGCGGCGATCACTTCCGCGTCGCGCATCGAGCCGCCGGGCTGGATGACGGCCGTCGCGCCGGCCTCGGCCGCCGCCAGCAACCCGTCCGCGAAGGGGAAGAAAGCGTCCGACGCCACGACCGCGCCCTTGGCGAGGCTTTCGGGCAGATCGGCGGCGCGCGAGGCTTCCTCGGCTTTCCAGGCGGCGATGCGCGAGGAATCGACGCGGCTCATCTGGCCGGCGCCGACGCCGACGGTCGCGAGATCGCGCGCGTAGACGATGGCGTTCGACTTCACGTGCTTGGCGACGCGGAAGGCGAAGCGCAGATCGGCGAGTTCGCGCGCCGACGGCGCGCGCCTGGTGACGACCTTCAATTCCATGTCGTCGACGACGGCGTTGTCGCGGCTCTGCACGAGCAGGCCGCCGGCGACGGTGCGCACGGCAAGGCCTTTCGCGCGAGGATCGGGCAAACCGCCCGTCACCAGCAGGCGCAGGTTCTTCTTCGCCGCGACGATGTCGACCGCCTCCTCGTCGGCTTCCGGCGCGATGATGACTTCCGTGAAGATCTTGGTCATCTCGGCGGCGGCCGCCGCATCCAGCTTGCGGTTGAGCGCGATGATGCCGCCGAAGGCGGAAACGGGATCGCAGCGCAGGGCCTTCTCGTAGGCTTCCTTCAGCGACGCGCCTTCGGCGACGCCGCAAGGGTTGGCGTGCTTGATGATCGCCACCGCCGCCGTCCGCGCCGGATCGAATTCGGCGACGAGTTCGAAGGCGGCGTCCGTATCGTTGACGTTGTTGTAGGAAAGCTGCTTGCCCTGCACCTGGCGCGCGGTCGCGACGCCGAAACGCTTCTCGCCGGTGACGTAGAAGGCGGCCGACTGATGCGGGTTCTCGCCGTAGCGCATGGCTTCCGCGAGCTTGCCGCCGACGGCGCGATAGGCCGGCGTCGTCTCCTCGATCGCATCGGCGAACCAGTTGGAGATCGCCGCGTCATAGGCGGCCGTGCGCGCATAGGCCTTCTGCGCGAGCCTGCGGCGCGTGGCGCGCCGTGTTGCGCCGTTGTTGGCGGCGAGCTCGCCGAGCACGACGTCGTAATCCTCGACATCGACGACGACGGCGACGTCGTCGTGGTTCTTGGCGGCGGCGCGGATCATCGCCGGGCCGCCGATGTCGATGTTCTCGATGCAGTCTCCGTAAGCCGCGCCCTTCGCGACCGTCGCCTCGAAGGGATAGAGATTCACGACCAGCAGATCGATCTGCGGAATGTTGTGCGCGAGCATGGCGGCTTCATGCTCGGGATTCTCGCGGATGGCGAGCAGGCCGCCGTGGACCTTGGGATGCAGCGTCTTGACGCGGCCGTCCATCATTTCCGGAAAGCCGGTGAGATCGGAGACGTCGACCACCTTGAGGCCGGCGTCGGCCAGCGCTTTTCGCGTGCCGCCGGTCGAAACCAGTTCGACGCCGCGCTCGGAGAGCGCGCGCGCGAAATCGATCAGGCCGGTCTTGTCGGAAACGGAAATCAGCGCGCGGGCGACGCGCCGGAGGTCGGACGCCATGGAAGGCCTCGAGCTTGCGCCGGATCGTCGAACCAATGCGCAGCCCGGCCGCCCGGCGTTATCAGCGGAGAGGCGCGCAAAGCAAAAGCGCGGGAACTTGCCCCGCGCTCGCTCTCGAAGACTTACTTCTTGGCCGCAGCCTTGTCCGTGCGGTCGGTCCGCTCGGCGATACGCGCCGACTTGCCGCGACGATCGCGCAGATAATAGAGCTTGGCGCGGCGCACCTTGCCGCGGCGTACGACCTTGATCGAGTCGATGTTCGGCGAATAGACGGGGAAGACGCGCTCCACGCCTTCGCCGTAGGAGATCTTGCGGACGGTGAAGCTCTCGTTGAGGCCGCCGCCGTTGCGGGCGATGCAGACGCCCTCGTAGGCCTGCACGCGCGAGCGCTCGCCTTCCTTGACCTTCACATTGACGATCACGGTGTCGCCGGGCTGGAATTCGGGAATGGTCGGGGCGAGCTTGGCGGCCTGCTCGGCTTCGAGCTGGGCGATGATGTCCATCGTTGTAATCCTTGCCGGTTTCGTCCTTTGCGGACGAGCGTTTCGGGAACGCTGTTTTGAGTTGCGCGGGGGCTATAGCGGATTGAGCCGGAGATGTCGAGCCATCCGGGACCGCCGGCCTCCGGCCGGCTTTGGTTTCGCGGTTTTGGCCGGCCGGAGGCCGGCGGTCCCGGATTTAGTCCTCGCCTTCCCGGAGAATCCGGTCAAGATCCTGGGGCTTCATGCTCTTGACCTGCTTCTCGACCTCGCGATCGTAGCTTCGGTCATTCGGGTCGCGCCCCCTATAAGCCTTGCGCGCATAGAGGCGGATGAAACGAGCGATCTTCGCTGCCTTGGTTTCCAGCCGACTCTTTCCGGGCTTTGAGGTCATTTTGGTTTAACCTCGGGAATAGGGAGATCGGGCCGTCGCTTCCGCGTCAGTTGTTCCGCCTCAACGCGGCGCCATTGTGCAATCTTCTTGTGGTCGCCCGACAGCAGAATCTCCGGAATGTCCCGCCCTTCCCACTCCCGGGGTCGCGTGTAGTGCGGATATTCGAGCAGGCCGTTCTCGAAACTCTCCTCGCTGCCCGAATCCGCAGCGCCCATGACGCCCGGAATGAGGCGCACGCAGGCGTCGAGCAGGGCGAGCGCGGCGATCTCGCCGCCGGACAGCACATAATCGCCGATCGAGATTTCCTCGAGAGCGCGGCCTGCGATCACGCGCTCGTCCACGCCCTCGAACCGGCCGCAGACGATCAGCGCGCCCGGACCTGCCGCCAGTTCGCGCACGCGCTTCTGCGTCAGCGGTTTGCCGCGCGGGGACATCAGCAGGCGCGGGCGCGGGTCGTCCGGCGCGGCGGCTGCGTCGATCGCCGCCGCGAGGACGTCTGCGCGCAGCACCATGCCGACGCCGCCGCCGGCGGGCGTGTCGTCCACCGCGCGATGCCTGCCGAGGCCGTGCTCGCGGATGTTGCGCGCCTGCAGCGCCCACAGGCCTTTCGCCAGAGCGTCGCCGGCGAGCGACAGGCCGAGCGGGCCGGGGAACATCTCGGGGAAGAGGGTGAGGATCGTGGCGCGGAAGGTCATGGGCGCCTAAATGCCTCGGATTGAGCTTGATGACAATCGGCACACATCGTATGATCCGACCTGATGAAGGCCTTCAACTGGAGCGCGGAGAAGAACCGGCTGCTCATCGAGCAGCGCGGCGTTTCGTTCGAGGAGGTTGTTTCGGCGATTGCGCATGGCGAGCTTCTGGATGTTCTGGAACACCCTAATTCGAGCGCCTATCCGAACCAGCGATTATTCGTCGTGCGTATCAGAGGATACGCCTATCTCGCGCCCTTCGTCGAAAGCGAGGACGAAATATTCCTGAAGACGGTCATCCCCAGCCGCAAGGCCACACGTGCCTACCTCAAGCAAGAGCGCTGACATGAAGAACACGAGCGATCTCGACGCCGAAATCCTCGCCTCGTTCGATCGGGACGAGTGGAAGAGCGTTGCTGGCGCAGCAAGGGAAGCGGAGCGCTATGCGGGATATGCCGCTGCCGCTCTTGCGAAGGACAAGCGCGTCAACATCCGCATCTCATCGCGCGATCTCGAAGAGATCCAGGCGAAGGCGGCGCAAGAAGGCCTACCGTATCAGTCGCTGATGACGAGCGTCCTGCACAAGTACGTGACGGGTCGGCTTGTCGATGCCGAGACGCAGCCGCGCAAATCCGTGAAAAAGCGCTCGAGCTGAATTCACCTCACTCCGTTTCCGCGGGGCGCACGACGACAATCCTGCCGCCTACGAAATCGATCGACGGGGCGACTTCTTTCGTGAATGGCAGCATCAGCGTGTCGCCGGACGCCGGCGCGATTTCGAGAATGTCGCCCGCGCCGAAGTTCAGCACGTTCTTCACGATTCCGATCGTCTTGCCTTCCGGCGAAACGGCGGCGAGGCCGATGAGATCGGCGATATAGAATTCGTCCTCGTCCGGGACGGGAAGTTTTTCGCGCGTCACGAACAGCGAGACGCCGGTGAGCGCTCCCGCCGCATCGCGGTCGGCGAGGCCTTTGACCTTGGCGACGACCATGTCGTCCTTCAGAGGACGCAGGCGCTCGATCTCGAATTTTCGCGCGCCGGCTTCGTCCGACAGCGGGCCGTAATCGCCGATCGAGAGAGGATCGGCGGTGTAGCTCTTGATGGGGATCTCGCCGCCCACGCCCTGCGGCGCGCCGAAACGGCCGACGAGGACGAGAGACTTATTCTGCTGCATTCGAGCCGATCTCGAATGTCATTCCCGCGAAAGCGGGAATCCAGCAAGCGACGCGAGAACGCGATGCAGCTCCTGGATTCCCGATCGGCCGCTGTGCGGCCGTCGGGAATGACAGATATCTGTTACTCTGCCGCAGCAGCGGCCTTCTCGGCGGCGGCGGCCGCAGCGGCGGCGCGTTCCTGGGCTTTCTTCTTCGGCTTGGCCTTCTCGGGATTGCTGCGGGCCTCGCGCTTGCCGACGCCGACGCTCTCGAGCAGGCGGGCGACGCGATCGGTCGGGGTCGCGCCCTTGCCGATCCAGGTCTGCGCCTTCTCGGCGTCGACGACGAGGCGGTCGGCGGCGTCCTTGGCCTTCAGCGGGTCGAACGTGCCGAGCTTCTCGATGAAGCGGCCATCGCGCGGCGAGCGCGAGTCGGCGACGACGATGCGATAGAAGGGACGCTTCTTGGCGCCGCCGCGGGACAGACGAATCTTCAGGGACATTGTTCAGCCTTTCGGGTCTAACTCCCTCTCCCCGCTTGCGGGGAGAGGGCTGGGGTGAGGGGCCGGGCGACTGGCAGAGCTGATGTGGCTCGGCCCCTCATCCGGCGCTTTGCGCCACCTTCTCCCCGCTCAGGCGGAGAGAAGGAGTGAACTCATTTCTTCTTTCCGAACTGGAACGGGTTGAAGCCGCCGCCGAGGCCCGGAAGCTTCGGCATGGCGCCCGGGAGACCGGGCGCGCCGGGCTTGGGGCCAAACGCGCCGGCGGGCGGCGCGTCCGGGAGTTTCGGCATGTTCGGCGGCAATTGGCCGCCCATCTGCTTCTGCATGGCCTCGATCTGCTCCGGCGTCGGCTGCGGCATTCCAGCAAGAGGATTGCCGCCGCCCAGCCCGAACATCTGCGCCATCTTGCCCATCGGGCCGCGCTTGCCGCCGCCCATGGCCTTCATCATGTCGGCCATGCCGCGATGCTGCTTGAGCAGCTTGTTGACCTGCTCGACGTTGACGCCAGCGCCGGCGGCGATACGTTTCTTGCGCGAAGCCTTGAGGATATCCGGGTTGCGACGCTCGGCCGGCGTCATCGACAGGATGATCGCGCGCTGGCGCTTGAGGATGCGGTCGTCGATATTCGCCGCCGCCATCTGCTCCTTCAGCTTGCCGACGCCCGGCAGCATGCCCATGATGCCGCCGAGACCGCCGAGCTTTTCCGCCTGCGCGAGCTGTTCGGCGAGGTCCTCGAGATCGAACTTGCCCTTGCGCATCTTCTCGGCGATGCGCTGCGCCTTTTCGGCGTCGATGGTCTGGGCGGCCTTCTCGACCAGCGCGACGATGTCGCCCATGCCGAGAATGCGATTGGCGATGCGCTTGGGATCGAAATCGTCCAGCGCGTCCATCTTTTCGCCGACGCCGATCAGCTTGATCGGCTTGCCGGTGACGGCGCGCATGGAGAGCGCCGCGCCGCCGCGGCCGTCGCCGTCGACGCGGGTGAGCACGATGCCGGTGACGCCGACGCGCTCGTTGAAATTCTTGGCGAGATTGACCGCGTCCTGGCCGGTCAGCGCATCGGCGACCAGCAGGATTTCATGCGGACGGGCGGCGGCCTTGATCTCCGCCATCTCGACCATCAGCGGCTCGTCGATATGCGTGCGGCCGGCGGTGTCGAGCATGACGACGTCGAAGCCGCCGAGCCGCCCCGCGGTCATCGAGCGGGGGGCGATCTGCGTCGGCGTCGGGCCCGCGATGATCGGCAGCGTATCGACGCCGACCTGCCGGCCGAGCACCGCGAGCTGCTCTTGCGCAGCCGGGCGCTTGACGTCGAGCGAGGCCATGAGGACGCGCTTCTTCTGGCGTTCCGTCAGCCGCTTGGCGATCTTGGCGGTGGTCGTGGTCTTACCCGCGCCCTGCAGGCCCACCATCATGATGGCGACGGGGGCGGGCGCGTTGAGGTCGATCGGTTCGGCTTCCGCGCCCAGCGTCTCGGTCAGCACGTCCGAGACGATCTTGACGACCATCTGGCCGGGCGAGACCGACTTGATGACATTGGCGCCGACCGCGCGCTCGCGCGCCTTGTCGGTGAAGCCGCGCACCACGTCCAGCGCGACGTCGGCCTCCAGCAGCGCGCGGCGCACTTCGCGCAGCGCTGCTTCCACATCCGCCTCGCTCAGCGCGCCGCGGCGCGTGAGCTGGTCGAATATGCCGGAGAGCTTTTCGCTGAGGCCTTCGAACATGCATCCACTCCAGGCTCGTCAAAGGGTCCAAAACAAATTGGGTCCAACGCAAATCGCGCCCGGGGGCGCTTAGCGCTGCCGGGCGTTGGCCTCCTGCCTCGCGGGCGGGTCGGCTGATCGCAATGGACACTCTGACGAGAGTTGCGGGGCTTTTAAGGCGAAGGGAGCGGGGAAGTCAATGTTTGGGGCGTGGCGGCCTCAGGCAGCCGCCTTCACGACAATATCCATCGTTCGCCCCAACGCAGCAAACGCGCGCTCCAGCGCGTCCAGCCGCGAGGCGTGGCGCAGGTCGAGCAGGCGGTCGATCTGCGGCAGCGCGACGCCCAGCCGCTTCGCCAGCGCCGCCTTGCCCAAACCTTCCGCCCGCATGGCGCGATAGAGTTCGATCTTGAGCGCGGAGAGCGCAGGCAGCGTGACGTAATCCTTGGCGTGCGCCTCGGGCAGAGGAATATCCTCGCGATCGGAGATGCAACCGATGATCGCGGTTTCGATGGCGTCGACGGCGCGCGCCAGCGCGTCCTCTCGGTCCTCGCCGAAGGTGATCGCCTCGGGAAGGTCGGGGACTGTGACGAGGATGGTATCGTCGTCCTTCTGAAGGTTGACGGCGTAACGCATGGCGTCAGTCCTTGATGTCGAGTTGCTTCAGGATCGCGAGCCAGAGGCCCTTGCCGATTTCTTTTGAGCCGCCGTGTTGCGGCAGAACGCTTCGCCGCCCGTTCAGGCGCACGATCAAATGTCCGCCCTTGCCCGGTTCGAACGTCGCGCCCTTGCTCGCGAGATACCGCTTGGCCTGGCGGCTGTTCATGAGCGCAACATATGTGTTGCGTTCGCCAAAGTCAACACAAGTGTTGCGTCAACGCGCCGGCTCGTTCCACCGCAAGATCTCCTTCAGCGCGCCCACCAGCCGGTCGCATTCGGCGTCCGTGCCGATCGAGATGCGCAGGCGCCCCGAAATTCGGGGCTTGTCGAACCAGCGCACGATGATCGCGCGCTCGCGGAGCGCCTTGAAGATGTCGGCGGCCGTGTGGGCGGGGTGGCTGGCGAAGATGAAATTGGCCTTCGAGGGCAGCACGTCGAAGCCGAGCTTCTGCAACTCCGCCGTCAGGCGTTCGCGGCTGGCGATCACCCTGGCGCAGCTTTGCCGGAACCAATCCTCGTCCTCGTAGGCGGCGGTCGCGCCGGCCTGGGCGAGGCGGTCGAGCGGATAGGAATTGAAACTGTCCTTCACGCGCTCGAGCGCGTCGATCAACTCGCGGGAGCCGAAGGCGACGCCGACGCGCAGGCCCGCCAGCGCGCGGGACTTCGACAGCGTGTGCGTGACGAGCAGGTTCGGATAGCGCTCGATCAGGGGAATCGCGCTTTCCGCGCCGAAATCGACATAGGCCTCGTCGATCACGACGGGAATGTCGGGATGGGCCTGCAGTAATTTCTCGATGTCGGCCAGTCCGAGCGCGATACCGGTCGGCGCGTTGGGATTGGCGAAGATGATCGCGCCGCAATCGTCGCCGTAGGCCGTAACGTCGATCCGCATATCCTTGTCGAGCGGGACGATCTTCGTGGAAACGCCGAAGAGCTGCGACCAGACGGGATAGAAGGAATAGGTCACGTCCGGAAAGGCGAGCGGGCGCTCGTGCTTCAGGAGCGCCTGGAGGACCAGCGCCAATACCTCGTCCGAGGAATTGCCGACGAAGACTTGATCCGGCCGCACGCCCTCGCGCTTCGCGATCGCCTCGCGCAGTTTCAGCGAGGTCGGCTCGGGATAGAGGCGCAGCGTATCGGCGGCGGCCGCGCGGATCGCTTCCAGCGCGCGCGGGCTCGGCCCGTAAGGGTTTTCGTTGGTGTTGAGCTTGACGATGTCGGCCATGACAGGCTGCTCGCCCGCGACATAGGGCTTGAGGTCGTGGACGAGCGGGCTCCAGAAACGGCTCATGTCATCTCGCTTGGCGGCGCCGGCGCGGCGCGACGCCCTTGTAGACCGGCAATGCGCGGCGAAAAAGCGCCGAGGGGCTTGCCACCCTTATATGCGCCTGCGAAACACGAAAGGTCATTTTTCGGACCGATTCGCGCGGGATCAATGCCGAAGGACGCGCTCGTGCAGCGCGGCCGGCATCGACGGTGGGCCTGATGGTATTCGACTCATTTGGGGGCGCAGCCGCCCGGTCGTTCGGGCTCGCAGCCGGTCTTGCAGGCGCCTTCGGCCTCGCCGCAAGTCCGGCGGCGGCCGAGAGCCTGCGGGCGACCTATGCGATCAGCATCATCGGCGTGCCGATCGGCAATGCGGACGCCGCCGCCTCGATCGAGCCCGGCGGCTACAAGGTCGACGTCGGCCTGCGGCTGTCGGGCCTCGCGGCGCTGGTGACCAAGGCCAAGGGCGCGGCGACGGCCAATGGCGTGATCGCCAACGCCAGCGTCCTGCCCAACGCCTACGCCAACACGACCGCCAACGCGACCGAGACGCGCACGGTGCGCATGGGGCTCAACGCCGGCGCCGTCCGCGCCGTCGAGATTTCGCCGCCCTTCCTCGACATGGACGAGCGCGTGCCCGTCACCGCAGCCCACAAGACCGGCGTTCTCGATCCGGTCAGCGCGCTGGTGATGAGCGTGCCCGCCGACCAGCCGCTCGTCGGTCCGACCGCCTGCGACCGCACGCTGCCGGTCTACGACGGATTGGTGCGGTTCAACATCTCGCTGTTCTACAAGGGCGTGCGGAACGTGAAGACCAGGGGCTACGCCGGCCCCGTCTCCGTCTGCTCGGCGCGCTATACGCCGATTTCCGGCTACAAGCTCGACAGCCAGTCGACGAGATACATGGCCGAGAACCGCGACCTCGAGGTCTGGCTCGCGCCGGTGGCGCAGGCGAAGGCCCCCGGGAAGGCACCGGCGACCGCGGCGGCCGCCAAGGCGCCCAAGGCGCCCGACGCCAGCCAGAAGTGCATCGACTGCCATTCGGAGGCCGAGCCCGGGGACAAGAGCTCGGCTGGCAAGCCCGTCAAGCTCGATCCCGAGGCGCACGCGAAGACGCTGCACGGCGGCGGCAACGCCACCTGCATCGACTGCCACGCGGCCGAGGGATTGCGGAAGTACCCGCACAAGGAGCCGGGCGCCGCGCAGTGCGCGAGCTGCCACGAGAAGGCGGTGAAGGAGTACGGCGAGACGGCGCACGGCAAGGCCCGCGCCGGCGGCAACGGCGTGGCGGCCGCCTGCGGCGACTGCCACGGCACGCACGACATCAAGCCCACCTCGGACGACGCCTCGAAGGTGAGCCGCCAGAACCTCGAGGCGACCTGCGGCGCCTGCCACGGCAACGAGGCGCTGGTGAAGGCGGGCAAGGTCCCCGGCGGCAACGTCTCCGCCAAGTACCACGACAGCATCCACGGCAAGCTCCTGCGCGGCGACACGAAGGCGAAGGACCGCGTGCCGCTGTGCACCGACTGCCACGGCACGCACGACATGCGCCCGAAGAAGGACCCGGAGAGCGCCGTCTCGCGCGCCAACATCCCGGAGACCTGCGGCACCTGCCACGGCAAGGCGAAGAAGGCGTGGTCGGGCGGCCAGCACGGGAAGCTGCGCGCGGCCAACGTGATGACCGCGCCGGGCTGCACCGACTGCCACGGCACGCACACCATCGCCGACCACAACGCCCCGAAGTGGCAGGTCGACGTGATCCGCGAGTGCGGCGGCTGCCACACGGAGTACATCGACACCTACCGCGACACCTACCACGGCAAGGTGACCGACCTCGGCTTCGCGCGCATGGCCACCTGCGCGAGCTGCCACGGCGCGCACGACATCCTGCCCAAGGAGAACCCGCTGTCCATGGTCTCCGAGCAGCGCATCCTCGCGACCTGCCAGGCCTGCCACCCGAAGGCCAACGCCAATTTCGTGAAGTTCCAGCCGCACGCCAACAAGAACAAGAAGGACAGCGGCCTCATCCTCTACTACACCACGAAGTTCATGCAGGTCCTGCTCGCGGGCGTCTTCGCGTTCTTCGGCCTGCACACCATCCTGTGGCTCTACCGGTCGCTCGCCGAGATGAAGGCGCGGCGCGGCCGGCCGGCCCCCGACACGGAGAAGCACTGATGGCCACCCAGATCCAGGCGGGCCGGCCCGCCGCCCCGGCCGGCGCCGGCGCCGTGCACAAGTACTACCAGCGGTTCGACCGCATCGACCGCGTGATGCACGCGTTCCTGATGACCACCTTCATCGGCTGCGCGATCACCGGTCTGCCGCTGGTGTTCTCGGACCACGAGTGGGCCGGGTCGCTGGCGCGCGCGCTCGGCGGCTTCCAGACGGCCGCGCTCATCCACCGGATCTGCGCGGGGACGATGATCACCGTCTGGCTGCTGCACGTGATCCGGATCTTCTACGACGCCGTGACCCGCACCGGCTTCCTCGCGGTGTTCTGGGGCCCGAACTCGATGGTGCCGCAGCCGCAGGACATCTTCGACATGTGGAACCACTTCAAGTGGTTCGTGGGCAAGGGCCCGCGCCCGCAGTTCGACCGCTGGACCTACTGGGAGAAGTTCGACTACTGGGCGGTGTTCTGGGGCATGGCGATCATCGGCGGCTCGGGGCTCATCCTGTGGTTCCCGGCGCAGTTCGCCGCGGTCCTCCCGGGCTGGATCTTCAACGTCGCCACGGTGGTGCACGGCGAGGAGGCGCTCCTCGCGGTGGGCTTCATCTTCACCATCCACTTCTTCAACGGGCACATCCGGCCCGAGAAGTTCCCGATGGACCTCGTGATCTTCACCGGCCGCATCCCCGAGCACGAGCTGAAGGACGAGCGGCCCCAGGAGTTCCGCCGGCTGGTGGCGGAAGGCCGGCTCGCGGCCGCGGAGGCCGCGCCCCCCACGCCATGGACCAAGGTCTTCGGCTGGGTCGTCGGCGGCACGGCGGTCATCGTCGGCACCGCGACGGTGGTGGTCATCATCTACAGCGTGCTGAATTGACGCGAAGCCGCCGTACAATCCGCAATACGGGGCCGGCTCGACCGGCCCCTTGGCTGTCGCAAACCGCCACTTCGAGGGCGGGATAACCGGGAGGAGAGGGGAGCCATGAGGATCCAGATGGGGCGCAAGGCGCTGATGCTCGGGTCGGTCACGACGATCGTGGCCGTGCTCGTGGGGCTGGCGGTGATGGGCGCGGCCGGCATCGCCGGGTGGGAGTACTCCAACAGCAACGCGTTCTGCGCCACGATGTGCCACGACGTGCACCCCGAGGAGATCCAGGCGCACAAGGTCGGCGCGCACGCGCGCGTGAACTGCGTGGAGTGCCACATGGGCCGCAACTCCACGCTCAAGCTCATGGCGCTCAAGCCCACGCACGCGAAGGAGCTGTGGGGGATGATCGTCGGCTACGAGCGGCCGATCACCTCCGGGACGCTGCGCCCGTCGCGCGAGGCCTGCGAGAGCTGCCACTGGCCGTCGACCGAGCACCACGACAGCGTGGCCGTGAAGGTGCACTACGGCACGGACGCCGAGAGCAGCGAGTCGCGCACGCGCATCGTGCTGCACACCGGCATGGACGCGATCCGCCAGGGCTACACCAGGGGCATCCACTGGCACATCCAGAACGAGGTGCGCTTCGTCTCGCCGGACCCGCAGCGCCGCGAGATCCCGTGGGTGGAAGTGAGGAAGCCCGACGGCACGAAGGTCACCTACACCGACGCGGAGACCAAGCTCACCGCGCAGCAGATCTCGGCGCTGGAGCCGCGGGCCATGGCCTGCTACGACTGCCACAACTCCGTGGGCCATCCGTTTCCCAACCCGGCCAGCACCGTCGACGAGGCGATCCGCACCGGGAAGATCGACCGCGCGCTGCCCGACGCCAAGGCGCGCGCCGTGGCGCTCGTGAACACGCTCGCGGACATCACGGGCGATCCGAAGGACCGCGAGGCCAAGGTGGACAAGCTCATCGCGGACGCGACCGCGAAGGCGGGCACGCCGCCCGAGCACAGGCAGGCCGAGCAGAAGTTCAACAAGGCGATGCGCGACATCCTGCTCGCGGCCTCCTTCCAGGAGAAGGGCTTCAGCTGGAAGTCGTTCCCGAACCACGTGGGCCACGCCGACACGCCGGGCTGCTTCCGCTGCCACGACGGCAAGCACTACAACGCCAAGGGCGAGGCGATCCGCCTGCAGTGCACGCTCTGCCACGCGCTGCCGCAGGTGGAGGTGGAAAAGGGCAAGGGGTCGGTCGCGTCGCTCCTGCCCGACAAGGCGGGAGAGCCGCAACCGGAAAGCCACCAGCGCCAAAAAAAAAAAAAAAAACAAAACAAAGACAACCGCCCCAACCGCCCGAAACCCCACGGCACGCCGCTCAAGCACGGCAAGCAGGGCGGGAACTTCTGCGCGAACCCCGCGTGCCACGGGCGCACCTGGCCTTCCATGACCCTCACGGCCGAGCCGCCGCAGAAGGCCGAGTCGCCGCCGCCGGCCGCCGCGCCCGCCGAGCCGGCGAAGAAGGGCTGAACCGCGGCGCACGCGCGCGATCCAATCCGGTGGCGTCGGGGATGGGCCCCGGCGCCGCCCTCAACCAAGGAGTGAAACGATGAAGCGCATGATGATCGCCCTGGCCGCCGCCGGGTTCCTGGCCGGGGCGCTGCCTGCCACGGCCGACGAGGCCCTCTTCAAGTCGAAGGGCTGCGTGAAGTGCCACGACGCCGAGAAGAAGAAGAAGGGCCCCGCGATCTCCGCGATGTCGGCCAAGTACAAGGGCGACGTCGCCAAGGCGACGGCCGCGGTGAAGGGCAAGGACCACCCCGAGGTGGATGCGAGCGACGCGGAGCTCGCCAAGCTGGTGAAGCACGCCATCGGCGCCAAGTAGGCGGCGCGGGCAGGCGAAAAAAAACGCCGGCGCGAGCCGGCGTTTTTCGTTGGCGCGGTTTCGACGGGCTACTGCGACAGCACCCACTTGGCGATCTTGCCGGCCACGGCGGCGTCGCCGCCCTTGACGACCTTGTGGTCCTCCTCGACGCCATCGACCTTGATCTTGCCGCCCTTCGACAGGAACGCGGTGAGCTTCGCCTCGGCGTCGGCCTTGCCCTTGTACTTCTTGGCCACCTCCTTGAACGCGGGGCCGTCCTTCTTCTTGTCCACGGCGTGGCACTTGAGGCAGCCGTTGGACTTCGCGGCCGCTTCGTCGGCGGAGGCGAAGCCGGGGGCCGCGAGGGCGGCGGCGAGGGCGATCGGGACGAGCAGTTTCTTCATGGTGGAGATCTCCTGGATCGGTGGACGGATGGCGGCGCTATTCTTCCACAAACGAGGCGCGCGCACGCATGCCCTTCAACGCCCGACGCCCGCGATCCGTTGACCTGTTGATCCCCGTCAAGCGCCGGGGGAGGGCCATGGAAAAGGGGCCGGCGGCGCGGCCGCGGGCCCCTCGGGAATGCTGGTGGGCGATACTGGGATCGAACCAGTGACCCCTCCCGTGTGAAGGGAGTGCTCTACCGCTGAGCTAATCGCCCGAAAGTCGAGCATTTTAGCCGAAAACGGCGCCGCGGGCACGGTTCGGGGGAGCGCGAGGCCGTAAAATGCCGGTTTGCCTTCGCCCCAGACGCCATGGTCCGCACCCGTTTCGCCCCCAGCCCCACCGGCTACCTCCACATCGGCGGCGCCCGCACGGCGCTCTTCTGCTGGGCCTACGCCCGGCGCCACGGCGGCAAGTTCGTCCTGCGCGTCGAGGACACGGACCAGGAGCGCTCCACGCAGGAG
>DAIRCS010000016.1:6784-43692 GCA_036796555.1 Rhodoblastus sp. | reverse complement strand
GCCTTGGGCTCGATATACGAGACCTCGTTCGACATCGTGTAGGAATGCACGGGGCGATAGTCGATCGTCACGCTGCGCGCGCTGTCGTCGATCGAGGCCAGCGTGTGCTTCATCCAGTTCACGTCGTCGCGCTCTGAATAATCCTCGCGGGCGTGCGCGCCGCGGGATTCCGTGCGGTTGTTGGCGCCGTCCATGGTGACGACCGCCTGCACGATCAGATTGTCGAATTCCAGCGTCTCGATGAGATCGGAATTCCAGATCAGCGAACGGTCGGTCACGCGGATGTCGTCGCGCGCCTTCCAGACTTCATGGATCAGCTTCGAGCCCTCGGCCAGCGTCTCGCCGGTGCGATAGACCGCGCAATTGGCCTGCATGACCTTTTGCATGTTCAGCCGCAGGTCGGCGGTCGGCGTGCCGCCGCTGGCGTAGCGATACTTGTCGAGACGCCCGAGCGACATGTCGGCGGAATCGGCAGGCAGCTCGGCCTGCTTCTCGCCCGCCTTCACCAGTTCGGCGGCGCGCAGGCCCGCGGCGCGGCCGAACACGACGAGATCGATCAGCGAGTTGGAGCCGAGGCGGTTGGCGCCGTGCACCGACACGCAGGCCGCTTCGCCCAACGCCATCAGACCGGGCACGACGACGTCGGGGTCGCCGTTCTTCTTGGTCAGCACTTCGCCGTGATAGTTCGTCTGGATGCCGCCCATGTTGTAGTGGACGGTCGGCAGCACCGGGATCGGCTCCTTGGTCACGTCGACGCCGGCGAAAATCTTCGCGCTCTCCGAAATGCCGGGCAGGCGCTCGTGCAGGATCTTCGGATCGAGATGGTCGAGATGCAGGAAGATGTGGTCGGCGCCCTTGCCGACGCCGCGGCCCTCGCGGATTTCCATCGTCATGGCGCGTGACACCATGTCGCGCGGGGCGAGGTCCTTAACGCTCGGCGCGTAGCGCTCCATGAAGCGTTCGCCGTTCGAGTTCGTCAGATAGCCGCCCTCGCCGCGCGCGCCCTCGGTGATGAGACAACCGGCGCCGTAGATGCCCGTGGGATGGAATTGGACAAATTCCATATCTTGAAGAGGCAAACCTGAACGCAGGACCATGCCGCCGCCGTCGCCCGTGCAGGTATGCGCGGAGGTCGCGGAGAAATAGGCGCGGCCATAGCCGCCCGTCGCCAGAATGGTGAGCTGCGCGCGAAAACGGTGGATCGTGCCGTCGTCCATCTTGATGCAGACGACGCCGCGGCAACGGCCTTCGCTGTCCATGATGAGGTCGATGGCGAAATATTCGATGAAGAACTCGGTCGAGTTCTTCAGCGCCTGCCCGTAGAGCGTGTGCAGCATGGCGTGGCCGGTGCGGTCGGCGGCCGCGCAGGTGCGCTGCGCCGGCGGCCCCTTGCCGTAGTCGGTGGTCATGCCGCCGAAGGGGCGCTGGTAGATTTTACCATCGGTCGTGCGCGAAAAAGGCACGCCCCAGTGCTCGAGCTCGTAGACGGCGGCCGGCGCGTTGCGGCACAGATATTCGATCGCGTCCTGGTCGCCCAGCCAGTCCGACCCCTTCACGGTGTCGTACATGTGCCACTTCCAATTGTCCGGGCCCATGTTGGCGAGCGAGGCGGCGACGCCGCCCTGCGCGGCGACCGTGTGCGAGCGCGTCGGGAAGACCTTCGTGACGCAGGCCGTGCGAAGACCCGCCTGCGAGCAGCCGACGGTGGCGCGCAGGCCCGCGCCGCCGGCGCCGACGATCACGACGTCGAACGTATGGTCGATGATCGGATAGGCGCGTCCGTTGATCGAGAACGCGCCAGAGCCGTTCGTAGCCCCATTGCTAGCCATGTGAATCTTCCTTCGATCAACCGCCGACGGCGAGCTTGACGATCGCCAGCGCCGTGGCGGCCGCGATCAGGCCGCAGAACATCGTATTGGCGACGAGCAGGCCGATTTTCCAGCGGCCGTGCGCATAGTCCTCGATGATCGTCTCCATCCCGCCCTTCATGTGATAGACGCCCACAAGCACGAACAGGAGCGCGACCACGCCCGGCCCGATGCGGTGGCTGAACAGCCGCATGACCGAATCGTAGTCGCGGCCGACGAGCGAAACGACGAGGAAGGCGAAAAGGATCGTCAGCAGCATCAGCGCCGCCGCCGTCAGGCGCAACGCGAGCGCATGGCGCGTAGCCTCGCCGCGGCTCGCGCCGAGCGAGCGGACCGTGGAGGCCTCGCTGCGCAGGGAGGAGGATTTGTTCGACATCTTCTTCTCTCCTCAGCGATAGGCGTAGGCCAGGACCCAGAAGATCACGGTCAGCGCGACCGAACCGACGAGCGTGCCTTTCGCGGCCAGCTCGCGCCCCTCGGGGTCGAACATGTAGCCCGCGTCCCAGATCGCGTGACGGATGCCGCCCATCAGGTGATGGAAGAGCGACCAGGTGAATCCGAACAGGATCAGGCGGCCGAGCAATGAGCCGTAGACCCAGTTGATCGTGTCGAAGGCGCCCCGGCCCGAGGCGGCGGCGATGAAATACCAGGCGAGCAGCAGCGTGCCGGCGTAGAGGCACATGCCGGTGATGCGGTGCAGGCCCGACATCACCATGGTGAACGTCATCTTGTAGATTTCGAGATGGGGGGAAAGCGGCCTTCGGTCCTGCAGACGCTGGGACGCGTTATTCGCCTCGGCCATGACACCCCTCGCATACGATGCATCGTCGAAACGTTCACTATTCCAAACCCTCCTGCGGCGCAACGCCGCTCGGGCTCGCAATTCGTATGGGAGGCATGTCGGTTGCAATGCCGCCGCAATGCTATGATTGTTGGCGCCTTCGTCTTGCTGAGGGGCATTTGCTGATGCGGTTTCTTGCGACCATCGCCGGGCGTCTGGCGATCGCGGGCGCGCTGGTCTTCGGCGTCGCCGGGACGGCGTCGGCCGCGTCCGGGCGACTGACGATCGAATCGGGCGGGGCCAAGCGCACGGCCTTCATCGTCGAGCATGCGCGGCTCAAGCGCGCGCGCCGGCCCGTCATCGTGTTCCTGCATGGCCAGTCCGGCGCGGGGATGCGCGTGCGCGACCGGATCGGCCTCGACCGGGCGCTGAAGTCGCGCGGCGTGGTGGTCGTCTACCCCGACGCGCTCGGCGGGCGGTGGGACGTCAGCGAGGCGGGCTCGGATCGCGAGCTGAAATTCGTGCACGACCTGATCGCCCGGCTGGAGAGCGACGGGATCGCCGATCCCAAGCGCATTTACGTCGCCGGCGGCGGTCCCGGCGGGATTCTGGCCATGCGTCTGGTCTGCCGCCAGACTGACGCCTTCGCCGGCGCGGCGTCCCTGATCGCGCTGATGCCGACGGCGGATGCAGCGGCATGCAAGCCGTCCCGGCCCATTCCGTTCCTGCTGCTTGCGGGCACGGCGGACCCGAAAATGCCTTTCGGCGGCGGCAAGGCCGACATGCCCGAATTCGCGGGCGAGGTCGTCTCCGCGGCGGCGACGCTCGCCCCGTTTGCGGCGGCCGCCGATTGCAGCGGCAAATCGACGACGGTCGATGTCCCCGACCGCGACCGCAACGACGGCTCGCGCGTGCATCTCGAATTCATGTCCGGCTGCAAGGCGCCGACCGAGCTCGTCAAGGTCGACGGCGGCGGCCATACGCTGCCGGGCGCGCGGCCGATCACGGATCGTGGCCAGCCCGTCGGCGCGCGCAACGGCGACATAGACACGGCGCGCCTGCTGCTCGACTTCTTCCTCAAGGGGCGCGGCGTCTGATCCTGCGCGCTCTACTCGTCGCGACGATCTGCGCCGCCGCGCCCTTACCAGCGCTGGCGCAGTGTCCCGCCGCCGGCGCGCAGACCGCCCGGATCGCCGCGGTCGACGAAGGCTTCGACCTTCTCCTCGCCGACGGACGCGTGGCGACGCTTCCGGGCGTCGCCGCCGATCCGGCCGCGCCCGGCTATACGGCTTTCGCGGAGCGGCTCGCCGGGGCCGAGATCCGCCTTTCGTCCCTGGCGGCCAAGCCGGATCGCTGGGGTCGCGCGCCCGCGGCCGCCTTTCTCGGCGACCGGCCCGAAAGCCTTGGCGAGCAAATTCTCGAGGCGGGCCTTGCCCGCTATCTCCCCGATCCCGCGGCCAGGCCCTGCCGCGACCGGCTGCTGGCCGCCGAGGCCGCGGCGCGCGCCGCGAAGCGCGGCCTCTGGGCCATGCCGGGCGCGGCGCTCGACGCCGGCGACGCCAGGGCCATATTGGCGGCGCCCAGGGGACTGGCTTTGGTCGAAGGACGCATCTTGTCTATTGGCGAGCGGCGCGGACGCCTTTATCTCAATTTCGGGCCACGGCGGACGACGGACTTCACGATCGTGATCTCGAAACGAAACCTTGCCTTGTTCGATGCCGCGCGCATTCCGGTGCGGGAGCTCGCCGGCCGGCGGCTGCGCGCCCGCGGACTGGTGGACCGGGGTTTCGGCCCCCTGATGGAGATCGGGACTCCGGATGCGCTGGAAATACTGGACGGCGGCGCACAAACGGCGGACGTGAAACAGTGACGGCTGGCATGGCGCGCTTCAGGGCCAGGGCGTTCGGGCGGGCAGGCGTTTTTGCGCTCGCCCTCGCGCTCGCCGGCTGCGCCACGCTCGAGCGGCAGGGCGAATTGCCGCAGCAGGGTCCGGCCGTTCCCCCAGCCGCGCCGCGCACGGTCGGCGTCGACGCGCTGACCACGGCCGAGCACAAGAAGCTCGTCGCGCAATTCGGCGGCGAATATCACTGGCCAGCCGCCGAGGCCTACCTCAACGCCATTCTGGTCAAGCTCGCCGCGGCCTCCGACGTGCCGACGACGCCCTATCGCGTGACGATCCTCAACACGCCGGTCGTGAACGCCTTCGCCCTGCCGTCGGGCAACCTCTACATTTCGCGCGGCCTGCTGGCGCTGGCCAACGATTCGGCGGAAGTCGCGGCCGTCATGGCGCACGAGATCGGCCACGTGACCGCCCGCCACGCCGCCGCGCGCGCCGAGCAGGAAAAGCGCGCGGCCGTGATCGCCTCGGCCGCATCGGTGATCCAGAGCCGCCAGAAGGGCGAGGAGGTCGAGAACACCCAGCGCCTGTCCTTCGCGAGCTTTTCGCGCCAGCAGGAGGTCGAGGCCGACCGGATCGGCGTCAACGTCATCGCGCGGGCGGGCTACGATCCCTACGGCGCGGCGCGCTTCCTGACCTCGCTGGGCCGTTCGACCGCCCTGCGCGCGGAGCTGCTCGGCCAGAAGACGCCGGACAAGCCCGATATTCTCGCCACCCATCCCTCGACGCCCGAACGCATCGCGCTCGCGACCCAGGCCGCGCGCCAGATCGGCGCCCCCGGCATCGGCGCGACCGACCGCGCGGGCTACCTTGCGGCGATCGACGGCATGAATTTCGGCGAAGACCCCGCTGATGGCATCGTGCGCGGCCGCCGCTTCCTGCAGCCGCGCCTGCATTTCGCCTTTACCGCGCCCGAGGGCTTCGTGCTCGACAACACGCCGCGCGCCCTGCTCGGCCGCGCGCACGGCGGCGCGGAAGCCGTGCGCGTCGACAGCGTGCCGGACAATTCCGGCGGCGCGCTCGACGCCTATCTGGCGTCCGGCTGGCTCGACGGCCTGCTGCGGTCCTCCGTGCAGACCGGCGAGATCAACGGCATGCCGGCCGCCTTCGGCATGGCGCGCGCCGGCGAGTGGAATTTCCGCGTCGCGGTCGTGCGCAAGGATGGCGATATCTATCGCCTTCTGTTCGCCGCCCGCGCGATGGACGACGCCACGACCGCGAAATTCGATCAGGCGATCCAGTCGTTCCGGACGCTCAGCGACGAAGAGGCGGCGAAGGTCAAACCGCTCAAGCTTCAGGTCGTGAAGGCCGGGCTGACCGACAATGTCGACGCATTGGCCCGCCGGATGGGGATCGCCGACCGGCCGATGGACATGTTCCTGCTGCTGAACGGCCTCTCGCCGGGCGCAACGCTGAAATCCGGCGAATCCTACAAGATCGTCGCCGATCAATAGGCTCCGCAGCGGGCTGCGCAGGTCCGACGGCCACTTTCTGCTCCCGCTTCACGCGCTTGTGATCCCGCAAGCTTCCGCGAGCCGTATAGGCTTGAGCGCCCAATCCGTGAACGCCGCCTTGACCGGCGATCCACAGACCCGGAGGCAACCATGGCGCAATTGCCTGGAGTGCATCGTGAATTTGTGCGCGCCGCGATGGCGGCGCCGTTTCTCGAACGTGAAGAAGAACACCAGCTCGCGCTGAGCTGGCGCGACTTTCGCGATCAGAAGTCGCTCGACCAGCTCGCCGCCTCCCACATGCGGCTCGTGATCGCGCTCGCCGCGCGATTCCGCCACTACGGCTTGCCGATCGCCGACGTCATCCAGGAAGGCCATGTCGGCCTGCTGGAAGCCGCCGCCCGTTTCGATCCCGACCGCGACGTCCGGTTCTCCACCTACGCCACCTGGTGGATTCGCGCCGCCATCCAGGACTACATCCTGCGCAACTGGTCGATCGTGCGCGGCGGGACGAGTTCGACGCAGAAGGCCCTTTTCTTCAATCTGCGCCGGCTGCGGGCGCAGATGGCCGCATCCGCCGACATCGAGAAGACCACGCTCTACGACCGCATCGGCAAGGCCGTCGGCGTCTCCAGCGCCGACGTCGAATTGATGAGCGCGCGCTTTTCCGGCCCCGACATCTCGCTGAACGGGCCTGTCGGCGGAGACGACCAGTCCGATTCGGCCGAACGCGGCGATTTTCTCGTCGACGACAGGCCGCTGCCGGACGAGACGGTCGGCGACGACATCGATACGCAGCGTCGCCACGCCATGCTCAACGACGCGCTCGCGCATTTGTCGGAGCGGGAATTGCGCATCGTGCGCCAACGGCGGCTCGCCGAAGAATCGGCGACGCTCGAGGAACTCGGCGCCCAGCTCGGCATCTCCAAGGAGCGCGTGCGCCAGATCGAATCGCGCGCGCTGGAGAAGTTGCGCAAGCTGCTCGAAAGCCGCGCCGGGTAACCGCTCGGCCCCGACAGAAACAAAAAAGCCCGGCGCGAAGCCGGGCTTTTATTTTGTGGCGTGACGCGAAGCGGGCTATGCGGCCTCGTCGACCTCGCCGGCGTCCGCTTCCGTCTCGGCTTCCGCCTTGGTCGCGCGACGCGGGCCCTTCTGGAGCTGCGCCTCGATCAGCTTGAGCGATTCCTGTTCGGTGATCTTCTGGACGACCGACAGTTCGCGGCTCATGCGGTCGAGCGCGGCCTCGTAGAGCTGGCGTTCCGAATAGGACTGCTCCGGCTGGGCCTCCGAGCGATAGAGATCGCGCACGACCTCCGCGATCGCGATCAGATCGCCGGAATTGATCTTCGCCTCGTATTCCTGGGCGCGGCGCGACCACATGGTGCGCTTGATGCGCGCGCGGCCGGTCAGCGTGTCCAGCGACCTGGCGATGACCGGCGCCTCGGCGAGCTTGCGCATGCCGACGCTGACGACCTTCGGGGTCGGCACCTTCAGGATCATCTTGTCCTTGACGAAGCTGATCACGAACAGCTCGAGCC
Organism: Rhodoblastus sp.; assembly: GCA_036796555.1. GTDB lineage: Bacteria > Pseudomonadota > Alphaproteobacteria > Rhizobiales > Beijerinckiaceae > JAJXWB01. Next base: position 36,157 of record DAIRCS010000016.1, on the reverse strand, counting down.
TGAAGCCTGCGACTTCCTGCTCCTCGATCGCGATGATCTGGCCGACGCCATGCGCCGGATAGACGATGTGCTCGTTGGTCTTGAAGCCGAGCTTCTGGCTGGCGGGCTTCGCCGGCTTCTGCTCGGGCGCGGGAGCCTTCGCGACGGCCGGTTTGGCCGGCTTGGCTACGGAGGCGGGAGAAGTTGTTTTTTTCTGTGTCACCGGAATCTGTTCGCTCGTCTCTCGAGGCTGCATCGCCGGCGCGTGCGACGCCGGTCTCGGATCGGGCGCGGCGCGGACGGGCGTGGGCGCGGGCGTTGCGGGCGCAGCGGGAGCGGCCGCTTCCGGCCGGACCAGTTGAACCTTGGCGCGCGCGCCGGCCTGTTCGACCGGCTTGTGTGCTGGGGCTGGGCTTGTCTTGGTGTTGTCTACCGCCTTTTTGATCAGGTGCTGTGACGCCTTCTCGTGAGTCGCTTCCTTCACGACCGCTGCAACGCGGTTCTTGTCTGATTTCGTCTTGGCGGGCTCCATCGCGGGCTTCGGCGCGCGAACGGCGGCGCCGCTCTTGACCGCCTTGGCGACCGCGGCGGACTTGCGCTTGTCCGCCGGCTTGCCGGCGCCCTTTGCAGGCGTCCGGGCCGCGGCGGCGGCCTTCGCCTTGGATTTCGCGGCCGCCTTCGCTGCGGCGGCCTTGCGCGCCGCGGATTTGGCGGCGGCGGCTTTGGCGGCGGCGGCCTTCGCCTTGCCGGCAGTCGTCGCCTTCGCCGCGGCCGCTTTCGTCGTCTTGGCCGCGGCGGCCTTGGTCTTGGCGGCGCTGGCAGTCCTGGTCTTCGAGGCCGACACGCTCTTCACCTTGTTCGTCTTCGCCTTGGAGGCGGCTTTCGCCGTCGGCGCCTTGGCGGTGGTCTTCCTGGATTTCGTCGCTTCAGCCTTCTTGCTGGCGGTCGTCTTCCCGGGCTTGGTCGATTTCTTCTTGGACGGCATACGCAGCGCACTCCTTGCTGAGCCCGGGGCGGGACCCCGGCGCTTCACGACGGCCCGAAACGCAGGCCGCCGGCGCAAGACCCGTCACAGACGGGCCCGACGCACAGTCCAAAATTGAGGAAATCGCTACCGTCGACGCGAAGCCTGCGCTCGCGCTCGCCCTGAACATTTCGCTGCCGCCCTAGCGGCGCGAACTATTGCGGGTAGTATCTGTCAACCGACTGATAGGTCGCGGATTTCTGTGACTGTTAAAAATGTGTATATCACAGAAATCCGCAAAAATCAAAGGCTCACGCCGCGCGCGGGCCGAAGCCCGGCGCGGTGGTTAACCCGCCGTCGAACCATTTGATCGAGAACGCGGCAATTCCGGCGCGCTCAGTCGCCTTCGCCGGGCTTGTCCGAGAAGAAATTCTTGAACTTGTCGGGCTTCCCGTCGAATTCCTTGGCGTCGGCCGGCGGATCGCGCTTGACGGTTATGTTGGGCCAGTTCGGCGCCAGATCGGCGTTGAGCTTGAGCCATTGCTCGAGACCGGGCTCCGTGTCGGGCTTGATCGCCTCCGCGGGGCATTCCGGTTCACAGACGCCGCAATCTATGCATTCGTCGGGATGGATGACGAGCATGTTCTCGCCCTCGTAGAAGCAGTCCACCGGGCAGACTTCCACGCAATCCATATACTTGCACTTGATGCAGTTTTCGGTGACCACATACGTCATTGCAGGCTCCCGGCGCGCGACGCTCGCGCCTCAAAGATTGGGAACTGCTATCCCCTTTGACCGGGCTGCGCAAGAACTGGGCGCGATGTCAGGATGCCGCATCGGAGGCGGCGAGGTCCTCGTACAGCAGGCGCGCTTCCTCGTAGGGGCCGCGGCGCGCGCCCGTCGCCAGCACCCGCAACAGCCTGACGTCGCGCTGCAGGGCGACGGTCAACACGTCGCCCGGCCGCAGGGCCTTGGCGGCTTGCGTGATCCGCTGTCCGTTGAGCCGCACGTGGCCGTCCGCGACGAGCTGGGCGGCGGCGGTCCGCGTCCGCGCCATGCGCGCGAACCACAGCCACTTGTCGATCCTCTGGCGATCCGTCTCCGCCTGGGTCATCGCCGGCAGGTTCGGGCAAAGCCGCTCGCCGCGCAAGCCGCGTCAGCTCACGCGCCGACGCAGGGCGGCGTTGGCCGCGGACTTCGCCGCCGCGCGCAGGGCGCGCGCGAGGCGCTCGCGGCGGACGGCGCCGGGAAAGGCGTTCGCGCGGGCCGGATCGACGCCGATCGCCAGATCGAACATCGCCTGACGATCCGGCCAGAGGCGATCGATCATCGGATGATTGGCGATCGCGCAGGAATCGGTGACCTGGACAGCGGGATCTTCCAGTTGGCGCTCGGCGAGCATGCGTGTGAGCTGAACGCCGGGCGAATAGCGCGCGAATCGTTCGTCGTAGGCCGTCTTCCAGTAATAGGCGCGATCGCCGCTGCGCAGCACGATCGCCATGGCGATCGGCCGGCCGTCGACAGCGATCCAGTCGATCCGGCATTTGCCGGCGCGCGCAAGCTGCCGCAGCGTGGCGCGCAGGAACGCCGCGTCGCCGGCGTCGGAGAGGAAGGCGGTATGCCGGCGCCCTTTCCAGCCCGCCTGTTCGAGGGCGAGGAACCATTCCGACGCGTAGCGGATATCGCCGGGGTCGGAGGCCGAGCCGTGCATGACCTCGCCGGCTTCGGCGAGGCGGCGCGCCAGCCGGTCCGTTTCGCGACGCCGCTTGCGCGATCCGCGTGGCCTTTCCGGCGAGGCGCCGCCGCCGGACGGGCGGAGCGCGGCCCGCTCGTGCTCGTTGAGACCGATCGAACCCAGCCCGTGCGCGGCGCAGCGTTCGGCGATCAGCCGCGCCGCTTCGCCGCCGCGGGCGAGATCGCGCATCACCAGCGCCGAACGGCCGAGCCGCCGCGCCCTCAGCCAGTGGAGAACGGCGTCGACGGAGCGCGCCGCCGCCAGCCGGTCGATCAGCGGCGTGCCAAGCGCGCCATGCTTGTATTTCCAGCTACGCGCGACGCCGCCGAACGCGCCGCCGCCCTGCTCGAAACCCCATACGCCGATCATGCGGGCGCGCGGCTCCCCGCCCGCCCCCTGCCATACGACAGCCATCACGGGTCGCAGGCTCGCCGGCAGATGCAGCATCGCGGTCAGCGCGAAATCCGGCTCCATGAAGGGATTGGGTTCGATGGCGCGGCGCGCGAGATCGCGCCAGTCGGCCCGATGGGCCTCCAGCTCGTCGGCGGTCAGCGCCTCAACGAGCGTTTCGCCCTCGGCCGCATGCGTCCGGTCCGCCGCCGCGGGCGTTCGGACGCCCGCCAGCCGGCGGACCTCGTCCGGCCAGTGCTGCATCGACCTGAGGCGCCAGAAATGCGCAGCCATCGCTTTCCCTCTGCGCGAGGGGCCCATTCAGGGCGCATATGTCCCGGATCGGGACGAGCGCGCCTGAAAGCCTCCCGCCGGGGAGAACGGCTACAATTTGCGCGCCAGGGTCGGCTGGGATCGTCGAAGAAACAGGGGCTTGACTATTCCGCCAGAAGGCCGCCGGGCCGCAGGTCCAGCGGATTGGCCGTCAGCGCCGCGCGATCGGGCGTATCGGTCCGCGCCTCGCCGATGGCGGCCGCGAACAGGCCCTCGACGAAGGCCGGCTCGAGCCCGTCCACGATCAGCACGATCTTCGTCCGCCGATCGGAATCCGGCCAGCCGGCGAGCCGGACGGCGGGATGAAACAGATGCTGGACCCCGTGGATCACGACAGGCCTGTCCGGGTCGTCGGCCAGGGCGACGACGCCCTTGACCCTTAGAAGCTTGGGCCCGTGCGCGTGGCGCAGCAGATCGAGGAATATATCGAAGGCGCGCGGATCGAGCGGCGCGTCGCGGGTCAGGCAGAACGCGCGGATCGAGGCGTCGTGCCGGTTCGGATCATGCGCGTGATGATGATCGTGGCCATGACCGTGATGATGGTCGTGCGTCTCGAACGCCTCGGCGCGGAGCCAGGCCGCGACGTCGGGAATCTTGCCGCCGGCGGAAAACAGCCCCGCCGACAGCAGAGCTTCGGCGGTCGCCTCGCCCCTGGCCGCCACGAGACGAGGCGCGCCGGGGTTGAGCGCGTCGAGCCGCGCCGCCAGCGCCGCGGCATGGTCGCCGGCCTCCGGCAGGTCGGTCTTGGTGAGGACGATCCGGTCGGCGACCGCGACCTGCCGCAGCGCCTCCCTGTGGCGCGCGATCGTGGCGAGGCCGTTGACGGCGTCCACCGTCGTCACGACGCCGTCGAGCTTGTAGCGCAGCGCCAGATAGGGATGGCCCATCAGCGCGTTCAGGATCGGCGCGGGATCGGCGAGCCCCGTCGTCTCGATCACGACCCGCCGGAACGACTTCATGCGGCCGTTGTCGAGCCGGCGCAGCAGATCCTCCAGCGCATGGACGAGATCGCCGCGGATCGTGCAGCACAGGCAGCCCGACGCCATCAGCATCATGTCGCCGTCGATCTTCTCGACGAAGAGATGGTCGAGGCCGACCTCGCCGAATTCGTTGATGAGAACGACGACGTCCGCCAGCGCGGGATCGGCGAGCAGCCGGTTGAGCAGCGTGGTTTTGCCCGAGCCCAGGAAGCCCGTCAGGATCGTGACCGGGACGGCCGGCGGCGGCCGGCGTCCTTGCGCGGCGTTCATTCGCCCTGCTTCTCGTGGCGCTTGGCGACCTTGGCCTTGCCGGTCTTCGCGGCCTTCTCGGGCTTGATAGTCTTCTCGGGCTTGGCTTTCGCGGTCTTGGCCGCCTTGCCGGGTTTTTCGACCTTCGCCGGCTTTGCTTGCGCCGGCTTCTCCTTGGCGACCTTGACCGGCTTGTGCGCCTTGGCCTTGACGCTCCGCCTGGCCCGCATCGACTGCGCGTCCGGGGCGGGTTTGACCGGCGAATCCGCTTCTGCGTCGCCGTCGGCGGAATAGGCCTGCGTGACGGGCGTCGCCGTGTCGCCTTCGGCATGGGCGATCGGGCCGGTCCAGCCGGCGACAGGACCGATGAAGACCGGGACGGGCTGGAAGACCGGACGCGGCAGGGTCGCGACCTCGCTCGGGCGCATCGCGCCGCCCGCCGCGGGCGAACCGCCGGGACCGCCGCCGTAGGGCGAATTGCCTTCCGGCCCTTGCGCGGCCTGCATGAAGCTGCGCGGGATCGGAACGGACATGTCCTCGACCTGCGCCTCGAACTCGGCGGACGCCTTGCCGCGGTGGCGGCAGGCGAAATCGTGCATGTCCGGCGGCTCGCCGCCCATCGAGGCGAGCGAGGTCGCCGAGCCCTGCCCCCCGCCGGCGACGAACGCCTTGTCTAGCAGGCTCGCCGCCAGCATCGTGCGCGATTTCGCGCTGGGCGCGCCGAGCACGACGGCGATGAGACGCTTGCCGTTCTGCGAGGCGCTGACGACGAGATTGAACCCCGCCGCGCAGGTGAAGCCGGTCTTCATGCCCTCCGCGCCGGGATAGCGGCCGAGCATGCCGTTATGCGTCGGAATGATCTTGTTGCCGAGGCGCAGCGCGCCGATGTCGAACAGGCCCGCCTGCTCCGGGAAATAGACGTAGAGGGCGCGCCCGAGGATCGCCATGTCGCGCGCGGACGAAATTTGCCGCGCGTCCGGCAGGCCGTTCGGATTGACGAAATGCGATTCGCGCATGCCGAGCGCGCTCGCCGAAGCGTTCATCTCGTTGGCGAAGGCTTCCACCGAGCCGGAGACGCCCTCCGCGATCGTGATGGCGAGATCGTTCGCGGACTTCACCATCAGCATCTTCAGAGCATTGTCGAGCGTAACCAGCGTGCCCGCGCGAAATCCCATCTTGGACGGCGCCTGGGTCGTGGCGCGCGCCGAAACCTTGAGCGGCGTGTCCATCGTGATCCGCCCTTCGCGCACGGCCTTCAGCGCGACGAACACGGTCATGAGCTTGCTGAGCGAGGCCGGATACCAGGGCTGCGTCGCCTCCTGCTGCATCAGCGTCTCGCCGGTCGCGGCGTCTATGACGATGGCGGGATTGGCCGAGGCCGGCGCCGCGCCGGCGACCAGCGCGAGAAGGGCGGCGGAAGCTGTTGCGCGGGCAAGGATTATTCGCAAGTGAGCGCCCTCGGCGAAGCGAAGAAACGTGACACCCGGCGTTCCTACGCCTCCGTGTCGCGCTTGAAAAGCCGCGCGACGCCGAAGTTTTGAACAGGGGATGGCCGGACCGGCCGGCAGGACCGGCCCGACGCATAAAGGTCAGCGATGAGGCGATTTCGTGGCCGGGCCGATTTCGCCGCTACCAGGTTCTGTCCATCGGATAGGGGTTGATATTCAGCGGCGCGCGCGCTGCCGGCGCGACGGCGGGCTGCACGCGCGCCGCGACGGGCGCAGGCTGAACCGGCGCCAGCGCGGTCTGGGGCTGCGCCGCGCGCGCCGAGCCGGGCACGGGCCCGACGACGATCTCGTTGGCCGCCCCCGAGCCGAGCACCACCACTTTCGCCCCGACGGTCACCCGGTTGTAGAGATCGATCGCGTCCTGGTTGATCATGCGGATGCAGCCGGACGAGGCGTTGGTGCCGATCGTCCACGGCTCCGTCGTGCCGTGGATGCGGTAGAGCGTGTCCTTGTTGTTCTGCCACAGATACATGGCGCGCGCGCCGAGCGGATTGCGCGGGCCGCCGGGCATGCCGATTCCAGATTGCAGCTCCTTCATGATCTTCATCAGCTCGGGCTGGCGCTCCAGCATTTCCTTCGGCGGATACCAGTCCGGCCATTCCTGCTTGCTGTTGATCGTCGCCACGCCCTTCCAGGCGAAGCCCTGACGGCCCACGCCGACGCCGTAGCGCATGGCGGTCCCGTCGCCGTTGACGAAATAGAGATAGTGATGGCGCGGATCGATCACGATCGTGCCGGCCGGCTCCCGCGTCGGATAGGGCACCTGCGCGCGTAGGAACGCGGCGTTGATTCGCGACAGATTGATCGCGGGGATCGGAAACTTGTCCGGGACGGAGCCGTAGAGTCCGCGCGTCTCGCCGGCGACCGGCGCCGCCCCCGCAAGGCCCGGAGCGGCCGCGCAGGCGAAAACGCCGGCCAGAATATCGCGCCGATGGAAATGCATCGAACCCTCGTCACCAGAAACAGATGGATCGGAAATCTAGTGACGCGCGAAACCCGCCTTGGCAAGCGCAAGTCGGCCGCTTGACGCGGACCGGGCGCTCGGATCGAGTCGGTGATGCAAACGCGTCACGAATCCAGGACCTCGCCCCGCATGAATTCCGCGCCCGAAGGCTATGCGCCCACCGATCACTCGAGCCCCTACATGGACCTGATCGGCCGGCTCTACGAATCGGGGGCGGGCGAAGACTACCGCCTCGGCATGCGGGTGGAGGCGCATCACACCAACCGGCTCGGCCAATGCCACGGCGCCGTGCTCGCCGCCCTCGCGGACGTCCACCTGCTGCGCGTGATCGCGCTCACCCGCACGCCGCGGCTGACGCTGGTGACGGTGCATCTGGGGCTCGACTATCTCAGCCCCGCGCCGCTCGGCTCCTGGATGGAAGGACGCGGCCGCATCGATCGCATGGGCCGCTCGCTGTGCCATTCCAGCGGCATGATCTACGCGGACGGCAAGCCCGTGCTGCGCGCCTCCGGCGTGTTTCAGATCATCGCCGGCAAATGAAATGCCTCGTCGCGCTCGCCCACCCGCTGAATGACAGCTTCTGCGCCAGCTTGGCCCGCGATGTTTGCGATGAATTGCGCAAGGGCGGCGCGGAGGTCGCGTTTGTCGACCTTTACGCCCGGGATTTCGACCCACGGCTGACAGGTTTGGAACGAAAAGCCTATTACGGCGCGGCGGACACGACTGGCGTCCAGACAGAACTCGCCGAATTGCTGCAAGCTGAAGCGCTTGTTCTCGTCTTTCCGACGTGGTGGTTCGGTTTTCCGGCGATTCTGAAGGGATGGTTCGATCGGGTTTGGGCGCCGGGCCACGCCTACGACCACAGCGCGGATCTCGGCTCGATCCGGCCGCGCCTGGCGGGCCTGCGCGACGTGCTTGCGATCACGACGATGGGCTCGCCCGCTTGGGTCGATCTGTTTGTCATGCGGCGGCCGGTTCGCCGCATATTGAAATATGCCCTCCTGGGGGTTTGCGCGCCCAGATGCCGCTTCCGGATGGCCACTCTGTATCGCGCCGAACGCCTCGACGCGTCGCAGGCCGAGCTTTTCCGCGCGAAAGTTCGCGGCCTCGCGCGCGGACTCGGACGCCGGTGACGCTCTCCTCGATCGATTATTCCCCGGGCGCCTTGGCGTGGATCGCCAGCGCATGCAAGCCGCCGGCGATCTCCTCGGCCAGAAGGTCGTTGATCGCGCGGTGGCGCTGGACGCGGCTCTTGCCGGAAAAGGCGGGAGACACGATCTTGACGGTGAAATGGGTTTCGCCCTGGTGGCCGGCGCCGCCCGGATGGACGTAGTGGTCGGCGTGCTTGTGCGAATCGTCGATCACGTCGAGCGAAACCGGCGCGAGGGCGGCGGCGAGCTTCGCCCGTATCCGATCCTTAACCGGGACGGCGTTTCCATTCACTGTTTAGACTCCTTCGATGCGTAACGGCTTCGATTTCCGGTGGAATTTTAGCCCGCGCCGCGGCTTGCGGCGAGCCCCGAACGACCCATAATGAACGCTCCATGGATCTGAATTCCCCCATCTTCGACCGCATCCGGGTCAAGCGCGAGCAACAGCGCCGCGAAGAGCCGGCGTCCGCGCGCCGGATCGTCTGCGATTTTCCCGGCTGCGAGGCGTCCGGCGAATTCCGCGCGCCGATGGGGCGGCTGCGCGAGGGACAATATTTCTGTTTCTGCCTCGACCACGTGCGCGAATACAATTCGACCTACAATTACTTCGACGGCATGACCGACGAGGCGGTCTCCCGCTGGATGAAGGAAGACATCATCGGCCATCGCCCGACATGGGCGATGGGCGTCAACCGCGCCGGCAAGTCATTCCGCGAGGACAATGCAGGCATTCGCGATCCGTTGGGCGTATTCGGCGACCGGATGCGCGGCCGCCGGCCTGAGGCGCCGGCCCGGCCGAGCTATGGAATCGCCGCGAAAAAGGCGCTGAGCGCGCTCGGCCTCGACGAAACCGCCGACGCGGCCGCGATCAAGGCCAGATACAAGGAACTCGTGAAGCGCCTTCACCCGGACGCCAACGGCGGCGACCGGTCGAGCGAGGATAAATTGCGCGAGATCATTCGGGCCTATAATTATCTGAGATCGGCGAAACTCGTCTGACGCCGCCCTCGCGGCGGCGACGACCGACAATCGCCAGCCGACAGATTTCACGCAGCGCCCGCCGATCCGCGGCCGGCCGATCGGAGGATTGATGCAAGCCGTCAGCGAAAGAGCCGCAGATCGCGTCGCGCCCATGCCGGACATAAAACTGTCGGTGCGGCAGACCTTCGGCATCGACACGGACATGGAAGTGCCGGCCTATTCGAAGGCCGACGAGCACGTTCCCGATTTCGATCCCGACTATCTCTTCGACCGCGAGACGACGCTGGCCATTCTCGCGGGCTTCGCGCGCAACCGGCGCGTGATGGTCACGGGCTATCACGGCACCGGCAAGTCGACCCATATCGAACAGGTCGCCGCGCGCCTCAACTGGCCTTGCGTCCGCGTCAACCTGGACAGCCACGTCTCCCGCATCGATCTCGTCGGCAAGGACGCGATCGTGCTGAAGGACGGCAAGCAGATCACGGAGTTCCGCGACGGCATCCTGCCCTGGGCGATCCAGAACAATGTCGCGCTCTGCTTCGACGAATACGACGCCGGCCGCCCGGACGTGATGTTCGTGATCCAGCGCGTGCTGGAAGTGTCCGGCCGGCTGACGCTGCTCGACCAGAACAAGGTGATCAAGCCGCACCCGGCTTTCCGGCTGTTCTCGACCGCCAACACGGTCGGCCTCGGCGACACCTCCGGCCTCTATCACGGCACCCAGCAGATCAACCAGGGCCAGATGGACCGCTGGTCGATCGTCTGCGTGCTCAACTACCTGCCGCACGACAAGGAAGCCGACATCGTGCGCGCCAAGGTGAAGTCCTACGACAAGACCAAGGAAGGCAAGGAAACCATCTCCAGGATGGTGCGCGTCGCCGACCTCACCCGCAACGCCTTCATGGCCGGCGACCTGTCGACCGTCATGAGCCCGCGCACGGTCATCACCTGGGCGGAGAACGCCGAGATTTTCGGCGACCTCGGCTTCGCCTTCCGGCTGACCTTCCTGAACAAATGCGACGAGCTCGAGCGTCCGATGGTCGCCGAATTCTATCAGCGCTGCTTCGGCAAGGAGCTGCCGGAAAGCGCGGTGAACGTGGTGATGACCTAAGCGCGCGGGCTGGATGCACGATGCCGACGATCTCGTTCTTCTACGGCATCCTCATCCAGCTGTTCTGGAACGACCACGCTCCACCGCACTTTCATGCGCTTTATGCTGAATATGAAGCGCTGATCGACATCCGCACCCTTTCGGTTATCGAAGGGGAGCTTCCAAGACGAGCCTTGGCGCTCGTTCTGGAATGGGCGCAGCAGCACCAGGCCGAGCTGCAGGAGGATTGGGACCTGTGCGCACGCAATCAAATGCCGCGCAAGATTGCGCCTCTGAAGTAGTCCCGCCGGTCACGCCCCGGACGCGCTGGCGCGTCGCTCACGTGGAGGCGATGGAAGGCTTCAGATTGCGTCTGCGCTTTGTAGACGGCCTCGAAGGCGAAGTCGACATGTCCGGCCTCGTTCATAATGCAAATGCCGGCGTCTTCGCCGCACTCGCCGACCCCGCCGCATTCGCCGCAGCGCACATCGAGCACGGCGCGGTGGTCTGGCCCGGCGAACTCGATCTGGCACCGGACGCCATGTATCGGGCGATAGCGGCGACAGGCCGCTGGATTCTCTGACGCAGGCTGCAATGTCATCCAACCGCAAACCCGCCTCGCCCAAGGAAGCCCCGCAGGAGCCGTTCAAGCGGGCGGTCGCCGCCTGCATGCGCGCCATGGCGCGCACGCCGGGCCTGGAAGTCACCTATTCCGCCGACCGCCCCGCCGTCATCGGAACGGGCGAAGGCGCCAAGGCGCGCCTGCCCGAACCACCACGCAAGCTCACGCCCCGCGAAGCGGCGATCGTGCGCGGCCATTCCGATTCGCTGGCGCTGCGGCTCGCCTGCCACGACGACAGGATTCATCGCCGCATCGCGCCGCAGGGCGCGGCCGCCCGCGGCGTGTTCGAGGCCGTCGAGCAGGCCCGCGTGGAAGCCATCGGCGCGCGCCGCATGGAGGGCGTCGCCGCCAATCTCGGCGCCATGCTTGAAGACCGCTACAGCCGCGGCAATTACGCCGAGATCGACAACCGCGCCGACGCGCCGCTCGAGGACGCGCTCGCCCTGATGGTGCGCGAGCGCCTCACCGGCGCGCCCGCGCCGAAGAACGCGCAGGGCGTCGTCGATCTCTGGCGGCAATTCGTGGAAGAGCGCGCCGGCCCCGAGCTCGATCGCCTCGCCGGCTCGATCGAGGACCAGCGCGCCTTCGGCAAGGTCGTGCATTCGCTGCTCAGCGCGCTCGACATGGCCGACGACGCCTCCTCCGACACGGAGGAGAGCGAAGACGATTCCAAGGACGAGGGCGACAACAACGAGAACGAGGACGATGAGGGCGACGAGCAGGAGGCGCACGGCGAAGCCGTGCAGATGGAAAAGGCCGCCGATTCCGAAGACGAGATGGACGACGGCGAGACCGACGCCGCCGACGCGCCGTCGGGCGAATTCCCCGAGGAAGCCGACGCGGGCGACAGCGAGGAAGCCGCCGAATCCCGTCGCCCGCCGATGCACGGCGCCGATCGCAAGGCGCCCGATTACAAGGCGTTCACCCACAAGTTCGACGAGATCGTCCAGGCCGAGGAACTCTGCGACGCCGAAGAGCTCGAGCGCCTGCGCGCCTATCTCGACAAGCAGCTCGCCTCGCTGTCCAGCGTCGTCGGCCGTCTCGCCAATCGCCTGCAGCGCCGCCTGATGGCGCAGCAGAACCGCGCGTGGGAATTCGATCTCGAGGAAGGCGTGCTCGACAGCGCGCGCCTGCCGCGCATCATCATCGACCCGCAGCAGCCGCTCTCCTTCAAGCACGAGAAGGACACGAATTTCCGCGACACCGTCGTCACGCTGCTGCTCGACAATTCCGGTTCTATGCGCGGCAGACCTATTACCGTCGCCGCCACCTGCGCCGACATTCTCGCCCGCACGCTGGAGCGCTGCGGCGTGAAGGTGGAGATTCTCGGCTTCACCACCCGTGCCTGGAAGGGCGGGCAGTCGCGCGAGGCCTGGCTGCAGGCCGGCAAGCCCGCCAATCCCGGCCGCCTCAACGACCTGCGTCACATCGTCTACAAGGCGGCCGACGCGCCCTGGCGCCGCGCGCGAAAAAATCTCGGCCTGATGATGCGCGAGGGCCTGCTGAAGGAAAACATCGACGGCGAGGCGCTGGACTGGGCGCATCGCCGGCTGGTGCATCGGCCAGAGCAGCGGCGCATCCTGATGATGATTTCGGACGGCGCGCCGGTCGACGATTCGACCCTGTCGGTCAACCCCGGCAATTATCTCGAACGGCACCTGCGCCACATCATCGACGAGATCGAGAACCGCTCGCCGGTCGAGCTCATCGCCATCGGCATCGGCCACGACGTGACGCGCTATTACAAGCGCGCGGTCACGATCGTCGATGCGGAGGAGCTCGGCGGCGCGATGACGGAAAAGCTCGCCGAACTCTTCGACGAGAACACCCCGCCGCCTGCGCCGGTCAAGCGCCCGCCTGCGAAGCCGAAGGCCGCGCCGCGCAAGGACGGCCGCGTGCAGATCGCGATGCGCTGAGCCGGGATCGCCGGCTTCCAGCCGGCTGCCGGCCAGAGGCCGGCGGTCCCGGATGCGCTCTCACCGGCAGCCGTAAGCGCGCTCCATGCGCACGATTTCCGCAATGCGCGCGCGACTGTTCGCGGACAGCGGGACGTCGTTTACATTGTCATACTGACAGCCGGCGTTGCCGAAAGCGCGAATGCCGCGCGGCGTATTGAAGCAATAGCCCGCATCCTTGTAGATGGCGTTGCGCTCGTACCAGAGATTGCCGCAGCTCTGGGCGTAGGCCGGCAGAACCGATGCGCCGCTGATCAGCGCGGCCAGCAGCAATTTCCTCATGTCGCTCCCCCTCGGCGTCGATGGAAACGACGAGCCTATCCCCGCCGCGCTCATTTCCATAGCGCTGCGCGGACGCCAACCTCGTCATCCCGGACGACCGCAAGCCGATCCGGGATGACGGAGCGCGCTACCGCGGCGCCAACGCCCAATAGTCGATATCCAGAATCACGCTCGGGTCGTAATCCTTCGACCCCTCCGCCATCAGCGGAAAATCGCTGCACGCCCTGTCCTTGGTCGCGATCGTGCGCAGGCGCAGCGCGCCGACGTCGTCGCGGCCAGGGATTTCCGCCGTCTCCACCACCTGCGTCCAGGCATGAACCGTCAGGCCCGCGAACAGCGGGGCGACGTGGCGGCCGCCGTTGATCGCCGCGATGTGGAAGGCGTTGGCGAGCCCGTTGAACGATAGCGCGCGCGCGAGCGAGATGACGTGCCCGCCGTAGATCAGCCGGCGCCCGAAACGCCCCTGCCCTTCGGTGAACTGGTTGAAATGCACCTTGGCCGTATTCTGGTAGAGGCGCGTCGCGATCATGTGCTCGGCTTCTTCCACCGTCATGCCGTCGACGTGATCGATCTTTTCCCCGGCCTGATAGTCGCCCCAGCGGTGCGGCTGGCCGGCGAGCGCGAAATCGTAGTGCTTGACCGAAATCTCCGGACAGGCGTCGCCGAGCGCATCCGCCGGCAGCGCCTTGGGCAGGTCGGGCACATGCTCTTCCGTGACCGCCGCATTCGGATCGCGCTTGCGCACCATCACCCAGCGCACATAGTCGAGCACGACGTCGCCGTGCTGGTTGAACCCACGCGAGCGCACATAGACGACGCCGGTCTGGCGGTTGGAGTTTTCCTTCAGCCCGATCACCTCGGACACCGAGGACAGCGTGTCGCCGGGATAAACAGGCGCAAGAAACCGGCAGGCGGCGTAGCCGAGATTAGCGACCGCATTCAGCGAAATGTCCGGCACGGTCTTGCCGAAGACGATGTGGAAGACGAGCAGGTCGTCGACCGGCGCATGCCGGTAGCCGATCGCCCTGGCGAAGGCGTCGGACGATTGCACGGCGAAGCGCGAGCCGTAGAGGGCGGTGTAGAGCGCGACATCGCCCACCGTCACCGTGCGCGGCGTAGCGTGGCGGATCGTCTGGCCGATCCGAAAATCCTCGAAGAAATTGCCCGGATTGGTCTTGCTCATCATCGCCTCGATGTCCGACCGCGAGCCTTCGGGCTCGCTTGGGAATTGCGAGCCTGAAGGCTCGCGGTCCAGCGCTGTCTAGCCTCTGTCGGCGGCCTGCGCCAGCGCCGCGGCGAGTTCGGCGCCGTCGCCGCTGATTTCCAGCGTCTTCACGCGCGACGTGTGGCCGGCGGCGAGAACGACCGCGGAGCGCGGAACCCGCAGCGCCTTCGCAATCAGCTCCGTCAGCGCGGCGTTGGCCTTGCCGTCCTCGGGAACGGCCCGCACGCGCGCCTTCAGCACGCTCTTGCCGTCGCTCATCGTCTCGACGCCGTCGATGGCGTCGTGTCCGCCCCTGGGCGTCAGCCGCACGACGAGCGTGAGCCCGTCCGCGGTCGCGCGCCAGGGAACGTCGGCCATCAACCCGCGACGAGATAGGCGTTGGAGCGAATGAGGTCTTCGATGAAGGACAGCGCCAGCAGCAGGATGACCGGCGAAATGTCGAGGCCGCCGAGCGTCGGCAGGAAGCGGCGGATCGGGCGCAGCACCGGCTCGGTCAGCGCGTCGAGCGTCCGCCAGATGGATTGCACGAACTGGTTGCGCGTATCGACCACCTGGAAGGCGACCAGCCAGGACATGACGGCCGTCGCGATGATCACCCACCAATAGAGGTTGATGATCGTCAGAATGAGCTTGATCAGCGGCAACGCCATAGGTTCGTCGTTCCTTCGTTTCGCCCGGCATCCTTACATTCGGGGCGCCCGTCCTTCAATGCGCGCAACGATTTGCGCGGCGGCGAATTGACAGAGGGGCGCCGGGCGGACTAGACAGCGCGCCGGAGCGGGGCTGTAGCTCAGATGGGAGAGCGCTGCAATCGCACTGCAGAGGTCAGGGGTTCGAATCCCCTCAGCTCCACCAACCCTCCGATCCAATCGAATTCAATCGAGCGCCGGCGGCGAATTGCGCATTTTCGCGCAAGGCCGCAGATTCCTGTTGATCTTCCCGCGCGCCCGGCGTTAGCTAGCGGGAGCTGATAGGTCAGGGTGGAGACCTTTTGGCGTTTTCAATTTGATGCGGCTCGAACGAGGCCATTCGGGAAGCGACGGCGCGAAGCTTGTCACAAAGCTTTTTTCGCCGCGCGCTACTGCGCGGCCATGTGTTTTTCGAGGAGTTGCGTCATGCGTCGGTTTTTTGCGCATCGTAAAGCGTCCAGCCTTCCCGCCGCATCCGGACGGAGTGGCGGCGGATATTTCAAAGCGGCCGTTTTCGCTCTCGCCTGTCTCGCCGGCGCCGGATTTTCCGCCGGCGAGCATTCGGCCGCCCGCGCGGACGACGGCGGCATGATGTCCTTCCTGCTGAATGGCAATGGCGGCGGCCGGGCGCGCGCCATAGCGCCCGCTTTTCGCATCATGGCGCCGGCCGTCCGCGAGCGCGCGTCCTTCGCCCGCAAGGTCGCTGTCGCGCGGGCCAAGGTCCGGGCGCGAAGCGCACGCCTCGCCCTGGCCCACAAATTCCCGAAACATCGCCATCCGGCTTTGGCGGCGGCGACGCCCGGCGGGCGCGTCCCCCTCGTTCGCACGGTCTCGCTGGATATCGCGCCGCTCGCCGAACAGAAGATCGCCGCGCAAACGCTCGCCCTGAAGACGGCCGCCGCCGCCGCGCGGCCGGATGACGTCTACCTGCAGGACAGGACCTTGCGACGCGGCGATATCGTCGCGACGGCGGCGGGCCTGCGCGTATTCCTTGGAGCCGCGCATTTCCCCTACAAGGCGCATGATTTCGCATCCGTAACATCCGCCAGGCGCGTCGCCCAGCGGTCGGATCTCGAAGCTCTCGATCGCGCCTTGCGCGGAATTCGCCGCGTCCCGCATCAGAAGCGTATTGCCAAGGTCGCCACGCGGATCAAACTCGCCGCTGTGGCCCCCCGTGGCGTCGATACGCGGCATGTCCAAGCGAAATCGGTCCCCGCCGTGCAGACTGTGGCGATGGCCTATGCGCCCAGGACCGACATCCAGGGCCTGAGGCCGGTCGAAAGCCCCGCTACCCAGGCCATCGAACGCGTCATCCGGCGCATCGAGCTTGCGCCCGCGCCGCGCGCAGCGACCGCAGACCGGGCCGCCGCCGCCCGGGGCGCGCGCGTCGGAATGAAGAAATCGGAATAGGACGGCCGCGGCCAGCGCGGCGCTTGCGCTGACGCCTCCGGACGGCTAGGCCACGAAGGGGCGGCAGGGCAAGATTTTCATGCGATTCTTCTCGGTCTACAAACGCGTTCTCGCGCAGCTCGCGCCGGAGGCCGGGCTCGCTGTCCTGCTCGCGGTCGCCAATATCGCCGTCGCCGCCGCCCAATTCGCCGAACCCCTGTTGTTCGGCCGCATCATCGACAAGCTGACGTCCGCACAGACGCAAAAAGCTGCGCTGCAGATGATCGATCTCGCCCCGATGCTCGGCGCATGGGTCGGCTTCGGACTGTTTTCGATCGGCGGCTCGGTCCTGGTCGCGCTCAATGCGGACCGCCTCGCCCATCGCCGTCGCCTCGGCATGATGAGCGCCTATTTCGATCACGTGCTGCATCTGCCGCTGAGCTTTCACTCCAACGTCCATTCCGGACGCCTGCTGAAGATCATGCTCGACGGCGCGCAGGCCATGTTCAACCTGTGGCTGTCGTTCTTCCGGGAAAATTGCGCCTCTGCGGTCGCCCTTTTCGTGCTGCTGCCGCTCACCCTGTTCGTCAACTGGCGGCTGGCGGCGATTCTGATGGCGCTGGTGGTCGGCTTCGGCCTGTTAACCACGTTCGTCCTGCGCCGCACGGAATCGTTACAGGGCCGTGTCGAACAATTTTCGGTCAATCTGGCCGAGCACGCCTCCGACGCGCTGGGCAACGTGCCGGTGATCCAGAGTTTCACGCGCATCGAGAGCGAATCGGCGGCCATGCGCCGCATCATCGACGCCCTGCTCGCCGCCCAGATGCCGGTCCTGTCCTGGTGGGCCTTGGCCGCGGTCGCGACGCGCGCTTCCGCAACCCTTTCGATTCTCACGATCTTCCTCGTCGGCACCTGGCTGCATCTGCAGGGTCAGGCGACCGTGGGCGAGATCGTCACCTTCATCAATTTCGCCACCATGCTGATCGGCCGGCTGGAGCAGATGGTCGGTTTCGTCAACGTGCTGTTCCTCGACGCCCCGCGCATCAACAGTTTCTTCGGCGTTCTGGATACGCAGCCCGGCGTCGCCGACCGCCCGAACGCGGCCGATCCCGGGCGCCTGAATGGTCGCGTGACGTTCGAACACGTCACTTTCTCCTATGACGGCGTCCGCAACGCCGTTTCGAACGTCACTTTCAACGTCCAGCCCGGCGAGACCGTGGCTCTGGTCGGGGCGACCGGCTCGGGCAAATCGACCACGCTCGGCCTTTTGCATCGCGTCTTCGATCCCGCCGAAGGCAGGGTTCTCGTCGACGGCATGGACATCCGGGACCTCAAGCTCGTCGCGCTGCGGCGCAATATCGGCGTCGTCTTCCAGGAGCCGATGCTGTTTGCCCGGTCCATCGAGGAAAACCTGCGGATCGGCAGGCCCGAGGCGAGCCGGGAAGAGATCGACCTCGCGCTCGAACGCGCGCAGGCCAAGGATTTCATCGAGCGGCAGACCGAAGGCCTCGCCACCAAGGTCGGCGAGCGCGGCCGGTCGCTGTCGGGCGGCGAGCGCCAGCGGCTCTCGATCGCCCGCGCGCTGCTGAAGGATCCGCCGATCATGATTTTCGACGAGGCGACCAGCGCGCTGGACGCCACGACCGAACGCCAGATCCAGGCGGCGCTCGATGCGGCGACCAAGGGCCGCACGACTTTCGTGATCGCCCACCGGCTCGCCACGATCCGCAACGCCGACCGCATTCTGGTTTTCGACGGCGGCAGGATCGTCGAATCCGGCAATTTCGAGGAGTTGGTCGAGCGCAACGGCCGCTTCGCGACCTTGGCGCGCGCCCAGTTCATGGCGCCGCCGCTGCCGTCGACCGTGGCGGAACCGGGCTGAAGCCAGCGGCTATGGACAAATAAATACGATCGCATCTATATTGAATGCATTCGCATTTGAATTAGGCGTCCATGGCGGAATTCGGCAGAAAAGCCCTACGGAGCTGGCGACGACTGGAGCGATCCCATGCAATCGTTTCCGCCGGGATCGAGCGCGCGCTCAAATCGGCCGGCCTCCCGCCGCTGATCTGGTTCCGCGCCTTCGAGGAATTCGGGCGTCAGGAGTGGAAGAGCCTGCGCCCCTTCGAGCTGCAAACTCCGCTCGGGCTCGAGCAGCCCGCCGTTTCACGCCTGCTGGAGAAGATGACGGCGGCCGGCATGGTTTCGCGCCAGGAATTCGCCGACGACCGCCGCGGCTGGACCATTACAGTGACGCCCCTCGGCCGCGAGACGCATGCGAGAATGGCCGAGGCCTATGGCGCCGCCCTGTCGACGCTTTTCCTCGCCCATCTCGGCGACAAGCAGGCCCGCGCGCTCGACGAAATCCTCGGCGACCTGCTCGACGCCGTCCGCGCCTGAACGGCGTCAGGTCGGCGCGGGCGTCACGCGCAGCGAGGTGATGCGGTTGCGGGTCTTGCGCAGCACCTCGAACCGGCAGCCGTGAAAGGTAAAGGTCTGGCCGGGCTCGGGAATCATGCGCGCCTCGTGGATCACCAGGCCCGCGATCGTCGTCGCCTCCTCGTCCGGCAGGCGCCAGTCCATGATGCGGTTGAGGTCGCGGATGGGCACCGCGCCGTCGACGATCACGCCGCCGTCCGCCGTCTGGCGGACGCCCTGCGCGGCGATGTCGTGCTCGTCGGTGATGTCGCCGACGATCTCCTCGAGAATATCCTCGAGCGTCACCAGCCCCATCACGACGCCGTATTCGTCCACGACGAGCGCGAAATGGGTCTTGCGCTTGCGGAAGGCCTGCAGCTGGTCGCCCAGCGACGTCGTTTCCGGCACGAACCAGGCGTCAAGCTTGATCGCGTCGATATTGACCTTGTCGGGATCGCCGACGGATTCCAGCTCCCGCAGCAGATCCTTGGCGTGCATCACGCCGATGATGTTCTCCGGCTCGCCGCGCCACAGGGGCAGGCGGGTATAGGGCGAGGCCAGGACCTCGCGCACGAGTTCGCGCGGCGGCAGTTCGGCGTTGACCGCGACCATCTTGGTCCGGTGCACCATGACGTCCGAGACCGACAATTCCTTCAGGTCGAGCAGCCCGCCGAACATGTCGCGGTCGGCGCGCGCCACGCCGCCTTCCTGGTGCAGGTAGTCGACCGTGCTCTTCAGCTCGTCGTGGCCGCCGAGAACGGATGTGGATTCGCCGATCTTGACCCCGACCAGCCGCAGGAGGCCGTGCACGATCGCCTCGACGGCGACCAGGACCGGCCCGAAAACCGCAACCGCAACCGCGGCGGCGCGGGAGACGGCCAGCGACATGCGTTCGGGAAAATTGATCGCCAGCGTCTTGGGCATCACTTCCGCGAAAATCAGCAGCAGCGCCGTCATCAGGAAGGTCGCGTAGATCGCGCCCTTTTCGCCGAAGATCGTGACGAGCAGGCTGGTCGCGACGGCCGAGGAGGCGATGTTGACCAGCGTATTGCCGAGCAGCATGGCGCCGATGAACCGGTCGCGCGATTGCAGCAGCCTGTTGACCCTCGCGGCCCGCTCGTCGCCGCCCTTCTCCAGCGCATGCATGCGCGCCCGCGAAGCCGCGGTCAGCGCCGTCTCGGAGCCGGAGAAGAAGGCCGACATCAGGATGCAGGCTGCGACGATGGCCGCCGCCGTCCAGGGATTGATCGAGAGAGGCTCGCCTATCGCCCCTTCCATGATGCGCCCACCGATATTGCGCCGGCGTCGTTCGCGCCGGCTCGAGACGACAAGAATAGAAACCCGCGCGCGCTCACGCTACCGCGGCGCGCAAGACGCCGCTCAGGAAACCGCGAGTTCGGCTTCGAGGAAGGCGCGCACCTCGCCGGGGTCGACGCCCCTGGCGATGAAGGATTGGCCGATTCCATGCGCCAGAATGAAGGTGAGCGACCCGTGCTGCACCTTCTTGTCCTGGTACATGGCCTCGAGAATGGCGTCCGGGCCGGCGCTCCAGTTCGCAATCTCCTGAATGCGCGTCGGCAGGCCGACCGTGCGCAGATGGCCGGCGACACGCTCGGCGTCCTGGCCGGCGCAGAGGCCGCGCTGGACGGAGAAGCGGAAGGCGCAGGCCATGCCGATGGCGACGCCTTCGCCGTGAACGAGCCGCGCGCCGTCGTAATTGACCAGCCGCTCCAGCGCATGGCCGAAGGTGTGGCCGAGATTGAGCAGGGCGCGGTCGCCCTGTTCGGTCTCGTCCCGCGCCACGACCGCCGCCTTGGCGGCGCAGGAGCGCGCGATGGCCTCGACGCGCGCCGGGCCGCCGGCGAAGACCGCGCGCCAGTTCTGCTCGAGCCAGGCGAAGAAGTCCGGGGCGTCGATCAGCCCGTATTTGGCGACTTCCGCATAGCCCGCGCGGAACTCGCGTTCCGGCAGGGTCGCGAGCGCCGCCGTGTCGGCCAGCACGAGCGCGGGCTGGTGGAAGGCGCCGATTAGGTTCTTGCCGTGCGCGGAATTGATGCCCGTCTTGCCGCCGACGGACGAATCGACCTGGGCGAGAAGCGTCGTCGGGATTTGCACGAAGCGCACGCCGCGGCGCACCGAGGCCGCCGCAAAGCCCGCGAGGTCGCCGATCACGCCGCCGCCGAGCGCGACGACGAAATCGCCGCGCTCGATCTTCGCGCCGATGATCGCCTCGCACACGCGTTCGAACCATTCGTAGCGCTTGGTGCTTTCGCCAGGCGGCGCGACGACCGCGGAATGCCGGACGCCCGCTGCGTCCAGGCTTTTCTGCAACGCGGCGAGATGGACCTTCGCGACATTCTCGTCCGTCACGATGGCGCAGGCCGCCTTCGGCGCCAGCGCGGCGATGCGGGCGCCGGCTTCCGCGATCAGGCCGTCGCCGATGACGATATCGTAACTGCGGTTCGCAAGCTCCACCCGCACCAGTTCCGGCGCCGGCCGCGCTGGATGGGCATGCTTTTCGACGTAGTTTTCCAGCGCGCGCATCACATCCTCGACGACGGCGTCGAAATGCGCGTCGCGCGTCTCCACCGTCACATCGGCCTTCGCATAGACCGGGTAGCGTTCGTCCATCAACCGGCGCAGCGTGCCTTCGGGGTCCGGATTCTGCAGCAGCGGCCGCGTCGGGCGCCGGCGCACGCGCTTCATCAGGACGTCGAATTCCGCGCGCAGCCAGATGGAAACGCCGGAGTCCGCAATACGCCCGCGCGTCTGCTCGTTCATGAACGCGCCGCCGCCGGTGGCGACCACATTCGGCCCGCTCGCCAGCAGCCGCGCCATCACGCGCCGTTCGCCGTCGCGAAAATAGGGCTCGCCGTAGCGCGCGAAAATCTCGGCGATCGACATCTGGTGCGCGGCCTCGATCTCGTGGTCCGCGTCGACGAAAGGCAGGCCGAGCCGCTCGGCTAGGCGCCGGCCGGCCGAGGTCTTGCCGCAGCCCATCATGCCGACGAGCACGATCGAGCGCGTCCCCAGCGCGGCGACGAGCGCGCGCTCGCGCGTCTGCGGCAGGCGCGGCGGCTGGACGGCGACGTCTGTGGTGGACGGCTGCATGGCCGGTCTGTAGCACACGGCTCTCGCGGGCCGAAATCGCCAAAGGCGGCATGGCCCGCGGCAATCCGGCGGTTGCGCGCGCTGAGTCGCGCGGCCTATGTTCGGACGCAGTCGAGGGAGCGCGATTTGCCGAGCCTTTTCCGGTTTTTGATCGTCGTCGGGATTCTGGCCGGACTTGCCTACGGCGGCATGTGGGCGCTCGTGGCCTTCGTCGAGCCGCAGCAGCGCGAAATATCGAAGACGCTGCCGCCCAACGCGCTTTCCGGAAAATGACTCCGGGTCGAGCCGGCGAGCCGGTCGCGCTCTTTCTCGACATGATCGCCGCCGAACGCGGCGCGGCGCGCAATACGATCGAGGCCTATCGCCGCGATCTCGGCGACTACGCCGGCTACCTGAAGACGCGCGGCGCGAGCCCGACGACCGCCGACACGGCGACGATCCGGAAATATCTGAGCGACCTGCAGGCGCGCGGCATGGAAGCGTCCTCGTCCGCGCGAAAACTGTCCTCGATCCGGCAGCTCCACCGTTTTCTCGTCGCCGAAAACCTGCGCGCCGACGACCCCGCCGCCATTCTCGAAGGGCCCCGGCGCGCGCCCGCCGCGCCGAAAATCCTCAGCATCGATCAGGTCGACGCGCTCATCGAATCCGCCCGCGCGGCCGTTGACGCGCCCGACATTTCGCCGACGCAAAAAATGCGCGCCGCCCGGCTCTACGCGCTCGTCGAACTGCTCTACGCCACGGGCCTGCGCGTCTCGGAACTCGTCGCGCTGCCGAGGTCCGCAGCGCGCACCAAGGAGGCTTTCATCACCGTGCGCGGCAAGGGCGGCCGGGATCGGCTCGTCCCGCTCACGCCCGCCGCGCGCGACGCTGTCGGCGCCTTTCGAGACGCGATGAAAATCGCCGCGCCGACGCTGCTCGAATCGAAATGGCTGTTCCCCTCGGACGCCGAAAGCGGCCACCTGACCCGGCAGGCCTTCGCCCGCGACCTGAAGACGCTGGCCGCCGGCGTCGGCATAGGGGCGACGTCCATCAGCCCCCATGTCCTGCGCCACGCCTTCGCCAGCCATCTGCTGCAGAACGGCGCGGATTTGCGCATCGTGCAGGAATTGCTCGGCCACGCCGACATTTCGACGACCCAGATCTACACGCATGTCCTCGACGAGCGCACCCGCGCCATGGTGCGCGACCTGCATCCGCTCGGCGACGAGGACGCCGGCTGACGGACGCCAGAGCGCTGCCCTGACGCCTCAATCGACCTGCACGATACGCGATGTGGCGGATGCCGTGGCTATGGTCTTTCCTGCGGGGTCGAAAAGCGTTCCTTCCAGAAAAAGGATATCGCGCCCGCGATGGGCGACGCGGCCCTTGCCAATGATCGGTCCTATCTTTCCGGGACGCATAAAATTGACTTTCAGTTCGAGCGTCTGGGCGATGTGGCCGCCACCTAGGAAGGCCATCGCCGCGGGGCCCATCGTGTCGTCCAGCATGGCGCCGAGAATCCCGCCCTGGACTGTTCCCGCCGGATTGAGGAATTGCGGCGCGCCTGCGAACTCCACCTCGATCGTCCCCGCCTCGGCGTCGAGCGCCCGCAGCTTCCAGCCGAGAAGCTGCGCCGCCGGCGGGGCGGGCCGGCGGCCTTCGATCATGTCCCAGAACGGGCGGGATTTGGCGCTCATCTGATTCCCCTCCCTTAACTTCGCCGCGCGATCATAGAACAAACAAGGAACATGACAATATGCGCCGGCGCGACGACGAGACTTGGCCCCGCCTGCAATATCCTGCGCAGATCGCTTGACTTGACGGCCCCTTGTAGCCAGTTTCGCGCCGCACCCGGCGGGGAGGCCACGGGAGCTCGATTTCAGGCGCGCGCGCCGCAACCCGATCCCGCATGGTTTCCTATCTCGATTTCGAAAAACCGGTCGCCGAACTCGAAGCCAAGGTCGAGGAATTGCGGGCCGTAGCCGCAAAAGGCGGCGCCGTCTCGATCGGCGAGGAGCTGACCAAGCTCGAGACCAAGGCCGCCAAGGCGCTGGCCGATCTCTATCGCGATCTCACCCCCTGGCAGAAGACGCTTGTCGCCCGCCATCCGCAGCGCCCGCGCTTCCTCGATTACGTGAAGGGGCTGATCACGGAATTCACGCCGCTCGCCGGCGATCGCGCCTTCGCCGAAGACGCGGCCATCGTCGGCGGCTTCGGCCGCTTCCGCGGCGAGCCTGTTTGCGTGATCGGCCAGGAGAAGGGCAACGACACCAAGTCGCGGCTCGAGCACAATTTCGGCATGGCGCGGCCGGAGGGCTATCGCAAGGCGGTGCGGCTGATGGAGCTCGCCGACCGGTTCGACCTGCCGGTTCTCTGTCTCGTCGACACGGCCGGCGCCTTCCCGGGCGTCGACGCCGAGGAGCGCGGCCAGGCGGAGGCCATCGCCCGGTCGACCGACGCCTCGCTCGCGCTGGGCGTGCCCAACGTGGCCGTCGTGGTTGGGGAAGGCGGTTCGGGCGGGGCTGTCGCCATCGCCAGTTGCAACCGCGTCATCATGCTGGAAAACGCGATCTATACGGTCGCTTCGCCCGAAGCCTCGGCCTCGATCCTCTGGCGCGATTCGGGCCGGGCGCAGGACGCGGCGACCAACATGAAGATCACCGCCCAAGATTTGCTCAAGTTCGGCATTATCGACACCATCGTTTCGGAGCCGGTCGGCGGGGCGCATCGCGATCCCGGCGCGGCGATCGAATCGACGGGAGCGGCCATTTCCGCGGCTTTCGCGGGGCTGGCGGGCCTTTCCCGCGATGAGTTGCGCGCCGCGCGGGCCGACAAGTTTCTGGCCATGGGACGCAAAGCCCTGTAAGGCGGAGACGTTGTTAACGCGGCGTTAACCGCGATGAAGGAAGGCGCCCCCGGCTGGTAACAGGCGCTTAGGGATAACGGACGTAAATCGATCCGGCGGGCCGACGAAGCTTCAGGAGCCCGCCGCGAAGCAGAACGACGGTCTGCCGACGAAGACGAACAGGGGACGCGACAAGCGTATGAAAGTCCGGCCGAACTTCTCTCTTCCCCGCCTTGCGGCCTTCGGCGCGATCGCCGCTCTCGGCGCGAGCCTTGCGGGGTGCAACGATCCGGGCGCCACGTCCAACGCCCGCGCCTGGAAGCCCATCCCCTCCGAGACGCTTTCGCTGATGGCGGCCAAGGACACCGACGCCCACGAGCCGATCGTCATCCGCACCTACAAGAAGGAAGCGGAATTCGAGATCTGGAAGCGCCGCAAGTCCGACGGCAAATATGCGCTGCTGAAGACCTATCCGATGTGCCGCTGGTCCGGTCAGCTCGGCCCCAAGGTGCGCGAGGGCGACCGGCAGGTGCCGGAAGGCTTCTATGCGATCGCGCCGAGCCAGATGAACCCGAACTCGAACTACTACCTGTCGTTCAACGTCGGCTATCCCAACGCCTACGATCGCGCCCTCGGGCGCACGGGCGGCATGATCATGGTGCATGGCGATTGTTCGTCGGCCGGCTGTTTCTCCATGACCGACAACCAGATCGGCGAGATTTACGCCGTCGCGCGCGAGGCCTTCGGCGGCGGCCAGCGGGAAATTCAGCTCCAGTCCTACCCCTTCCGCATGACCGCGGAAAACCTGGCCAAGCACAGGCTCGATCCGAACATGCCTTTCTGGCGGCAACTGAAGGAAGGCTCCGATCATTTCGAGGTGACGAAGCAGGAGCCGAAGGTCGCCGTGTGCGGCCGGCGTTACGTTTTCGACGCCTCCGGCCCGAACGGCGGCCGCATCGACCCGAACGGCGCCTGCCCGCCCCTCACCGTCGATCCCCAGATCAGGTTGCTGGTCGCCGAGAAGGAAAACCACGACGCCGCCAAGGTCGCCGAGCTCGTGTCCAAGGGCATCCGTCCGATCCGCGTGAAATACGCCGACGGCGGCCAGAACCCGGCTTTCGCCAGTGTCGAGATGGTGAGCCGTCCAGAAGCGCTCGCCGAGGCGCCGATCGAAATTCCGATGGACGCGCCCAAGGGCAAGAAGGTGGCGACCAAATTCGCCGCCGCCAAGCCGGTCAAGGACGTCCAGCCCGCCGCCGAGCCGCAGGAGACCCTCGCCGCGAAATCGCCGGAGCCTGCCCAGCCGCCGGTCGCCATGGCTGCGGCTACGCCGGGCGCGCGCGACATGATCGGCCGCTGGCTCGGCATGAACAATTCCGACAAGAAGCCTGAACCGCCGGCCGCCGTTTCCGCAATTCCGGCGACGATTCCCGTGACCGATCCGGACAAGCCCGCCAAGACGCACAGGAAGCAGCCTTAGCGAGCGACGCCGCAGGCTGCCTTCTGGTCGCTGACCGACTTTCGCTCCTCAGCGCCCGCCGGTGACGTCGAGCACGGCGCCGGCGACATAGGACGCTTCGTCCGACAGCAGCCAGACCGTCGCTTCGGCGACCTCTTCCGCGCTGCCTTCGCGACCGATCGGCACGCTCTGCCCGAGCCGCTCCGCGCGCCCCGGCGCCCCCATGGCGGCATGGATGTCGGTCGCGATGAGGCCGGGACGGATGGCGTTCACCCGCACGCCCTCGGGCGCAAGCTCCTTGGAGAGCCCATAGGTCAGCGTGTCCATCGAGCCTTTTGACGCCGCATAGTCGACGCCTTCGCCGGGCATGCCGAGACGCGCCGCCGCCGAGGACATGTTGACGATGACGCCGCCCTTGCCGCCGCGGCTCCTCGACATGCGCCGGGCGGCCTCCCGTGCGCCGTAGAGGGCGCCGAGCACGTTGATTTCGACCAGCCGCGCGATCTCCGCCGGATCCTTGTCGGCGAGCTTGCCGACCTGCGTGCCGATGCCGGCGTTGTTCACAAAGCCGTCGATCGGGCCGAACGCCTTTTCCGCCGCGTCGAAGGCCTTGGCGACCTCGTCCAGCTTTGCGGCGTCCGCCTTGACGGCGAGCCCCTTGCCGCCGGCCGCCTCAACCGCCGCAACCGTTTCCTGCGCCGCCTTGTCGTTCGAAACGTAGGTGATCGCGACCCGCCAGCCGCGCTTGCCCGCGAGAATGGCGACCGCCCGGCCGATGCCGCGGCTGCCGCCGGTGACGAGAATGGTCTTGCTCATGCGTCCCCTGCCCTGTCCGCGTCGGCCGCGATCCGCGCGAGTTCTTCGATCAGCGAATCTTCGTTCGGCTCCGCCGCGACCGCAACCGGCAAACCGGCCGCGAGCAGAGGTTTTGCCGCGTCGGCTGAAATCGCGATGTGCCGGGCAGCGCCGAGTTCCGCCGCAAAACCGGCCCGCCCCGCCAGATCGAGGAAGATCGCGGCGCTGCGTTGCGAATAGTGCAGGACAGCGACGTCGCCCGAACCGAGGGCCTCGGCCGCAGCCACAGGGAGCGCGGCGACGGGCTCGGCCGCATAGGTCTCCACGATCGTCAGTGCGAAGAACGGGGAAAGCGCCGCTTCCAGATCGGGCTTGCGATCGCGCCCGGCGATGTAAAGCACACAAGCGCCGCGCGGCAGGTCGCGCGCGGCAACCGCGCCGAGTTCGCCCGCATTGGCCACGACCATCTGCGGCGCAGGGAAACCCGCCGCGCGCGCGGCTTCGGCCGTCCGGGCGCCCACGACGAACAGCGGAACGGCCCGAAACGGCGCGAGCGAGTCCACCTTTTCGAAAGCGTGCGCGCTCGTCGCGAGGATCGCGTCGAATACGCCGACCGGCGGCGCGAAATCGAGATTTGCGATGTCCAGAACCGGCGCGACGATCGCCTGACGCCCCGCCGCCGCAAGCCGCGCCGCCGTCCGGCGCGCGTCCTGGGCGGCGCGGACGATCAGGACTTTCATGCTTTGGCGGCGAGCACGCCGGCCGGCAGGCGGTCGAGAATGGCGCGACCGGCCTCCGCGCCGAGCCTGGCGGCTTCCGACACGGCCCCTTCGCGCGAATCGTCGAAGGCTTCGGACCCGTCCATGCGCAGCACGGAGCCTGAAAAAACCACCCGGCCATCGACGATCCGCGCATGGCCCGCGATGGGCGTGCGGCACGATCCGTCCAGCGCGTGCAGGAAAGCGCGCTCGGCCTGCAACGCCACGCCCGTATCGTGGTGAAGGATCCCGGCTATGCGCGTGCGCGTCAGGTGATCGTCGTCGCGCACGCTGATCGCGATGGCGCCCTGCCCGACGGCGGGAAGAAACTGATCGATCTCCAGCACGGCCGTCGCGTGCTGCGCGAGGCCGAGCCGCTTGAGGCCGGCGAGGGCCAGCAGCGTCGCGTCGATCTCGCCGGCTTCGGCCTTGCGCAGCCGCGTCTCGACATTTCCGCGTAACAGGGGCGTTTCAAAATCAGGCCGCAGACGCTTCAACTGGGCGGCGCGGCGCAGCGAGGCGGTGCCCACCCTCGCGCCCTGCGGCAGCGCCGAGATCGTCGGCGCACGCGGCGAGATCAGAGCGTCGCGCACGTCCTCGCGCGGCAGGTAGCCGCCGACGTCGAGACCGGGCGGCAATTGCGTCGGCAGGTCTTTCGCCGAATGCACGGCGATGTCGATCTCGCCGGCAAGCTGGGCCGCATCCAGCTCTTTCGTGAACAGGCCCTTGCCGCCGGCCTCCGCCAGCGGCCGGTCGACGATGGCGTCGCCCGTCGTCTTGATGATGACGAGTTCGATCCCGTCCTCGTGGATATCGTGCAGCGCCGCCAGCCTGCGGCGCGTCTCGCGCGCCTGCGCCAGCGCCAGCGGACTGCCGCGCGTGCCGATTCTGAGGAAAGCTGCGCTCATTCCCGCCGATCCGTTTGCTGTATCCTTCGCTCGACTATAGGTTGCGCCACGACGATGCAAGATTGCGCCTCGGCGCGAAACAGACGCGGATTTCATGCTGGTTCTGGGTATCGAGACGACCTGCGACGAAACGTCCGCCGCTCTGGTCCGCAAGCGCATGGACGGATCGGGCGAAATCCTCGCCAACGAGGTGATGAGCCAGATCGCCGAACATGCCGCCTACGGCGGCGTCGTCCCGGAGATCGCGGCGCGCGCCCATGTCGATTATCTCGACCATCTCATCCGCCGCGCGCTCCAGCGCGCCAACGTGACGCTCGACCAGATCGACGCCGTCGCCGCCTCCGCCGGCCCCGGCCTGATCGGCGGCCTGCTGGTCGGCCTCACCGCCGGAAAGGCGCTCGCCTGGGCGGCGAACAAACCCTTCATCGGCGTCAACCATCTGGAAGCTCATGCGCTCACCGCGCGCATGACAGACGCGCAGGCCTTTCCCTATATCGTCCTGCTCGTCTCCGGCGGCCACACGCAATTGCTGGAGGTGCGCGGCGTCGGCGACTATCGCCGCCTCGGCTCGACCATCGACGACGCCATCGGCGAGGCCTTCGACAAGGTCGGCA
>DAIRCS010000016.1:0-6684 GCA_036796555.1 Rhodoblastus sp. | reverse complement strand
CGCCTCGGCTCGACCATCGACGACGCCATCGGCGAGGCCTTCGACAAGGTCGGCAAGCTGCTCGGCCTGCCCTATCCAGGCGGCCCCAATGTCGAGAAGGCGGCGCGCGACGGCGATCCCGAGCGCTTTGCCCTGCCGCGCCCGATGTTCGGACGCCCTGACCCGGATTTCTCGCTGTCCGGCCTCAAGACGGCCGTGCGCAACGAGGCCGCGAAGATCGCGCCGCTGACGAAGACGGACATCGCCGATCTCTGCGCTTCGTTCCAGGCGGCTGTCGTCGATGTCATCATCGACCGCACCCGCGCCGCCCTGCGCGTATCGCGGGAAGCGGGCTCGAAACCGACCGCGCTGGTCGTCGCCGGCGGCGTCGCGGCCAACGGCGGCGTTCGCCGCGCGCTCGCGCGCTTCTGCAGCGAGGCCGGGCTGAAGCTCGTCACCCCGCCGCCGGAACTCTGCACCGACAATGGCGCCATGGTCGCATGGGTCGGCGTCGAGCGGCTCGAGCTCGGCATGACCGACGATTTGACGCTCGCCGCCCGTCCACGCTGGCCGCTCGACGCGCAGACCTCGCCGCGCCATCACGGCAAGGCGTGAGGCATGGCGCGCATGCTCTCGCTCGCGGCGACGACGCTCGCATTCGCGGTCGCCGAGCCGCCGAAGGCGGCGCATGATCCGGCCATGGCTGGCGTGAGGCTCTATTACGGCCCCTCGAAGGAGACGGCCTCGGTCGATCTGGCGGCGCTGGCGCGCGCGAAATCCTCGATCGACATGGCGGCCTATGTCCTGACCGATCGCGGGATCATCGACACGCTCGCCGATGCGGCCCGGCGCGGCGTGAAAGTGCGCATCTATCTCGACGGCGACGATTTTTCGCGCAACGAAAAATCGTCGGATGCCTTATCCGCGCTCGACGCGATCCCCGGCGTCGCGATCCGGCGCAAGGCGCAGGGCCGCGATTCCATGCATCTGAAGTCGTATCTGATCGACCGCCGCATGCTGCGCACCGGCTCGGCGAATTTCTCCTATTCAGGCGAACGCTTCCAGGACAACGACGTCGTGCTGCTCGAAAGTCCCGCGCTCGCCGGCGTCTTCGCGCGCAATTTCGAAGCGATCTGGGCGCGCGCGGACAATCGCGAGGCGGCGCGATGAGCGCGCCGATCGTCGCCCCGGCAATTGTCGTTCTGGGCGCCGGCGCTTTCGGCACGGCGCTCGCCAATCAGGCCGCGCGCAACGGCGCGCGCGTGATTCTCTGGGCGCGCGACAAGGCCCATGTCGACGAGATGGCGCGCACGCGCGAAAACGCGCGCCGCCTTCCCGGCGTGAAACTCGCGGCGTCCGTCGAACCGACCAGCGATCTTTCGACCCTGCGCGAGGCGCAGGTCGTTCTCGCCGCAACGCCCGCGCAGACCCTGCGCGACATGGCGCGTGCGGCGGCGCCTTTTTCGCGCGAGAACGCCGACTGGCTCATCTGCGCCAAGGGCATCGAGCGCGGCGCGCACGCCTTTCTGAGCGACATCGTCGCCGCCGAACTGCCGGGCGCGATCGCATCCGTCATGTCCGGTCCGAGCTTCGCCGAGGACATAGCGGCGGGCCTGCCGACGGCGATCACATTGGCTTCGCCCGACGCGGAGCGCGCCGAGCGGCTTGGGCGCCTGCTCGATTCGCCGGCTTTCCGCCTCTACCGCTCGACCGACGTGCGCGGCGCCGAGATCGGCGGCGCGGCCAAGAACGTGCTCGCCATCGCCTGCGGCATCGCCGCCGGCCGCGGGCTCGGCGCGAGCGCGGTCGCGGCGCTGACCGCGCGCGGCTTCGCCGAGCTTTCGCGCTTCGGCCGGGCGTTCGGCGCACGGCCGGAAACCCTGATGGGCCTGTCCGGCCTCGGCGATCTCGTGTTGAGCTGTTCGTCGCTGCAATCGCGCAATTTCGCCTTCGGCCATGCGCTCGGGCGCGGCGCGGCGCTGAACGAGGCCGCCGGCGGCAAACTCGCGGAAGGCGCCTATACGGCCCGCGCCCTGGTGGAGCTCGCCGCCGAGCGCAATGTCGAAATGCCGATCTGCGCCGTTGTCGACGCCATCGTATCGAGCCAGATGAGCGTGGACGCGGCGATCGAATCCCTGTTGATGCGGCCCACGAAATCGGAAGCCTGAGGAGCGGTCGTCATGGCCCATTGGTTGATGAAGAGCGAGCCGTCCGTCTGGTCATGGACGCAGCAGGTCGAGGCGGGCGCCAAAGGCACGTTCTGGAACGGCGTGCGCAACCATCAGGCCAAGCAGAACCTGATGGCGATGAAGAAGGGCGAGACCGCCTTCTTCTATCATTCGAACGAGGAGCGCGCCGTCGTCGGAATCGTCGAGATCATCAAGACCTTCTATCCCGATCCGACCGACGAGAGCGGCAAGTTCGGCATGGTCGACGTGCGCGCGAAAAAACCTTTCAAAAGACCGGTGACGCTGGCCGCGATCAAGGCGGAGCCGGAGCTGGCGAAAATGTCGCTCGTCACCAATTCGCGCCTCTCCGTTCAGCCCGTGACGGACGAGGAATGGAAGATCGTCTGCGCCATGGGCGGCCTGTAGTCGGGAAAGGCGCAATGACCGGCACGATCCAAAGGCGCTATTCCGAACGCGTCGCGCGCGGCGAGATCGAGAGCGATCCCGCCCAGATCGAGGCGGTGAAAAAGCTCGACGCGCTTTGCGTCGCGCTCGGCGAGACGCGTATGGCGCGAAAGTCGAGCGCGCTCGGCTGGCTGTTCGGCGCGCGCAAGGCGCCCGAGCCCCCGCGCGGCCTCTACATCTGGGGCTCGGTCGGGCGCGGCAAGACCATGCTGATGGACCTGTTCTTCGAGACGGTCGAGGTCCGCCGCAAGCGCCGCGCGCATTTCCACTCCTTCATGGCCGACGTGCATGTGCGCATTCACGAATGGCGGCGGAAGATCAAGGCGGGGGAAGTGAAGGGCGATGATCCGATCGCGCCCGTCGCCGCCGATCTCGCCGAAGAAGCCTGGCTGCTCTGTTTCGACGAATTCGCGGTCACCGACATCGCCGACGCCATGATTCTCGGCCGTCTGTTTCAGGCCCTGTTCGCGAAAGGCGTCGTGGTCGTCGCGACCTCCAACGTCGAGCCCGGCGATCTCTATCGCGACGGGCTCAACCGCGCGCTGTTCCTGCCCTTCATCGACATGATCCGGCAGAGGATGGAGGTGACGAAGCTCGAAGCGCGCACGGACTTCCGTCTCGAGAAGCTCTCGGGCTCGGAGGTCTGGTTCACGCCGCTCGGCGAGGAAGCGACGGCGCATCTGCAAAAGCTGTTTCAGACGCTGAGCGGCGTCGCGCGCGGCGTCCTCGCCGGTCTCGGGGAGCAGCCGGGAGTACTCGATTCCCGAGGCCGCGAACAATATTGCGCGCGTCCGTTACGAGGATCTCTGCGACCGGCCGCTCGGATCGAGCGATTTCGTCGAGATCGCCCGCGTCTTCCACACGATCGTCATGGACGGCGTTCCGGTTCTCGATCCCGCGAAAAAGAACGAGGTGAAGCGCTTCATCGTGCTGATCGACGCGCTCTACGACCATCGCGTGAAGCTGGTCGCCGCCGCCGCCGCGCCGCCGCAGGCGCTCTACGCCGGCACGGAGGGCCACGAAGCCTTCGAATTCGACCGCACCGTCTCGCGCCTCATCGAAATGCAATCGACCGAATATCTCGCCCTGCCGCACGGGTCGCTCTCCGATATGTCCGGCGACACCGGCGGGATCGTGGAGACCTGACCGACCCGATGCCGGCCGAAGCGAACCCGAGCGACCTTCCGGCCGACGCCCGCATCATGGAGGCGGCGGCGACATTCCTGCGCCGCTACGGACCGCGCCGGGTGACCGTCGTCGCCATCGCGGAGGCGGCCGGCATGTCGCACGCCAACGTCTATCGTTACTTCCCCTCCAAGGCTGCGCTGATCGAGGAGGTGACTGCGGCCTGGCTCAAGCCGATCGAGGCGGAGGTGCGGGTGATCGCCGAAAGCCCCGACCCTGCGCCGGACAAGCTCGAGCGCATCCTGTTCGCCATCCAGCGCGCCTATCGCGACAAGCTGGAGCGCGATCCGCAATTGTTCCGCATCCTCGCCGAAGCCGCCCAGACCGACGCCCCGGTCGCCCGCAAGCATCGCGCCCGCCTGCAGGGGGCCGTTCAGCGGACGATCGAGGAAGGCTTCGCCCAGGGCAATTTTCGCCAGATCGATCTGCAACGCGCCCTGACCCTGGTCTTCGACGTCGCCCACCGGTTCGTTCATCCCGCCGCGATCATCCTCGACGCCAGGACGGCGCGCTCGGTCCTCAACACCCGGGCCAGCCGCGTGACGCGCCTGCTTTTGCAGGAATTAAAGGGTGGCAGAGGATAAATTCGACTATTACAAATGACAATTTCTGAAATCTGTAACCAATCGCCCGCCAATTGGGCGCCGGGTTTCCTGGCTCGTAACGCACTGACTTTTCGACGCCAAGGACCGAAACGGCGCGCCCGCCGACGAGACCGCCGCGCCAATGGCCGCGTCTGAGTCTTTCGTTGCCTTGCCAGTTTCACACGATCGGTCCAAAGAAACGCGGCGTTCGCGCGGCGCGTCTCATCGGGCCGGACGGATCGCAGGCAATTTGGCGGGCGACAGACCGTCCGCCCATATCGGCCTTCGGGCGGTTGGACAGGGATGGACAATATGGCGCGTAAGAAAATCGCATTGATCGGAGCCGGCCAGATCGGCGGCACGCTGGCCCATCTCGCCGGCCTCAAGGAACTCGGCGACATCGTCCTGTTCGACATCGCCGAAGGCACCCCGCAGGGCAAGGCGCTCGACCTCGCCGAATCCTCGCCCGTCGACGGCTTCGACGCGAAACTGTCAGGCGCGAACGACTACAAGGACATCGCGGGCGCGGACGTCATCATCGTCACCGCCGGCGTGCCGCGCAAACCCGGCATGAGCCGCGACGACCTGCTCGGCATCAATCTTAAGGTGATGGCCTCGGTCGGCGCCGGCATCAAGCAGCATGCCCCCAACGCCTTCGTCATCTGCATCACCAACCCGCTCGACGCCATGGTCTGGGCGCTGCAGAAGGCTTCGGGACTCCCGGCCAACAAGGTCGTCGGCATGGCGGGCGTGCTCGATTCCGCCCGCTTCCGCTACTTCCTCGCCGAGGCGCTGAACGTCTCGGTCCGCGACGTCCACGCCATGACGCTCGGCGGCCACGGCGACGACATGGTGCCGCTCGTCCGCCACTCCACCGTCGGCGGCGTGCCGCTGCCCGATCTCGTCAAGATGGGCTGGCTCACCCAGGAGAAGCTGGACGCGATCGTCGAGCGCACCCGCAAGGGCGGCGGCGAGATCGTCGCGCTGCTCAAGACCGGCTCGGCCTTTTACGCGCCGGCGGCTTCCGCCATCGCCATGGCTGAATCCTACCTCAAGGACCAGCGCCGCATCCTGCCGATCGCGGCCCACCTGACCGGCCAGTACGGCGTCAAGGACATGTATGTCGGCGTTCCCGCCGTCATCGGCGCCAATGGCGTCGAGAAGGTGGTCGAGATCGCCTTCGACGCCGCCGAGACCGAAATGTTCAAGAAGTCGGTCGCCGCGGTCCAGGGCCTCATCGAGGCCTGCAAGAAGATCGATCCGGCCTTCGCCTGATTTCGAACAGCGCCGACGGCCAAAGCCGTCGGCGTTTTCATATGACCGACGTTCGCCGCGCGCCAAGACGCGTGCGTGAGGAGGGAAGTTTCTGATGAACATCCATGAATATCAGGCCAAAGCCGTATTGAAGGAATTCGGCGCGCCGGTTTCGCGCGGCGTCGCCGTGCTCAAGGCCGAAGACGCCGAGAAGGCCGCCAGGGAACTCGGCGGTCCGCTCTGGGTCGTGAAGTCGCAGATCCACGCCGGCGGCCGCGGCAAGGGCAAGTTCAAGGAGGCCTCGGCCGGCGAGAAGGGCGGCGTGCGCCTCTCCAAGTCGGTCGACGAGGTCGTCGCAAACGTCAAGCAGATGCTCGGCGCAACGCTGGTGACCATCCAGACCGGCGCCGCCGGCAAGCAGGTCAACCGCCTCTACATCGAGGAAGGCTCCGACATCGCCAAGGAATTCTACCTGTCGATGCTCGTCGATCGCGCCACCTCGCGCATCGCCTTTGTGGTTTCCACCGAAGGCGGCATGGACATTGAGGAAGTCGCCCACAAGACGCCCGAGAAGATCATCACCTTCTCCGTCGATCCGGCGACTGGAATCATGGGCCATCATGGCCGCCGCGTCGCGCAGGCGCTGGGCCTTTCCGGCGATCTCGCCAAGCAGGCGCAGTCGCTGATCGAGAAGCTCTATGCCGCCTTCGTCGCCAAGGACATGGAGATGCTCGAGATCAACCCGCTGATCGTCACCACCGACGGCAATCTCAAGTGTCTCGACGCCAAGGTGTCGTTCGACAATAACGCGCTTTATCGCCACCCCGACATCGCCGCCCTGCGCGACGAGACGGAAGAGGACGCCAAGGAGCTCGAGGCGTCGAAATACGACCTCAACTACATCACGCTCGACGGCACGATCGGCTGCATGGTCAACGGCGCCGGCCTCGCCATGGCGACGATGGACATCATCAAGCTCTACGGCGAAAGCCCGGCCAACTTCCTCGACGTCGGCGGCGGCGCGAGCAAGGAGAAGGTGACGGCCGCCT
>DAIRCS010000015.1:0-46411 GCA_036796555.1 Rhodoblastus sp. | reverse complement strand
GCCAGGTGAAGAGGAAGCGCGGTCCGTAGGCGCGCCCGCACATGCCGTAATTGCCGGCGCCGAAGGAGCCGTTGCACATGATCGTGAATTTCGGCACGCGCGCGCAGCTCTGCGCCATGATCATCTTGGCGCCGTCCTTCGATATGCCGCGACGCTCGTATTCGCGGCCGATCATATAGCCGGTGATGTTCTGCAGGAAAACGAGCGGCGTGTTGTTCTGGTCGCAGAGTTCGATGAAATGCGCTCCCTTGAGCGCGGAATCGTTGAAGAGGACGCCGTTGTTGGCGAGGATTCCGACCTTGTATCCCCAGATGTTGGCGTAGCCACAGACAAGCGTCGTCCCGTAGTTCGGCTGATATTCGTGAAAGCGGCTGCCGTCGACGATGCGCGCGATGATCTCGCGCATGTCGAACTGCTTCTTGATGTCGTCGGGCAGGATTCCGTAAAGCTCATGCGGATCGTAGGCGGGCGGCTCCGGCGTGTCGCGCTGCGCTGTCCATTTGGCGGGTCGGTCCCATTGCGCGACAATCTCGCGGCCGATGAGGATCGCCTCGCCCTCGTTGGCGGCGGGATAGTCGCAGACGCCGCTGACGGTCGTATGCATGTCGGCGCCGCCGAGATCCTCGACTGTCGATATCTCGCCGGTGGCCGCGCGCACCAGCGGCGGACCGCCGAGAAACACCGCGCCCGCGCCGCGCACGATGACGTTATAATCGGATAGGGCAGGCACATAAGCGCCGCCGGCCGTGCAATGGCCGAAAACGAGCGACAATTGCTTGACGCCCATCTTCGACAAGATCGACTGGTTCCGGAAAATACGTCCGCCATTGTATTTGTCCGGAAACAATTGCGACTGCAGCGGCAGAAAGCCGCCGGCTGAATCGCAGAGGTGAACGACGGGCAGCTTGTTCTCGATAGCGATATCGAGCGCGCGCACGATCTTCTTGGTCGTCAGCGGATACCATGCGCCGCCCTTCACGCTCGGATCGTCGGCGCGGATGATGACCTCGCGCCCGCTGACGACGCCGATGCCGACGATGGAGCTCGCCGAGGGCGACTCGCTATCATAGGCCATGTTGGCGGCCAGCGACGATAGTTCGAGAAAGGGCGTTCCGGGATCGAGCAGCTTCTCGATGCGCTCGCGCGGGCGCATCTTGCCCTGGCTCGCGAGGCGGTCGAGGTCGCGCTGCGGCCGTAGGTGGCGCGCTTTTTCCTGCTTTTCGCGAAAGGCCTGGACCAGCGCGCGATTGTGCGCCTCGTTGCGCCGGAATTCTGCGCTCGACGTCGAGATGGCCGACTGGATCTGGCGCATGATGCCTATTCCCCGCCTTCGGGCGCGAGCCGCGCGAGCAATTCGTCCTTGTCGAATTTATCGCCGGCGCCCTTGAGGATTTCGAGCAGACGCCCGTCGCGCGGCGCGGTCAACGCCGTCTGCAGCTTCATGCTCTCGATCGTGACGATCGTCTCGCCGCGTGTGACGGTCTCACCGGGGGCCTTGTGGACGGAAATGATCGCGCCGGGCATGGGCGCATGCACTTCGTCGCGGCTGAGATCGCGCCCGGCCGTTTCCGCGCGCGGGTCGATCAGGCCGATCTCGAGCGTACGGCCGTCGAGCCGCACGAAGCAGGTCTCGCGCTGGCCTGGAACCAGCGCGCGTGCATAGGCGACGCTTTCTTCGTCGATCGTGACGGAGCCGATCGCGCTGCGCGCCTCATCGGCGATCTCGTATTCGCGGCCGTCGACCCGCAACCGCAGACGCGGTCGACGCCGGACAATCTCGATCTCATGCAGCTCGCCGTCGAGAGTCAGATGAAGCGCCATCGTCAGTTTCTCCATCCGCCCATGGATGCATAGGGCTCCTCGACGCTCTCTATGGCCTCGCGGAAGGCGCGTTGCCCGAGCGCGGCGATGATCAGCGCCTTGTCACGCATGGCGCGATCCGGCGGCGGGCTGGCGAGAGCTTCGGCTTGTTCGCTCACAAAGCCCGTGTGAATCGCGCCGTTGCGAAAAGCGTCCGTTTGCAGGGCGCGGATCAGGTAGTCGATATTGGTGCGCAGCCCGAGCACGGTCAGGTCGCGCAACGCGGCTATCATGCGGTCGATCGCCTCGACGCGGCTCTCGCCCCAGACGACGAGCTTCGCCAGCATCGGATCGAAGTCGGCCGTCACTTTCTGACCTTCGTCCAGCGCATTCTCGAAGCGGATGTGCGGGCCGCTCGGGGCGCGCAGCAGCCGGATGACGCCAGTCGCCGGCATGAAATTGTTGTCGGCATCCTCGGCGCAGATGCGGCATTCGATCGAATGTCCGCGCTCGAGAACCTCGACCTGCCTGAAGGGCAGGGGCCCGCCCGCCGCGATCTCGACTTGCGCGCGCACGAGATCGACGCCGCAGATCATCTCGGTGACGGGGTGCTCGACCTGCAGGCGCGTGTTCATCTCCAGAAAGAAGAAACGGCCGTCGGCGCCCAGAATGAACTCGACCGTGCCCGCGTTGCGGTAGTGCGATGCGGACGCCAGCCGCACGGCGGCCGCGCATATGTCCTGCCGCACGCCTTCCGGCAGGGGTGCGGCTGGCGCTTCCTCGATGATCTTCTGGAACCGGCGCTGCACGGAGCATTCGCGCTCGTGGAGATGGATGGCGTCGCCCGCCCCGTCGCCCAGCACCTGCACCTCGATGTGGCGCGGCCGCTCGACATAGGTTTCGGCATAGACGCGGCCATCGCCGAAGTAACGCTGTGCCTCGCTCGCAGCGATGCGCGCGCGTTCGCGCAGTTCGGCGGCGTCGCGCACGATGCTCATGCCTTTGCCGCCGCCGCCGGCCGCCGCCTTGATCAGCAGCGGGAAGCCGATGCGCCCAGCCTCCGCAATGAAGGCGTCGATATTCTCGTTCGCCTGCACGGAAGGCGCCACCGGAACGCCGTTGGCCGCAGCGAAATTGCGCGCCGAAATCTTGTCGCCCATCAGGTCGATCGTATCGGCGTCGGGCCCGATGAAGGTCAGGCCGGCCGCCGCGACTCTGCGGGCGAAGGCCGCGTTCTCCGACAGAAAGCCGTAGCCCGGATGGACCGCATCGGCGCCGCAGGCGCACGCAATGGCGACGATCTGATCGGCGTCGAGATGGGCGGCGACAGGGGTCTCGCCATGCACCTCGCGGGCCTCGTCCGCAAAGCGGAGATGCGCGGCGTTCGCCTCGACGCGATGATGAATGGCGAGGCTCGCGATGCCCATCTCGCGCAGCGTGCGCATCACGCGGACAGCAACCTCGCCGCGATTGGCGACCAGCACCTTGCGGAACAATGGAGGTTTCGTCACGCTGCGTTTCCTCCGGTCGTGTCGTTCCAGCCGGCGAGCAGGCCTCCCGGCGCAAGCCATGTAGCCGGCACGGGCGTTTCCATGTCCAGCAGGATCTGGGCGAAGGCCTTGCCCTGCGGATCGTGGCGCAGAGAGGCGACGCCGCCGCCTCCGAGCGCGCGGTGAAGGAGGAAGTTGAATCCGCCGAGCCCCGGCCATTCGAAGCGCTCGACGTCGCCCTCCACGAAATGCGCCATGTACTCGCGCACCCTTTCCGGCGTGACGCCCGCGCGGATGACTTCGATGAATTCCGGGCGGCGCGCGATCACGCTGATATTGGCGTTGTCGCCCTTGTCGCCCGAGCGCCCGTAAGCGAGCGCAATCAATGGTACGCGCCGCGTCTCGGCGGGCAGCGTGGCTGACGGCGGCGCCGGGCGATCGACCGGCGTCTCGCCCGTGTCGTTCGGCGCACGATCCGCGATATCGATCGTGTGTCCGTCGATCTCGACCTGCGCCGGCGCCTCGGCGCGATCGACGAGAAAGGAGAAGAGACGCACGACCGGCTGCGGCTCGGGTCGACCGCCTGAGAAACCAGTGATGCTTTGCGCCATGGCGGTGGCGGCCGGATAAATTTCGCGCGCAAAAATCTCCAGCGCGCCGCGCTGTGCGTGACGAACGCCGATCTTCAGCACGACTTCGCGCGCCGCCTGCGCGCGGCTGTTTGCGCCGAAGCTCGCCTCCGCGCCGATGATTTCGATCGAGGTCTCGGCGAAGGGCGCAAATCCAGCCGCCTGCATAAGGCGCGTCGCGCGGGCGATGATCGCCTGGCCTACGGCGTCCGCGCGCGCCCGCGCCTCGCGGCCGACGATCATCATGGTCGCCGACGCGCGAAATCCGTCGCTGTAGGTTGCGCTCGCCTTGTAGGCGCGTGTCGGCGCCCGCCCGCGCGCGCCAGACACGCGCACGCGGTTCTTGCCTGTCTGCTCGACACGTATATCGCGCCAGTCGCAGACGACGTCGGGCACGATATAGGCTGCGGGATCGCCGACCTCATAGGTCATCTGTTCGGCGATGGTCGCGACAGATACGAGACCGCCCGTGCCCTCGGGCTTGACGATTTCGAATGTTCCGTCGGCGCGGCATTCGGCGATAGGAAAGCCCATATGGTCCCAACCTTCGATGTCGCACCAGTCCGTGACGATGCCACCGGTCGCCTGTGCGCCGCATTCGATGAGATGGCCGACCAGCGCGCCAGCCGAGAGAAGATCGTAATCCTGCGCGCGCCAGCCGAATTCGTGGATGAGCGGCCCGAGCGCAAGCGCGGAATCGACGCAGCGGCCGGTGAGAACGACCTGCGCGCCAGCGTCGAGCGCGGCGGCGATCGGAAAGGCGCCGAGATAGGCGTTCACGCTGGCGAGTTTCTCCGGCAGGGGTTCGCCGCGGAACATCTCCCGCACGCCTGCCGCGCGTAGCAGCTCGATCTTCGCCATCAGATCGTCGCCGCGTACGATGGCGATCTTGAGCTTGACGCCCTGTTCGGTCAGCGCCGCCTGCAGCGCGTCGCGGCATGCCTCGAGATTTACGCCGCCGGCGTTGGCGATCACCTTCACGTCGCGATCCGCGATTTCGCGGGCGAGCGGTTTCATCACATGCGACACGAAGTCGGTGGCGTAGCCCAGCGCCGGATCCCTCGCCTTCATCCGGGCGAGGATCGACATGGTGATCTCGGCGAGATAGTCGAGCGCCAAATAATCGACGCCGGCGCGCACGAGTTGCGCCGGGCCCTCGGCCGTGTCGCCCCAGAAGCCTGCGCCGCCGCCGATGCGGACGATCCTCTGCGGCCGTCCGCTCATTTGCCGGTCCAGTTCGGCGCGCGCTTCTCGTTGAAGGCGGCGAAGCCTTCGATCGCATCTTGCGTGCGCGCCATGTTGGCGAGCATGAATTGCGCATATTCGAGCGCGCTCTCCGTGCTCATCTCGCGGATCTTCGTCAGCGCCTGCTTGCCGAGGCGGATGCCGGTCGGCGACTTGTCGACGATGCGCGAGACGAGCCAATCAGTCCGTGCGTCGAGTTCGCCGGCGGGCGCGATGTGGTTGACGAGGCCGATCGCTTTCGCTTCGTCCGCCTTGACGGGATCGCCGGTGAGGCAGAGCTCCATCAGGTTCTTGTGGGGGATCGAGCGCAGGAGATAGGGAAGGATCATCATCGGGAAGAGCCCGACCTTCACTTCAGTCACGCCAAAGATCGCCCTCTCGTCGGCCACGACGAGATCGCAGGCGCAGACGAGACCGAGCCCGCCGGCGAGCGCCGCTCCGTTGACGCGCGCGACGAGCGGGAGACGGCAGGCGTCCATGCGCTTGAGCAGGCGCACGACATAGTGGCGGGGATCGGCGACGTCGATCGTGAAGGGCGTTCCGTCCGCGCCCGGCTGCAGATCGCCGCCAGCGCAGAAAGCGCGGTCGCCGACGCCGGTAAGCACTATCGCGCGGCACGCGCCGTCCCGCTCCGCTCCATCGAGCACAGCGACGATCTCCTCCGCGACGCTCTCGTTCAGCGCATTGCGGCGATCCGGACGCGCGATGGCGATCGTCGTCACGGCGCCGCGCCGTTCCACGCTGATTGTCTCCGCCAAGGCGCCTCTCCACGTGCTTTTCTCATAAGTGAGCGCACATCATTTATGCTGTCAAGCGATCACTTGCCGGACGATATATTCACCTGTGCGCCGCACAAAATCTGGCAATATGTAGCGTAAACGGGGCGTATATCGGGATGAAGACATCTCATTAATTGCAAAATCGGCTTTACCGGCGCGTGCGTCCGGGCTAGCCTGAAGAAAAGATCGTCCGGAGGAAGCCGCATGAACGCGCATGTCGAGACCAACCAGCCAGCGACGCAATTCGACCTGACCCCGGACCAGCAGGCGATCCTGGACCAGGCCGACAAGTTCGCGCGCAACGAACTCGCTGGCTATGCGGAGCGTATGGACCGCGAGGAATGGTGGCCGTCCGACGCCTTTCCCAAGATCGGCGAGGCCGGCTTCTTCGGCGTCACGATCCCTGAGGCATACGGCGGCGCGGGGCTCGATCTCGTCAGCGCCGGCCTCGTCGCGCAAGCCTTCTCGCGCTGGAACCATGCGCTTGCGCTGAGCTACATCGCGCATGACAATCTGTGCGCCAATAATATCTACCGCAATGGCGACGAGGCGCAGCGTCGCAGATATCTGCCGGACATGTGCGCCGGTCGAAAGGTCGGCGCGCTCGGCCTGACGGAGCCCGGCGCGGGCTCCGATGCGCTCGGCTCCATGCGCACGACGGCGCGGCGCGATGGCGATCATTACGTGCTGAATGGATCGAAGATCTTCATCACGAACGGGCCGATCGCCGATGTCCTGCTCGTTTACGCCAAGACCGATCGTGAAAAGGGCGCGCATGGCATTTCCGCCTTCATCGTCGAGAAGGATTTTCCGGGCTTCAAGGTCGCGCAAAAACTGACCAAGATGGGTTTCCGCGGCAGCCAGACCGCCGAACTGCTGTTCGAGGATTGCCGCGTGCCGAAGGAAAATCTCGTCGGCGAGGAGAACCGCGGCGTCGCCGTCGTCATGAGCGGGCTCGATCTCGAGCGCGCCATGGTGGCGCCGATCTCGCTCGGGATCGCCGAGCGCGCGCTGGAAATCGCGATCGACTACGCCAGGACGCGCAAGCAATTCGGCAAGCCGATCGGCGCGTTCCAGATGGTCCAGTCGTTGATCGCGGACATGTATGTCGCTATCGAATCGATGCGGGCGCTCGTCTATCGCACGCTCGCCGAAGCCGCGCCGCTCGAGATCGGCGCCGGCGGGCGCGGCAATATCCACATGCTGACGGCGGCATCCGTCATGTACGCCGCCAACGCCTGCCACGACGTGCTCGATCGCGGCATGCAGGTGTTCGGCGGCTCCGGCTACATCTGGGAGTCGGAAATGAACCGGCTCTACCGCTCGATCAAGCTCCTGGAGATCGGCGCCGGCACGACGGAAGTGCGCAAGATGATCATCGCCGGCGAATTGCTGGGGCGGCTGTGACATGATCGATGTGCCCGAGACGGACGACGAGGCGCTGGCCGCCCATCCGACGGTCTATGCAGCCGACGCCTACGCGGGGCGCACGGCGCTCATTTCCGGCGGCGCGGGCGGGCTCGGGCGCGCCTGCGCGTGGCTGCTCGGACGCCTCGGCGCGCAGGTGATCCTGACCGGCCGCAGCGCGGAGAAGCTGGAGGCGGCCACCGCCGCGATGCGGGGTAAGGGCCTCAGCGCGCATTGGCGCGAGGTCGACATCCGCGACCGCGATTCCGTCGAGGCGCTCTATGCGTGGCTCGAGTCGCAGGATTTCAAGATCGACGCACTGGTCAACAGCGCCGGCGGCCAGTTCCCGCAGGCGGCTATCGATTTTTCGGAGAAGGGCTGGAGCACCGTCATCAACACGAACCTCAACGGCGCCTGGCGCATGATGCAGGGCGCCGCGCGCGGCTGGCGTCAGCGCGGCGCGCCGGGCGCGATCGTGAACATCGTGGTGGTGACGCGGCAGGGTCTCTATGGCGTCGCCCATACCGTGGCCGCGCGCGCGGGCGTGATTGCGCTCAGCGAAAACCTGGCCGTGGAATGGGCGCCGCTGAACATTCGCGTAAACTGCATCGCGCCCGGCGCAATCGCCACGCCCGGGTGGCGCGTCTATCAGGCGGAGCAGCGGGCGACCTACGCCCGCAGCAATCCGATGCTGCGCGCGGGCGGGCCGTGGGAAGTGGCGGAAGCCTGCGCCTATCTCGCAGGCTCCGCGGCGGAATATGTGACGGGCGAGACCTTGCACGTCGCCGGCGGCGCGCAATTGTGGGGCGAGACCTGGACGATCCCGCGCCCCGGCTATTTCAGCGCCTGAGCGCCGCGCGCGCTTTTTGGTCGCGTGGAGCCCGCCTGCGCGCGCCCCGCAGTCTCGAGCCGTTCGGCGACCGCCTCGATGCGCGCAAGCGCGGATGACATCCGGTCCTCCGGTTGCGGCGCATCGGCGCGCAGCGCGCTGTAGACGAATTCGGTCACGGCGTCCGCCGTGCGTCCGACATCGAAATCGCCTTCATTGCGCAGAAAGGCCCAGACGCGATGCTCGATCCCGCCGAAGATCAGATCGCGCGCCAGCGAGGCCGAGATGTCGCTGCGAAACTCGCCGCTTCGGGCCGCCGCCTTCACGACGTCGCTCACGCGCTGGGTGTAGGCCTGGTTCAGCGCGAACAGGCGGGTCTGGCGG
This sequence comes from Rhodoblastus sp., assembly GCA_036796555.1. Classification (GTDB taxonomy): domain Bacteria; phylum Pseudomonadota; class Alphaproteobacteria; order Rhizobiales; family Beijerinckiaceae; genus JAJXWB01. The sequence continues at coordinate 37,848 of DAIRCS010000015.1, read as the reverse complement.
TAGTTCTCGGCGGGGCGGAATTCCTGAAACACGATGCGCGACAGGGCCGGTTCGCGCTTGATCGTCGCCAGATGGTGATGGATGACGAAGCGCAACTGGTTGCGGACGCCGCATACGCCGTCGAACTGAGCGGAATAGTCGGCGAGCGTCTCCTCGTACCAGGCTTCCGCCACTTTCTCGACGAGATCGCGCTTGCTGGAAAAGAAGCGGTAGATCGAACCTTCGACGACGCCGGCGCGTTCGGCGACTTCGGAAATGAAGGCCTCGTTCGCGCCGCGCTCGCGCAGCACCGCGCGGGCGGCCGTCATGATGTCCGCCACGCGCTTTTCCGCCGGCATACGGTGCACTGTTCGCCGCTGCTTGACGCCCGCCATCCTCGCCTCTCGACCGGCGTCGGGCGTTGCGGGCGGGCCATACTGAGGCGGCCTCACTTATTCCGCAACGCACACAAACGCTTGGTTTTCATTCTATCGTGGTTTGTGCTTGACAGGCTAAATGAGCCGCATTCAATATGCAATCAACAACAGGCGCATCAAGCCTTGATAATGTTCGGGGAGGGTTGATTGAGCGGCAGCGCTACGCAGCCTGTTGACGCCACGACGTCGCCACGCCCTGCGTCCGCCGACGTCGTTCTCTCCTGCCGCGGCATCGAGCGTTCCTTCGGCGGCCTGCGCGCGCTTAAGGGCGTCGATCTCGAGGTGCGGCGCGGCGAGATCTTCGGGCTCGTCGGGCCGAACGGCTCCGGCAAGACGACCATGGTCAATGTCATGACCGGCTTTTATCCGCCGAACGCCGGCAGCGTGCGCCTGTTCGACCGCGACATAACCGGCGTGAGACCATCCGACATTGCGCGCCTCGGCGTGGCGCGCACCTTTCAGAATCTCGCCCTGTTCAAGGGCTTGAGCGTTCTCGACAACATCCTGCTCGGTCGTCACGTCCACATGCGGCCGAGCGCGCTCGCCTCGCTGTTCTATTGGATATGGGCCGAGCGCGAGGAACTCGCCAACCGCCGCATCGTCGAGGAAATCATCGACTTCATGCAATTGCAGGACATCCGCGACGAGCCGGTCGAGACGATCCCGATGGGCATGCAGAAGCGCGTGGAGCTGGCGCGCGCGCTCGTCGCCGAACCGAGCTTCCTCATTCTCGACGAGCCCATGGCGGGGATGAACCAGGAGGAGAAGGAATATATCGCGCGCTTCATCCTCGATGCGCGCGACGAACGCGGCGTGACTGTCTTCCTGATCGAGCATCACATGGATGTCGTCACCGCCATCTGCGACCGCGTGATGGTGCTGAGCTACGGCGAGGTGATCGCGGAGGGCGAGCCGCGCGCCGCCATTTCGCATCCGCGCGTGGTGCAGGCCTATCTCGGTGAGCGCGCGGCTTCGCGCCATATCGGAGCTGGCGCATGACGGTCCATGCGAGCGTGGAGCCGGAGCAGAGGACGCGCGAGCCCGCAACGCTGGTCGACGCGCTGGCGCGCAACGCGCGGGAGGCCGCGGGCCGCGTGGCTTTTCGCGAACGCGAGCATGGCATCTGGCGCGAATGGACCTGGAGCCAGACGCTAGACGAGGTTCTCGCCATAGCGGCGGGTCTCGAGGCGCGCGGGTTGCGCGCCGGCGAGGCGCTGATCGTCGTCGGCGACAATCGCGCGCGCATCTACTTCGCGATGCTGGCGGCGATGATGCTGCGCGCCTATCCCGCGCCTCTCTTTCCCGATACGCCGGTTGCGGAGATGGAACATTACGCGCGCCTCGGCGCGCCGCGGCTTGCGCTGGCCGAAGACCAGGAGCAGGTCGACAAGCTCATCGAGTTGCGCACGCGCACAGGCCGGCCGCAGACGATCGTCTTCGACGATCCGCGCGGCCTCGTGGCCTATGGCGAAGACGGTCTTGTCGCGCTCGATGCCGTCTGCGCGGAGGGACGCGCACGGCTGGGGCAGACGCCCGGCTTGCGCGAGGAGCTGCTCGGTCGCGCCGAGGCAAACGACATCGCTGTGCTGCTCTATTCATCCGGCACGACCGGCGCGCCGAAGGGCATTCCGCTGCGCCATCGCAACGTCGTCGGCGGCGTCGCCAACGCCAGGGCCGGCGGCTATTTCCAGCCGCACGAACAATTGTTCGCCTATCTGCCGACGGCTTGGGTCGGCGATTTTGTCTTCACCGTCGGCGGCGGCGTGCTCTTGCAAGCGACGGTCAATATTCCCGAGCGGCAGGAAACGGCGCTGCACGATCTGCGCGAGGTCGCGCCCACCTTCTATCTCGCCGCGCCGCGCGCCTGGGACAATATGCTGACCCGCGTACAGGTGGGCATGGCGGATTCGACGCTCTTGAAGCGGCGGCTGTTCGACTTCTTCATGCCGCGCGCGATCGATCTGGAGCGCCGCAAGCTTGCGGGCGAAACGCCGACCTTTTTGGACCGTGTGACGCAGGCGCTGGGCGAGATTCTCGTCTATGGCCCGATCAAGGATTACCTCGGCCTCACACGCGCCAAACGCGTCTTCACCGGCGGCGAGGCGATGGGCGAAGACACGTTCCTCTTCTTTCGCGGCCTCGGCATCCAGCTCAAGCAATTCTATGGACAGACGGAGACTGCGGCGCTGTCCGCGGCGCAGACGGAAGGCCATGTGCGGCTCCATACGGTCGGGCCCGCCATGCCCGGTGTCGACATCAAAATCGACGAGAGCGGCGAGATCCTGATCCGCTCGGTGTCGGTGATCGACGGCTATTTCGACGATTCCGCCGCCAGCGCGAAAGCCTTCGCCGACGGCTGGCTGCGCACCGGCGACGCCGGCTATCTCGAAGACGACGGCTCGCTGGTCGTGCTCGGTCGCGTCAGCGAAGTCGTGCGCACCGCGGCCGGCGAGCGGTTCATTCCCAACTTCATCGAGAACCGCATCAAGTTCTCGTCCTTCGTGCGCAACGTCGCCGTGCTCGGCGCCGGGCGCGAGGAACTGACGGCGATCGTCTGCATCGACTATGACGCCGTGGGCCATTGGGCGGAGCAGCGCGCGCTGTCCTACGGCTCCTACGCCGATCTCTCGCAATTGCCGCAGGTGCAGGAGCTGGTCGCTGGCGTGATCGCGCATGTCAACGAGACGCAGCTCCCGGGCCTGCGCATCCGCCGCTTTGTGGATTTGCACAAGGATTTCGACGCCGACGACGGCGAGATCACGCGCACGCGGAAGCTGCGCCGCAACGTGATCGAGGCCACCTACGCGCCGCTGATCGAGGCGCTCTATTCCGGCGCGCGCGAGGTGGAATTCGACGCGCCGATCCTCTACGAGGACGGCCGCCGCGGCGCCGTGCGGCGCACGCTGAAGATCTGCGAGGTCGCGCGCTGATGGACGCCGCACTGCTTCTCGAACTCGGCGTCAACGGCGTCTTCGTCGGCCTCATGTATGCGCTCGTCGCCGCCGGCATCGTGCTGATTTACAAAACGTCGGGCATCGCCAATCTCGCGCAGGGCGCGTTGGCGATGATGGGCGCCTATTTCGCCTGGATCGCCGGCGCCTTCCTGGGCCTTCCGATGTGGCTCGGCGCGCCGGTGGCGGGACTCGCCATGTTCGGCGTCGGCGCCTTGATCGAGCGGCTGGCGATGCGGCGCATGATCGGACAGCCGCTGATCATGGCGATCATGCTCACCATGGGCATGGAAATCATGCTGCGCGGGGTCATGCCCGGCTTCTTCGGGGCGAGCGTCAAGAAGATCGACCTCGGCGTTCCCAATGCGCCGATCATCCTCGGCGACATTCTCATCAACCGCACGCTGCTCGTCGGCGGCGCCATTTCCTTCGCCATGATCGTGGGCGCAATTCTCTTCTTCAATTCCAAGCTCGGCGTCGTCATGCGCGCGGTGTCGGACGATCAGACGGCGTCCTGGTCGGTCGGCGTTCGCGTCGAGCGCGCCATCGCCGTCGCGTGGGGGCTCTCGGCGGTCATGGCGACCACGGCCGGCGTGCTGTGGGGGGCGACGCAGGGCGTCGACTGGTCGCTGTCGCTGCTGCTCATCAAGGCGCTCGCCATCGCCATTCTCGGCGGCCTCGATTCGATTCCCGGCGTGCTCATCGCCGGCGTTATCGTCGGCGTGATCGAAAACCTGGCGACCGGCGTCATCGATCCGATCATCGGCGGCGGCAGCCGCGAAGTCGTCGCCTCGGCCATCATTCTCCTCACGCTGCTGCTGCGGCCGCACGGCCTGCTTGGCCGCGAGCACATCGAGAGGGTGTGATGTTCTACCGGCGCGCCGGCATCCGCCATACGTCCTATCGCAGCGAGCGGCGGCTGTGGCGGCTGCCGTTCGACCGCGGCCTCGTCGCCGTCATCGTCGCGCTCATGCTGGTTGCGCCGCTCGTCGTCGACCGGCTCTATCTCGTCGGCTATCTCATGCCATGGGTCATCTGGTCCACGGCGGCGCTCGGGCTCAATTTCCTCATGGGCGGCGCAGGGCAGGTGCATCTGGGTTACGGCGCCATCATCGCCATCGGCGCCTATACATCGACGCATCTCGTGCGCGCCGGCGTTCCCTTCGAGGTCGCGCTGCTCGCCGGCGGCCTTGCTTCCGCGATCATCGGCTCGGCCTTCGGCGCCACGGCGCTGCGGGTGAAAGGGCTCTACCTTGCGATGGCGACGCTCGCCATGCAGTCCGTCGTCGATTTCATCATCACCCATGTCAGCTGGATCAGCGGGGGCGGGCAGGCGACGCTCAATGTGCCGACGGCCCGCTTCCTCGGCATCGAACTGTCGACCGAAATCCGTTCCTATTATTTCGCGCTGTTCGTTTGCCTCATGGTCGCGCTCTTCATGCTCAACGTCGCGCGATCGTCGTTCGGCCGCGCGCTGGCGGCCGTGCGCGAGAAGGACTATGCGGCGGCCGTCATCGGCGTCGATTCCTTCCGGTTCAAGCTGCTGGCTTTCTGGGTCAGCTCCTTCATCGGTGGCGTCGTCGGCGCGGTCCTCGCCTTCTGCTTCTACCGCGCCATTTCGCCGGACCAGTTCCATCTCGATCTCTCGATCCAGCTTGTCGCCATGGTCATCGTCGGCGGGCTCGGCAGCGTGCTCGGGTCCTTCTTCGGCGCGGCGCTGATCCTGTTCGCGCCGATCCTGCTCAACCAGGCCGTCGGCGCGCTGGCGACCGGCCTCGGCGTTTCGATCTCCGCGGACCTCCGCGCGCATCTGCCGCTCATGCTCTACGGCGGCATGATCATGGGCTTCCTGCTGATCGAGCCGCTCGGGCTCGTGAAGATCTACGACAATGTCCGCAATTATTTCATGGTGTGGCCATTCCGGCACGCGCCGCGCTGAACAAGGGCGAAAACCGCCGTTGACTGGGAGGAGAGAAGCATGAAGCGCAGAACGTTTCTGACAGCGGCCGGCGCGGCTTTCGTCGGCGCGCAATTTCCGATCCGCATGGCGAGCGCGCAGGACAAGGTGATCCGCTTCGCCATGCCGCAGGACTTCACGAAGGTCTACACGTTCGTGACGGTCGAATACAGCCAGGGACAGCGCGACTACATTTCGATGGTCAACGCCAAAGGGGGCGTCAACGGCTACCAGATCGTCGCCGACGTCTCGGACCACGCCAACGACCTGCCGCGCGCGCTGGAAGCCTATGAGCGCGCCAAGGCCGCAGGCGCGGTTCTCGTCGACCCGCTTTCGACGCCGGTCGCGCGCGCGCTCGTGCAGCGCGCCACAGCCGACAAGATCAATCTCATCACCGCCTTCTCCGGCCGCAGCGATGCGGCGGACGGCGAGACATTTCCCTATATCTTCCCGCTTTCGCCGAACTACTGGACGCAGGCGGGTCTCTTGATCGACTTCTTCCACAAGACCGACGGCGATCTGAAGGGAAAGAAGATCTGTTACGTGCACATCGACACGCCCTTCGGCAAGGAGCCCATTCCGGTGCTGCAGGCGTTGGCGGAGAAGCAGGGCTTCACGCTCCAGACTTTTCCCTATACGCCGCCGGGCAACGACCAGTCGGCGATCTGGCCGCAGGTCCGCCGCGCCAAGCCCGATTGGGTCGTGTTCTGGGGCGCGGGCGTCGGCCAGACGGTGGCGCTGACGGAAGCCATCCGCAACGGCATTCCGATGGACAGGGTCTCGTCCAGCGTGTGGCTGTCGGAATCCGACATGGACGTCGTCGGCCGCGAGCAGGCCAAGGGCGTGATGAAGCTCGAGCCCTGCGCCTCCGGCCAGTCGCCGAAGGTGATCCAGGACATCATCAAGACCGTGATCGAGCCCGGCAAGGGCGCGGGCGACAAGGCCAAGGTCGGCACCGCCTATTACAATTACGGGGTGATGATGGGCGCGCTGATGGTGGAAGGCGTGCGCCAGGCCTTCGCCAAGGCGCCGAACGGGCCGATCTCGGGCGAATGGCTGAACGCCGGTCTGGTTTCCATCAAGGACTTCACGGCGGAGGGCCTGATCCCGTCCACCACGGTGACGCCGCAGGATCACCAGGGCGGCGGCAAGTGCCGCATCGCGCGCTGGGACGGTTCGAAATTCGCGCCGGCGACCGACTGGTTCTCGGCAAACCAGGAAATCGTCTGGGCGGAGATCAAGAAGTCCTCGGCCGAATTCAAGGCCTCCGGCAAATAGCCGCAACATTAGGCGCGCAATGTCGCTTCTGACGCTCAACAATATCGAAGTCGTCTATGACAGTGTGTTTCTTGCGGTCAAAGGCGTTTCGATCGAGGTGCCGGAATCCGGCCTCGTCGCGCTGCTCGGCGCGAACGGGGCCGGTAAGAGCACGGTTCTGAAGGCGATCAGCGGCCTGTTGCGCGCCGAACGCGGCGAGGTTTCGCGCGGGCAGGCGACTCTTGGGGGCAAGGATGTGCTTGCGCTCGATCCGCCGGAACGCGTACGGCGCGGCCTCGTGCATGTGCTGGAAGGCCGGCGCGTCTTCGAGCACCTGACGCCCGCTGAAAACCTTTTGGCGGCGACGACGATGCATCGGGATCGCATCAAGGTGGCGCGTCGCATGGATGAGATGTTCGCGCTGTTCCCGCGCCTGGCGGAACGCGCAAGCGCAAAGGCCGGCTATCTCTCCGGCGGCGAGCAGCAGATGCTCGCAATCGCCCGTGCGCTCATGACCGAGCCGAAGCTTATCCTGCTGGATGAACCGAGCCTCGGGCTTGCGCCGTTCCTCGTCGACGAGATTTTCGACATTGTCCGCCGCATTAACGCCGAATCCGGCGTCGCCGTTCTGCTGGTCGAGCAGAACGCGGTCGCAGCGCTTGATCTCGTGCGCTCCGCGTATCTGATCGAACAAGGTCGAATCGTCATGAGCGGCACGGCTGAGGCCTTGCGCGCCAATCCCGACATTCAGGAGGCGTATCTCTCGGGTGGCAAGCGAGTCGATTATCACGCAGTCAAGCATTATCGGCGCCGCAAGCGCTGGCTGGCATGACTCGCCGATCGAGCAGGATTGGCCAGCAGCGAAGATCGCGTCACCGGCGTCTGCCACAATTGGCAAAGCGTCGCTTCCCGTCCTCACGCTCGCCGACGCGATGCTCGTTCGCCTCGTGCATAGCGCGAACTCGCGGCATGGATAGCATCGCCGCCTACGAACACGACCTGCTGGCGTATGCGACCGAGCGCATGTGGACCGTCCTCGCCCTGCGCATGACCGGCACGGCGCGCGAGAAGGCGAGCTGCTCTCCTTCGTGCTCGAGGGCCACGACACGCAGGAGGTCGGCAAGGCGCTTCATCGCCAGGGCATCGCCGTGCGCCCGGGCCATCATTGCGCGCAGTCAATCCTGTGGCGATTCGACCTGGAGGCGACGGTGCGGCCTTCGCTCGCCTTCCATGACACCTGCGGGGATATCGACGCGCTCGTTGCGACGCTGAAGCGCCGGCTAGATGCCGGCGCCGTCGTCGAAGCTTTCAGCCCGCGCCTTGGCCTGGGTGACGATTGCGCCCGGCGCCACGCTTTGCGTCAGCCAGACGCCGCCGCCGATCGAGGCGCCGCGACCGATGGTCACGCGCCCGAGCACGGTCGCGCCGGCATAGATCACGACTTCGTCCTCGATAATCGGATGGCGCGGGCCGCCCTTGACGACGGCGCCGGCCGCGTCGACTTCGAACCGCTTGGCGCCCAGCGTGACGGCCTGATAGAGCCGTACGCGCTTGCCGATCCGCGCGGTCTCGCCGATTACGACGCCGGTGCCATGATCGATGAAGAAGCTTTCGCCGATCTCGGCGCCGGGATGGATATCGATGCCGGTCTGGCTGTGCGAGAGTTCCGCGATGATGCGGGCAAGCAGTGGAGCGTCGAGCCTGTAGAGGCTGTGCGCGACGCGGTGCCGGATGATGGCGGCTACGCCCGGATAGCAAAAGACGACCTCGTCGAGGCTTCTGGCCGCGGGGTCGCCGTCGAAGGCCGCGCGAATATCGCTGTCGAGCAGCGCGCGTATACGCGGCAAATCGTGCGCGAAGGCGGCGACGATCTCGCCGGCGCGGCCTTCAAGTTCGCCGCGGGCGCGGCCTTCGACCACCTCGGCGAGATGCAACTCGCGGCGGACCTGCTGCAACAAGGCGCGCAGCGCGCGATCAATCGTCGCGCCGACGTATTCCTCTATCGCGTCCGGCCGCAGGGCCGCGGGTCCGAAATGGCGCGGGTAGAGCGCGCCGACGAAATCTTCGACGATGCGCGCGACTGCCTCGCGCGAAGGCATTTCCGGCAGGGGACGGCCACGATAGCGGCGCTTCTGCGAGATCGCGCGAAGCCCTTTCAGCTCCGCCGCGATGACATCCAGTCGCCATGTCGCGCCGCCGCTCGCCTGTACCTCGGTATGCGCCCTCACGCGGCAATGCCCCGCGCGTCGAACAAGCCTTCGAACAGAACGGATGACAAATAGCGTTCTTCCGCCCGGGCGATCGCGCCCGACATGCCCTTCGCCCCCGCGGTGAGGACGAGCCTGGCGCCGAAAGCGATCAGGAGCTTGCGGCGCTCTATCTTCGCAAGCATGACAGCCTTCGCGCCGTCGATCACACGGTTGAGGCGCACGAGCGGCGTGCGGCCGATCGAATGGACGTTGTCTTCGAACCAGGCGAGCATGAATATCTCCAAAAAATCTATAGATCGAATAGACATATTTCGGATCATGCGTGAGGCATGATCAGGGCGAGATAGATGATGTCGTCGAGATAGGCGGCGCGCGTCGCTTCATCGAGCGGTAGCGGCTCGTGATTCCAGAGCGCATGATCGGAAAGAGCGGCCGCGATCGAAGCGATCCAGTTCCTGAGCGTTTCGGCAATCCGCATGGGCGTGTCCGGCAAAGCGGGGTTTCATCCCGATCTAACATCCGAATTCTGTTGGAAGCATCTGAAAATGAGAGATTCCTGAAATTTGGCAGGAATGCGCCTTTGCCTGGCGGAAGGCCAGAATGCTGCTTCTACAAATGGCCGGAAAGAGCAGTATTTCTTCCCAAGAGCGCTGCGACACCCGGACGATCCGAACCATCTCGCGGGGTCCAGACGACGTCGGGAAAGTTTGTTGTCCCGCGTTCGCTGCAAAGGGAACAAAACTGCGTTGGCGTCGTGAAAGTTAGTACATCTGAATTATCGACTATTAGGATCATACATGATGACATTCGGGCTCCAGAAACGAACCGATGGAGCGATCATGAGCATCGATGCGCAACGCCCCGAAACGCTCGCCCTGCATGCTGGCTGGCGGGCCGACCCGACGACGGGCGCAGTCGCGGTGCCGATCTACCAGACGACGTCCTACCAGTTCAACGACACCGAGCACGCCGCCAATCTCTTCGCTCTGAAAGAGCTGGGCAATATCTATACGCGTATCGGAAATCCGACCGTCGACGTGCTGGAAAAGCGCGTCGCGGCGCTCGAGGGCGGCGTCGCTGCGCTGGCCCTCGCCTCGGGGCAGGCGGCGTCCGCCTTCGCCATCCAGACGTTGGCGCGCGCCGGCGACAATATCGTCAGCTCCACGGACCTCTATGGCGGGACCTGGAACCTTTTCGCCAATACGCTCCGGGATCAGGGAATCGAGGCGCGCTTCGTCGACCCCTCGGACCCCGAGAATTTCCGCCGCGCGACGGACGACCGGACGCGGGCGTATTACGCGGAAACACTCCCCAATCCGAAGCTGCAGGTCTTCCCTGTTTCCGAGGTCGCCTCCATCGGCCGCGACTTCGGCATTCCGCTGATCGTCGACAATACGGCCGCGCCGCTGCTGTCGCGCCCGATCGAGCACGGCGCGGCCATTGTCGTCTATTCCGCGACGAAATATCTCGGCGGCCACGGCAATTCGATTGGCGGCCTGATCGTCGACAGCGGCAAGTTCGACTGGGAACAATTCCCGGAGCGCCAGCCCGCGCTCAATACGCCCGATCCCTCCTACCACGGCGCGGTCTGGACGCAGGCGGTCAAGCCGCTTGGCCCCATCGCCTACATCATTCGCGCGCGCGTCACCCTGCTGCGCGACGTCGGCGCCGCGCTTTCACCCTTCAACGCCTTTCTGCTGCTGCAGGGAATCGAGACCTTGCCGTTGCGGATCGAGCGGCACGCCCAAAATGCGACCGCCGTCGCCGCCTGGCTTGCGAAGCGCCCGGAGATCCGCAGCGTCATTCATCCGTCGCTGCAGACGGGCGAGGCGCGCCGCCGCGCCGACGCCTACCTGAAAGGCGGATACGGCGGTCTCGTCGGCTTCGAGCTGGCGGGAGGCCGGGCGGCCGGCCGCAAGTTCATCGACAATCTGAAACTGCTCTACCACGTCGCCAACATCGGCGACTCGCGCTCGCTTGCGATTCATCCGGCCAGCACGACGCATTCCCAATTGTCGGCGGAAGACCAGCTGGCGACCGGCGTTTCGGACGGCTATGTGCGTCTGTCGATCGGCATCGAGCATATCGAGGACATTCTCGCCGATCTCGACAGCGCGCTCTCCGCCGCGCGGCTTCAGGCTGCGGCCTGACATGGCGGCGCAGACCATGGAGGCAGTCGTGACGTCCGGGCCGCCGGCGCCGCCGGAGCGCGATGCATTTCGCTCCGGCATGCGGTCGCTCGCGCATGGCGTGTGCGTCATCGCGCTGGGCGAGGGCGCGGCGCGCAACGGCTTGACCGCGACCTCCGTCGTTTCGCTCGCGGCCGATCCACCGACGTTGCTGTTCTGCGTAAACAAGACGTCATCCGCGCGCCCGGCTTTGCAGGCGGGCGCAGCCGTGTCGGTGAACATCCTTTCAGGAGCGCAGGAAATAGTGGCCGACAGTTTCGCGGGGCGCGGCGGCCAGAAGGGCGCCGCGCGTTTCGCCGAAGGCGACTGGCGGCAGGATGCGGGCGGCCCCCCCGTGCTCGTCGATTCCCTCGTCTCCTTCGTATGCGAGATCGAAGAAACGATCGAGCGGCACTCCCACGCCATAGTGACGGCGCGCGTCGTGGAGACGCGCGTGCGCGAGGACCAATGCGCGCTCGTCTATGCGCAGGGCGGCTACGACAGGATCGGCTGGAGCGCGCTCGAAGTGCGCGCGGTAGCCGGACTGCCGGAATCGCCGCGTCGCGCCGACGACAACAGGCAGACGATCATCGATCTGCGGACACAGAGGATCTGACATGAGCGCCACATTGCAAGCCTACGGGGCCGTCGCGGCGCCTGTTTCCATCGCCCACGCGCATGAAGACTATGCCGCCTTCGTGGCCCGGCGCGCGTCGCCGCATGTCGGCGCCTATATCGAGGAGATAGATCTGTCGCGTCCCCTGAGCGCGGCGGCTGTCGGCGAACTCGAAGAGGCGCTCGCCCGCCATGGCGTCCTCTTCTTTCGCAACCAGGAGCTCGATCCCAGGGCGCATATCGCTCTTGCGGAGCGCCTCGGCGAGATCGAGGTCAATCGCTTCTTCAAGGCGGTGGATGGCTATCCGCAGATCGCTGAAGTGCGGAAGGAAGCCGGCCAGAAAGCCAATATCGGCGGCGGCTGGCATACGGACCACAGCTATGACCAGATCCCCGCCAAGGCTTCCCTTCTTTATGCGCGCGAAGTTCCCGAGATCGGCGGCGACACGATCTTCGCCAGCGTCGAGGCGGCTTTCGAAAGCCTTTCGCCCGCGCTGCAGAAGACGCTCGAAGGGCTGTCCGCCGTGCACTCCAGCCGGCATGTGTTCGGGCGCGGCGGCAATATCGACGCGTCCGTCGATCTGCGTGGCCGCATTCTCAACCCCGAGCTCGCCACGCAGGACGCCGTTCATCCGGTCGCGCTGCGCAATGCGCGCACCGGCCGCAAGGGCATCTACGTCAATCCGGGCTTCACGCTGCGGTTTGACGGTTGGACCGCGCAGGAATCCGCATCGCTGCTGAATTATCTGTATAGCCAGATCGCGCGCCCGGAATTTTCGCATCGGTTCCAGTGGGCGGCTGGCTCGCTCGCCATCTGGGACAATCGCTCCACCTGGCATCTCGCCCTCAACGACTACGCCGGCCAGCGACGCCTGCTCCATCGCATCACGGTTAAAGGCGAAGCGCTGAACTGAGGCGAGCGACGTGACGAGACAGAAGTTTTTCTAGGCGGCGCGCCGCGCGCTCGCCGCACTCTTCGCCCTCTATTGCCTGCCCGGCGAGGTGGTGGAGACGATCCGCGCGGCCCCTTCGTCTGAATCGGGAGCGAGTATGCTGACGACAAGCTTCGTTGAAGTCGATGGCCATCCCGTCGGCATTGTCTGGCACGAAGACGATGGGTGCTATTTCATCGGCGCAAGCGCAATGCTCGCCGCTATCGACGGTTTGCATTTTCCATCCTTGCGATCAGCTCAAGACGCGGCTGCCGATGTTCTTAGAAGCGCATGCTCCGAGAGCGCGACGCAACAATCCCCGTAGCTGAATATGCGGTCGATGCCCTTCAAGGCATGTGGCGAATGTCGGCTCAGCTTAACACTATCCCCATGGCGGCGCTGGTAGGCTTCGCCATTCGGCCGCTGGAGCACTGCGCCGGGCGCAGGGTTCTTCATGATGCGGGCGGAAGATGGATTCCGTGTAGCGATGGAGCGATTGCTTCCGCCCGCCGTTCGGATGACCCAACTATGCGCCGCAACGGTTACGGTAAAGTGATCAACATCGCCTCCGGCGCCGCAATCAAGGGTTTGCCGAACCTTCTGCATTACGTCGCCAGCAAGGGCGCCGTGATCTCGATGACCCGCGCCATGGCACGCGAGCTCGACGGCGACGGCATCCGCGTCAATTGCATCGCGCCAGGCCTCACCATGAGTGAGAATACCCGCAACAATGCCGATTGGTCCGGCGCCACATATGCCGCCAATCTCGTCAGCCGTGCGATCCGGCGCGATGCGCTCCCCGAAGATCTACTCGGCGCGTTGCTCTTTCTCGCTTCCACCGATAGCGATTTCATGACGGGCCAAACTTTGGCGGTCGACGGCGGCTCGGTGATGATCTGATGATCCACCGGACAACAACACCAGTCCGGCGTGAGACGCCTGGAGTTCTCGATCTGACACGGACAGGGAAGTGATCGACCTATTCCGGTTATCTTGCGTCGAAACTCCACGCCAAATTGTATTTTTCATAGAATGGAATCCCGCGACGGGGCTGGCTCAGGAAGCTGCCGCACTCCGGCCTCGTTCGGCCTCCCGCAATTGCCGACGCAGAATCTTTCCTGTCGTCGTCATCGGCAGCTCCGGGACGAATTCGATGGCGTGAGGAACTTCATGCCTTGCCAGACGTCGGCGGACAAAATCGCGAATATCCTCCATCAGCGCCGCGCTCGGCTCCGCATCGCCTTTCAGAACGATGAACGCCTTGATCGATTCCGTGCGCACGGGGTCTGGCGCGCCGATGACGGCCGCCATGACCACGGCGGGATGGCGGCCCAGCGTATCCTCGATCTCGGACGGGCCGATGCGATAGCCCGCGCTGGTGATGACGTCGTCGGCGCGTCCACGAAACCAGAAATAGCCGTCCTCGTCGCATTGGGCGAGATCGCCTGTGATCAACCAGCCCTTCGCGAATTTCTCGCGCGTGGCGATCGGGTCCTGCCAATATTCCAGCATCATGACGGGATCAGGAGCGCGGAAAGCCAGATTTCCGATCACGCCTGACGGCAAGGGTTCTCCACTGTCGTCGACGATTCCCGCGATATGGCCGGGGACCGCGCGGCCGAGCGAGCCGGGCTTCAGGTCCATGACGTTTCCGTTGGAGCAAAGCACGAGGTTGCATTCGGTCTGGCCGAACATTTCGTTGACGGGACAGCGCAGCGCCTTGCCGCTTCCCCATCGCCGCCCTCGAACATGGCGTGCGCGAGCGCGTGCACCGTGTTTGCGTTCTCACGCCGCAGCGCGTAGGCGCGTTCAAGCATCCCACGACCCCGCGCCACCTCACGGTTCTCGGCCAGCGACCAACCGTGGTGGGTGAGAAACCACCAATCGTCAGCCGCAAAGGAAGCCGCGTATCGTTCGCAGAGATCCACCCGCGCCTGATCATGGTTCCGCATTCCGGAGAAGGCGAAAAGGCCGAAAGCTCCCATGGGAAGCGAGAAAATCACCGCATCTCTGGGCCAGCGCTCGATGTGCTCCAGCGCGACCGGGATGGAGTCGCGCGGCGGCCCCAGGATAGTTCGCGCCAGGACGTTGACGTGGCTTCTTTCCCGCTCATCTCCGCTGTCGCCGACCTTCGCCTGCGCCGCAGCAATGCAGGTGCGCGCCAGCGCTGCTTCTGCTCGTATGGCATGTAACCGCGCGCGGGCCGCGTGCGCGAGAGGGAAATCCGGGTCTGCGGCGACGGCGGCGTCAAGCGCCTCCGCGGCGCCTGGCCATCCCGCCAGCATCAACGTGACGCCCTCGCGATAGCGCTCTGCAGCTTCAGCGGAACTGGAGGAAATAGGGAGCCCGTGCGTGTCGAAGTCGGCCATATCGGCGTTGTTCCGAATTGTTGCTGAAGCTCGGCCGCGCTTCGTTTGCCGGCCCGGTGGACGTCATTGATAGCGGTCCCTCGCCTGTCCGTCTTTCGATTAGAGGACGATCCGTGTAGAATAGCGGACAGAGACGTCGATCATGCTGGATTGGACCATCCTGACTGCGCCGCCGGACGCAAAAGCCCCCGATCCTCTCACGATGCGGGCGCAGACGTTGGCCCCGCGCAGCTACTTTCCCGATCATGCCCATGACTGGGGGCAGCTGGTCTATGCAATCACAGGAGCGCTTGCGGTCGGCGTGACCGGTCGCTCCTTTGTGATCTCTCCAGAACAAGCTGTCTGGCTTCCGACCGGCGTGACACATCGTGTGGGATCGCTGTTCGGCGCGGAATTCCGTAGCCTCTGGATCGCGCGCGAGATCGCGGCGGGATTGCCTCGTGAAGCCACGGTGTTTTCGGTAGGTCCCCTTTTACGCGCCCTGATCGGCGAGGTCGTCGCTCTGGGCGGAAAAAAGGACCACGAGGGTTACAGTGATCGGGTAACGCAGCTGGTTATCGATCAGCTCTCGCGCGCCAAGCCCATTTCAGCCGCGTTGCCTTGGCCGGGCAGCGCGACACTCACCCGAATGTGCGAGGCGCTGTACCGCGATCCTGCCGATGCTCGCACGGCAGAGGATTGGGGCCGCGAACTTGGGATGTCCTCCCGCACGCTGACGCGCCGCTTCGAGGCTGAAGTCGGCATGAGCTTGCGTTCCTGGCGTCACCGGATGCGCCTCTTCAAGGCAATCGAACTCCTGGGCGGCGGCATGAACATCACGAGCATCGCGATGGAGCTCGGCTATGGCTCTCCATCTGCGTTCATCTACGCGTTCCGCACCACGCTCGGTGTGAGCCCGCAGGGCTACATGCGCGGCGAGCATCGGCAGACCTGACGACCGTTCTGGCTGGTGGTCAGGCCGCCTTGGGCAAATTGGCCGCAAAATGCGGGTAAGTCTCGCTGAGCTGCTCTCGAATCTCAGTGCGCATCAGGTGGAGCGTGGCTGCATCCGGCAGCGGCGTCGTCGCTGAGCATTCCACATTTTCGTAATCGAAGCCGGTCATTTCGCGAACCTTCTCCGCAGCAACGCCGGGATGCACGCTCTCGAGGCGGAAACGGCCGCCCTCGCGATCGAAGGAAAACAGAGCGGCGTTGGTCAGCAGCGCGTGCGGACCGCCCTTGCGATAAAGACCGGCGTCGCTCGTCCCGGGGGCCGAAATAAAATCGACTTTGTCGACCAGCACGCGCGGGCTGTGCTCCTCCCGAAACAGGATCACGCGGGGGATGAGGAAGTAGAGATAGGCCGATCCGTAGGAGCCGGGCCAGCGAACCTCGGTCTGCGGATAGGCGCCCGCGCCCACCAGATTGACATTGCCGCGCCCGTCGATCTGTCCGCCGCCCAGAAAGAACGCGTCCAGACGTCCTTGCGCGGCGCAGTCGAACAATTCCTCGGAGCCGCCGGTAAACCAATTGTGCTTGACCGAGCCCAGGATCGATATCTGGACGGGCTCGCCGCCCGCTTGCCGTTCGAGGGCGCGATGCAGCATGGCGCCGGCCGCCGGCATCGGCGACGACATCCCGACCGCGATGCGTCGGACGCCCTTGAGCAGACCGGCGATGGTGTAGATCAGAAGCTCCTTGCTCGTGCACTCCGACATTACGCGGCGCTCCGGCTGCCGTGCAGATATTCCTGCAGCCCCTGTTCGGATCTCGCGAGCTGCGCGTAGCGCGCAATCTCGGCATTGTCCGGCGGATATTCCGCGTAAAGCCCAGTGGGCCACGCTCCGTTCTTGAGTTCCGCGATCGCGTTCACATACATCGCGGGCAGCACCCCCGCCGCGAGCCGCTCGTCTTCGAGCAGCGACGTATCCGAGATCTTCTCGACGGTGACGAAAGTCTGCTTCGAGGCGTAGGCAAGCAACATCAACTCGCGGCGTCGGCCGAGGCGGACATTTCCGAACCGATCGGCTTCGGGCGCATGAATCAGTGAGATGTCGGGCTGGATCGCGGAGACGGCCACCAGTTTGTCGCCCTTGTCGAACGGATTGGAGATGATCGTCCAATCGGGCCGGTTCTCGAGGATGTCGCTGCCGATGATGCCGCGGATCGGCATGAAGGGGATACCCTTTTGAGCAGCCACGAGCCCGGCAAAGACCGCCGGGCACGTTGCGTCCAGGATGCGAACCGCACCAGACTTTACAGCCCGGTTGAAACATGGCGCGCCGCCGATCTCGCCGAGGCTGACGGCGCTGGTCTCGACCGTCTTCACCGCGCCGGCCCCGATCAACACGTCGACCTGCATTCCGCCGATCGGTGCGCAGACGATGTGAAGGTTCCCGATTCCGCGCTCAATGAGGAGCCGAGCGACCGCCGGACTGGCGCCGTTGTCGTCGGGCGCCAAGCCCAGCTTGCATCCGGACGGAACGCGCGCGACCAGCTCTTCGGGCGACAGAAATTCGGTCATGCAGTTCCTCCGATGCGCCTCGTCCGGGCGCGTTCCTCCCGCCGACTGTACGTACTTGGCTCGATCCGGTCTCTCGATAAGCCGTCATGCAATGTAGATCAGCGGCCAAGATCGACCATGCCGTGTGTCCTCCTTGACGAGCTTGACCGATAGAATGTTCGGCCTCCGATCCTTTTGGGCAACGCGATCATTGCGCGAGGCCTGCGCGCTTATCGAAGGTCAAGGATCGGATGCGCCCGTGCGCGCCACGTGTCCGCGCCGGGACGCGCGGCCGGGACGAAGGAGCAGACAATTGCGCAAACCGCAGATACCGATGTTCGGCCGCCGCGACGCGCTGGCCTGCGGCCTCGCCATGCTTGCTCCTCTCGCCGCGAACGCAGCCGAGCTCTACGGACTGCGCCAGGACGGCCGTGAGGCGGCGCCCGGCGAGATCGGCGGCTGGCGTCTCGTCTATTTCGGCTACACGCGCTGTCCCGACGTCTGCCCGGTGTCGCTGCAGACCATGGCGCTGGCCCTCGGCGAACTCGGCGCGATCGGCGAGCGCATCACGCCGGTTTTCGTCACCGTCGATCCGGAGCGCGACACGCCGAAGGTCGTCGCCGACTATGTCGCGTATTTTGGCCCGCGCTTCGTCGGCCTGTCGCCGAGCCCCGAACAGCTCGAGCGGCTGGGCAGGGAATGGCGCTTGACCGTGAAGCGCGTCGAGACGAAGGAACGCGACGCCTATCTGATCGACCATACGGCGATCATCTTCCTCGTC
Organism: Rhodoblastus sp.; assembly: GCA_036796555.1. Lineage (GTDB taxonomy): Bacteria > Pseudomonadota > Alphaproteobacteria > Rhizobiales > Beijerinckiaceae > JAJXWB01. The sequence continues at coordinate 19,710 of DAIRCS010000015.1, read as the reverse complement.
GATCCCTCCGGCTCGATCATCGGCCGCTATCCGCACGACCTCGATGGCCGCGTGCTGGCGAACCGCATCCGCTCGAGCATGCTGTCGAACTGACATGGACCGGGGCCAACGACTCTCGCGCAGCTTCGGCGCCGTCGACGTCGGCGCGGACGAACGCCGCCGCCTGATCCGGCGGACGTTTCGCGAAGTGGCGCCGCGCTACGATCTCATGAACGACCTCATGAGCATGGGCGTGCATCGCCTGTGGAAGTCTGCCTTCGTCGACCTCGCCGCGCCCGCGCCCGATGATTTCGCCGTCGACCTCGCGGGCGGCACGGGCGATATCGCGATCGCCCTGGCGCAGCGCGGCGCGCGCGTGGCGGCCGTCGATCCCTCGGCCGAGATGATGGCGGTCGGCCGGCGGCGCGTCGGCGCCCGAAACGTCGGATGGATCGCCGCGGAAGGCGAGCGGCTTCCGTTCGCCGACGCGTCCGTCGATCTGCTGACCGTCGCCTTCGGCATTCGCAACGTCACACGGATCGACGACGCGCTCGCCGAGATCGCGCGCGTGCTGAAGCCCCGCGGACGCTTCCTGTGTCTTGAATTCTCGACGCCCGACGCGTGGTTGCGACCATTCTACGGCCTGTGGTCGCGCACGGCGATCCCGGTTCTCGGCGCGGCGGTCTCCGGTCGGCGCGCGGCCTATCGCTACCTTGTCGAATCCATCCACCGCTTTCCAGACCAGGACGAATTCGCCACGATGATCGCACGCGCCGGCCTGGTCGACGTCGGCTGGCGCAATTGCTCGTTCGGCATCGCGGCGATCCACACCGCGCGCAAGCCCGCGTGATGCAGGGCAGGGCGATCGGGCTCGGTCCGCGAGCGTCCGGTTTCCGAATGGGGCGCAATGGAAGCTATCGACCGCTTGCCGCCGTTCGTCGGAGGCGCGCTCAATGTCCGCTATTCATGATAGCGGACATTGCCGCCGCATCGCTTATCAGCCGCCGATGCCGAGCGACACCGGCCGTGATCAGGCGTAGGCGGCGGCTCCGCCCCAACCAAAGGCCGGACGACCGTCTTTCGGCTCTTCTTGGCGTCTGCTCGTCAGAGACAGTCGCTTCCTGCGGCGGCTACGGGAGGCGCGAAACGTAAACGCATATCTTCTGATGGTGGCCGCCGACGGGGAGACGGCGCGCCTGAAAGTTTCTGCGATATAGCGCAGGAAAGTCAGAACCCGAACGCTGGCGGAAAGAAGCGCAGCGATTGTTGCAAGCTCAATATACATGATGGTGTCGCCCGCAAGCAAAATCGAAAGCTCTATCGGCAGGCTCAGGGAGAAGGCCGCGACAAGGAGAAATATCGCGAACAGCCTGATCGCTTGGAAGAACGTCAGATCGTTCAGGAAGTTCGCAAAATCGACGACGAACGTTTGCCAAAGCCAGTCGCCGAAGTCGGCCGGCCTGTCGATTGTCCATTTACGCCACCACACTTGAATGCCGTGTTTCGTAAGCATGGTATTCTCTCGGTCGCTTTCTCGACAACGATGCCGAATGTCGAACTACATCGCAAGCAGCCAGTCCGGGCCGCCTCTGTCAATGACGGTTCCCTGCCCATCCCTCCTGTCCGCAACCTCCGCTTGCGGCTGATCCGGGACGACAGCGCCGCTCACTTGCCCGCGCGCGCCAGGATTGCGCGGCGCAGGGCCGGGTCGCGCCAGTCGCCTTGTCCGTTGAGGCGCGCGATTTCCTGCCCATCCGCGTCCATCAGGATCGTCGTCGGCAGGGTTTCCACGCGCAAGGCCTTCGCCGCCTCGCGGTCGAGGTCGTGGTAGATCGCCAGCCCGCCGACGTCGAGCGCAGCGATCGTGCGGTCGATCGCGCCCCAGCCGAGGCGGTCGATGGAGATCGCGGCGACGCGCACGCCCGCGCCGCGCATGTCGTCCTGCAGCGATTTCAGCGCCGGCAGCTCCTCGCGGCAGGGCAGGCACCACGTCGCCCAGAAATGGACCAGCGTGATGCGGGCGCGCAATTCGGCGCCCGCGTGCACGCCGCCGTCGCGGTCGCGCACCGCGAAGACCATGGGCGTGGGCGTAGACGCCTTAAATTCGACGGCCGGCGCCGGCCCCGCCGCGAGCGCGAGCAGCAGGGCGAGCGCCACGCGTATCATCGCGGCAGGCTCAGCAACAGCCCGACGATCGCCAGCGCGAGCCCGATCTGGAAGCGCACGGTGGCGCTGAGCTGCCGGTTCATGGCGCGCGAGATCGGGGTCTGCGCGAGGAAATGACCGCGCACCAGCGCGACGGCGAGCCCGCCAGCCGCAATGACGCCCGCCGCTCGCGACAAAGGCCAGAGCGCCGCGCCGGCCAGCAACGTGGCGGCGGCAAGCTCGGCCGTGTAGAGAAACGCCGTGCGTCGCGCGCCGAGCAGAATGGCGAGCGTGCGCCGTCCGGACGTCGCGTCCTGCGCGCGGTCGCGATGGTTGTTGACAGTGAGCACGGCTGCAGCTGGCAGGCCGAGCGCGACGCCGAGCAGCAGCGCCGTCGCGTCGATCGCGCCGACCGCGAGCCACACGATGCCCGCCGTCGCCGCGACGCCGAAGAACAGGATAACGAAGACCTCGCCGAGCGGCGAGGCCGAGATCGGCGCGGGGCCATACGAGTAGGACCAGGCGGCGATCAGCGAGGCGACGCCGACGGCGAGGATCGGCGCACCGCCGTAGGCGACGACGACGAGGCCAGCGAGCGCGGCGACGAGCGTCGCGACGAGCGCGCCGCGCCGCACGCGCGCCGCCGACATCAGGCCGGCGCCGACCAACCGCAGCGGACCGAGCCGCTCGGCGCCGTCCGCGCCGCGCCCGCCGTCGGCGGAATCGTTGGCGAGATTGGTGGCGATCTGGATCGCGACGGCCGACAGCGTCGCGGCCAGGACGGGAACGATGTCGACGTGGTGGAAAACGGCGAAGGAATAGGCGACGCCGACGATGATCGGGGTCAGCGACAGCACGAGCGTCTGCGGGCGCGCGCCGTGGATCCAGATCCCGATCGGCGAAAGAGAGGCGGCAGCGTTCACAACAGGTCTCCCCGCCGGAACACGAAATAGCCGGCCAACGCTGACCCCAGCCCCAGCGCCGCAGGGTAGACCAGCGACCAGATCATGAAACCCGTACGGCCGAAAACGTCGAACACCGCATAGGCGGTAGACCCGAGAAGGATAAGTTGCGGGTCGAACAGCACCATCGAGCCGATGCGGAACACCTGCAGCGGATTGAGCAGCGCGATGGCGACGACGCCCTCGATCGGCATGCGGTCGCGGATGAGGACGCCGAGCAGCAGCAGGTCGAGGCCCAGGATGAGGACGAGCCACAGCAGGAAGGCCGCGGTCTGCGCCATGTCGACAGAGGCGGACACGGAGGCGATGAAGAAGCCGATGCCGACGAAGGTCAGGATCATCGCTAGCAGCATGCCAATGTCGAAGCCGAGCTGCTCCCATGGCACGGCGACGCCGCGCGCGACCCCGTAGAGCACGGCCGCGGCGAGCGCGCCGACGACGGGCGCGGCGGCGAGCACGTAGCGCGCGCAGAAGCGGCCCGCATACCACGCGTCCAGACGCACCGGCAGGCCGAGCACGTATTCGAACACGCCGGCCTCGCGATCGCCGGTCAGCGCGCGCACCGTGGTGATCAGCACGAAGATCGGCAGGATCGCCATAGTGAGCTGGATGTAGGCGACGAGCGTGCGCGATAAGCCGGTGAAGCCGAGCACGCGGCTCTCGGTGAGGCCGAAGACGAGCAGAACGCCGACGAGCCCGAAGAAGACGAACGCATAGGCTGCGAACCATTTCGCGCGCAGCGCCTGCGCGATCTCGAGCTGGAAGGTCGCGACGAAGCCCGAGCGGCCTTCGCGCACAATATTGTCGGCGGCGGTGTGGATCGTGTCGCGCATCATGCGCCTCTTGCCGGCGTGTCGCACAGCGCGCGCGCGCGGATCGCCGCCACCGCCGCCGCATAATCGAGCGGATGGCCGACGGCCGGGCCCGCCGCATGGCCGTGACCCATCGGCGTCGCGCCGCCCGCGCGGAAATGCGCGGTGCGCGCGTCGAGCCAGCGCGTCGGTTCGGTCTCGTCGGCCGCCCAGATCAGAAGGTCGGCGCGGTCCAGTTCCTTGCGCGCGACGGCGTCGAGCGCCGCGCAGCCGAAGTCATCGTAGACCCGCACGCGGCCGTCGTCGCGATCCCAGATTTCGGCGGTCCAGCGCAGATCGGCGATGGTCATGCCACAATTCTGGCAGGCTTCGCGGCCGAGCCGGATCGCGCGCGGGCCGGGCGTCTTGTCGGCGCAACCTACAAGCGCGGCCGCGCAAGCGCTAAGACCGATGCAGACAAAACCGCGCCGGCTCGGGCGCAGCGCGCTGTCAGACGCGCGCGGAATCATCAGGCGCTCCTTCACTCGATTGTTCGCGTAACTCGACGCCCGCGACGAGGCCCGCGTGCCGTGCGACGAAGCCGAGGAAGCGCAGGCGATCCGGCCCGGCGACCGCGCCGGTCCAGACGCGCTCCGGCCCTTCGGCGAGCCGCCATTCGCGGGCGGCGCGCGAGAAACTGTCCTCGGCGCGCGCGGTCTCGATCCGCGCGAAAAAGCGCGAGCCGAGCGCGCCGGCGTCGGCGACCGTGTCGTCGAGCACGATGCGGCCGGAGTCCAGCTCGACGACGCGATCGACCAGCGGCGCGATCTCGTCGAGGCGGTGGCTCGACACGATCATCGCGGTCGAGCGTTCGCGCTCGGCGAGCAGGCCGAAGAAGGCGGCGCGCGCCGCCGGGTCGAGATTGGCGGCGGGCTCGTCGAGGATCAGCAGCCGCGTCGGACGGCCGAGCGCGAGCGCGATCATCAGTTTCTGCTTCATGCCGCCCGACAGGCGCACGAAGGCGCGACTGCGGATCGGCGCGAGCTTCAGCCCGAGCGCGTCGGCCACCTTCTCGATCGCCTCCACCGTCGCGCCCGACACGTCCGCGACGTAGCGCACGAAGGAGCCGACCGGCATTTCGAGGCGGGGGGCGATCTGCGGCACGAAGCCGATCATGCGCAGCAGCTTCGCGCGGTCGCGCCGCGGATCGAGCCCATCGACGGCGATGCGGCCGGAGAACGTGTATTCGCCGAGCAGACAGCGGAACAGGCTGGTCTTGCCCGCGCCGTTGGAGCCGACGAGCGCGATGCGCTGGCCCGAGGGAGCGGCGAGCGTCAGCCCGTCCAGAACCCGCGCGGCGCCGAAACTCTTCGTCAGGCCGTCGATCTCGATCATTCCGGCTGCTCCGCCTCCTCCTCGTCGTCCACCCCTCGACGTGTAACGCCGAGAATATCGAAAGTCAGCGCCCCGGTTGGGCAGACGTCGAGGCACATGGCGCAGCGCGTGCAGTCCGCCCCAATCGGCGTCGTCACGTCGCGCGCATAGCCGAGCTTGGTCATGTCGAGCACGTGCGGCACCAGGCACACCTGGCGGCACTTGCCCTCATGCAGGCAGTGGTTGGCGTCGTACATGACGCGCACCGGCGCCGACACGCCGGCGAGCCCATAGCCGAGCCCGACAGGACAGACGTAGCGACACCAGAAGCGGCGCGACCAGAAGATTTCGACAACCAGCAGCGCCGCGATCCAGGCGAGCCCGAGCGTCGTGCCGTAGATGATGGCGCGCGAGAGAATGCCGACCGGCGAAATCCACTCGAACACCGGATAGCTGGTGACGAAGGCCAGAATGGCGAAGACCACGAACATGACGATGCGCAGGCGCCGGTCGAGCTCGTGATCCTTCACCCAGTGCTTGTCCGCGAGCTTGAGATGCAGCATCTCCGCGATCTCGGACAGGAAGTGGTAGGGGCACACCCAAGAGCAGAAATTGCGCCCGCCGATCACCGCGTAGATCAGCAGGACCGTGGTCACGCCAATCACGAGATTGAGCACGACGTGCTTGTGCGCCATCATCAGCTGCAGCGCCGAATTGAGGTCGGCGAAGTGGAAGCCGAACACGCGCGAGGCGGTCAGCGCGCCTTCCACGAGCTGCAGGTCGAGCCAGTAGGACAGGACGAACAGTCCGTTGACGATGAACAGCGAGGCCCAGCGCATCGCGCGCCATTTCGGAAAGCCAAGCTTGCCCGCGCGTTCCTCGGCGATCGCCGCCTTGCGGCGCTTGCGCTCGGCCGGGGTCTTCTTGAAGGCGAGCAGGTCGCGCGCCTCCGCACTCATGTCCGCGGGCGCGGGGCGCTTCGGTTGCGCGCCGAACATCAGCGCCAGATCGCGCAGCTTGCGGCGCAGAAGACGCAGACTCATGCCGCGCCTCCCTTGATCTCTCGGCCCGTGATGCGGATATCGACGCGGATCGCGACGGGGTCGGTCGGGCAGATCATCTCGCACACTCCGCAGCCGACGCAGGCGTCCTTGATGACGGGCGTGCGCCGTATGTCGCGCGGATCGTCGGACATGGGCGCGAGCGCGATGGCGTTTTCGATTGGGCACTGGCGCACGCACAGGTCGCAGAGCGTCAGGTCATATTCGTGCTCGGCCACCGGCTGCGGCTTCCAGCGGTCCTGCTCGGCGTAGCGCAGGCGACCCTTGAACGCCTCGCCGCGCGCCAGGCCGCGGAAACCCTCGCCCTTGCGCGCCAGGCACGCGTCGGGCGCGACGAGTTTGGCGACGCCCATGCGGCTCTGCTCCTTCTTGTCGAGCAGGTGGCTGAGCGCGCCGGTCGGGCAAGCGAGCACGCATTGCACGGCGTCGCAGGAGAAATCGCAGGGCTGCGCGCGCGCGACGATGTAGGGCACGCCATTGCCGAGAAACTGGTCGATGTCGCCGAGCCGGATCGCGTTGACCGGGCAGACCTGCACGCATTGCCCGCACTTGATGCAGGCGGCGAGAAAGTCCTCCTCATCGAGCGCGCCGGGGGGGCGTAGGCGCGGCGCGGCCACGACGGTCCTGTGCTCGACGAGGCCAAGCAGGGCCGCGCAGGCCACCGCGCCGCCGACGCCGGCCGAGCGCAGGAAGCGCCGGCGCTCTTCGTCGACGCGGCGCGAGCGGGGAGGGGGGTCGAAGTCGTCGGCGTCGGCGCTCATCCTCGGGCCTCCACAGCGACAGGGTCGAGTGCGCCGGCGTCCGGCGCGGGCGCGATGCGCGGCGCCGGATCGTTCAGCAGGAGCCGCGGCTCGGTCAGCGATCCCAGCCGCTCGACAAGATCGATCAGTTCGAGCGACGGCGCGGAGCGAAAGAATTGCGCATCCGGCACGTCCATCCACAGCCGGTCCGCCCAACTCCACACCCGATACGGCGTGTCGCCGACGCCGTCACGGTTGCGGTCGAAGCCGTCGTAGCCGTCCCAGAAATTGCCCGTCCAGCGGTTGCGGTCGGCCGAGCCGCCGCCGGAGACCGTCGCGACCGAATGATTGCCGACGAAGGAATTGCCGCCGAACTCGCTGCCTTCGCCGGTCGAGTGGAAGGCGACGGCGACGCCGTTATAGGCGAGCCTGTTCGCCGCGACGACGTTCGGGCCGTCCGGATCGTCGGGCGAGGCGTCGAGATAGAGGCCGCGCGCATTGGCGTAGATGTCGTTGTGCTCGACATGCGCGCGCGAAGTCTCCTTGAAGCCGATGCCGATGCTGGATGGACCCTGGCCGCCGCGGATGACGTTGTCGACGATCGTGTTGTCGTTGGAATACATCAGGAACATGCCGACCGTGCTGGACAGCACGCTGTTGGCGGTCAGCCGGTTGCGATGCGAATACATGAGATGCACGCCGTAGCGGCTGTCGCGGATGCGATTGCCCGCGAACACGTTCTCCTTGGCGTACCAGACGACGGTGTCGCGCACGCGCGAAATGTCGTTGTCCTCGATGCGGTTGCCGTTGGAGTACCAGACGCGGATCGAATCGCCGCGCAGGGCCTCCGGCAAGGGCTTTGATGTGATGCGGTTGCGACGGATGATGTTCATGTCGGCCTGCTTGAGATCGAAGCCGAACAGGCAGTCCTCGATCGTGTTGTCGCGATAGAGTCCGCGCGCGGCGCGCAGCCGGATCGCGCTGTCCGTCGATTCGTGGCGTTCGCCGGAATTGCGCAGCGTCAACCCGATCACCTGCGCATCGTCCGCCGTCACGGTGAGGATCGAGCCGATTCCGCCGCCGTCGACGATCGCGCCGGGCTCGCCCTCGATCCGCATGGCGCGCTTGACGAGCCCTGGCGCGGCGTAGACGGCGGGCGCCAGATGCAGCACGCCGCCGGTCGGCGTTGCGTCGATCAGCGGCTGCAACGCGACGGCGCCCGGCGGAAAGCGGCGCAGGCTTTCCATCTCCTCCTCCGAGCGCGGGTCGGGCGGCGGCGGATGGTGATCGGCGAAGCCGGCGTCGCGCGTCAGATCGTACACGCCGTATGTGGCAGCCATCCGCCCGAAGGCGAAAGCGACGAGGCCGACGACCGTCGCGCCCGAGACGAGCAGCGCGCCCGCCCTGGTCCAGCGTAGCAAACGGCCCGGCGCGCGCATGGCGTCAGTCCCTCCGCGCATCCGGCGCTGCGCGACGCGCGAGGATCGACACGGCCATGGCGGCGGCGACCACGCACATCAGCGCGAAGCCGATGGAGGGATAGGAATGGGTGGTGAACTGCGCGACCTTGCCGTCGCCGAACACGGTCGGCATGAACGGCTTCAGCGTGAAGGCCCCCATGGCGTTGAGGCTGTGGCCGTACCACCATAGCCATCCCGCGTATTCGGCGACGAAGGCGGCCGGCAGGATAAGCGGCGCGAGGCCGAGCGCATAGAACAGCGGCGACCGCGCATTGCGCGCGAGCCACAGGAACGCGAGCATGGCGACGAGCACGAGCGCATAGACGATGACGAGCACGTTCCGCATGATCGACACGAGATGCGCGTTTTTCGTTGGCTCGTTGAACCAGCGCCCCAGGCTCTCCTCGTAGTGCCAGGCCATCACGTCGATGCCGCGGCCGGTCCAGGCCGGCGTCGGGTCGGTAATACTGGCGGGCGCCTTCTGTTCGTAGACGACCTTGAGCAGATCGATCAGCTGCTGCTTGCTCGCGTCGGCGCCGAGCGTCGGCGGCGCAGTATCGCCGATATGGCTCTTGGCGAGCGATTCCCTGAGCTGGCGGACGACGGGATGCAGGTTCTCGTTCTTGGCTTCGTCGTCGGCGCGGCCCAGGCTGTCGACCAGGCCGACGATCCAGCCCTTGTCGAGATAGCGCACGCCGTTCGGCGCGAACAGCGACAGCGACATCCACACCGCTATCCCCGCGAAGGCGGCCGTCATCACGCCGAGCCTCAGCCGCCGGCCCGGCAGCGCGAAGCCTATGATCAGCACGCCGAGAAACGCAAACAGGAAGGGCGACAGCAGCTTCTCGACGGGGCCGCCCGAAGCGATCGGATACATGCCGACGAAATGGTTGATCGTGTCCATCTCGTGCACGCAATCGAGCGCCTCCTTCTCGACAACCTCCGTCGACTTGCGGATCTCGCAGCCGTTGGAGATGCGGTTGACGTGGAAGTTGATCCGCACGCCGTCGGGGAACGTTTGCGCGGGGTAATTCGGAGCGGTCAGCGCCACCCACCATGCCGGCTGGAAGAATGAGGCGCCGAGCGCGATCAGCGCGACTAGCGCCGCGAGCCGGCACAGGATCGCCGCCTTGGACGGGCCGCGCAGAGGCCCCGACTTGGCGCGCCGCGGTTCATGCATGGTCATGTTCCTCATAACGACGCGCGCCGCTGCGCCGCCATTTGTCAGGCGACGCGGCTGTCTGCGCCATCGACTTCTTCAATGCGTCGAACCGGCGAGCCCGCGGCTCACTTGAAGTCCGGGTTCTTCCAGCCCTTCGGCGCGACAAGATCGGCCGGCGGCTTCAGGCGCGACACGTAGTCAAGCACGGCCATCGTGTCGCGATCCGAGAAGTTCTTGATCTGCTCGACCATTTCCGGATTGGAGTTGCGGCGCTTGCCTTCCTTGATCCAGCGGTATTGCCGCAGCAGGTATTCGTAGTGCTGCGCCTGGATGCGCGGATAGAACTTCTCGGCGTTGCCTTCGCCTTCCTTGCCATGGCAGCGCACGCAATTGTCAGCGTAGAGCTTGGCGCCGAGCTCCAGATCGTCGCCCTTTCCGACGCCGTTCTCCGGATTCATCTTCAGGATCGCGATATATTCCGAGACGTCGGCGATCGCCTGCGTGCCGCCGATTTCCGACGGCAGCGCGAACGGATACATGGTCGGATTGTCGCGATGTCCGTCGCGGATGTCGGCGAGTTGCTTGATGATGACCGTGCGGTGCTGGCCGGCGAGCTGCGGGAACGTGCCGTCCGGCAGACCCCAGCCCTCGGGCTGGTGACAGGCCGAGCAGACCTCGTAGACGTCCTTGCCGTTCTCCTTGTTCGGCTTCAGCGTCAGGGCCTCTTCGCGTTCGCCGCCCTGGCTCATCCATTCCTTCTTCGTCTTGTTCGCTTCGAACTTCTGCTGATCGACGGCGGGGCCGGCGGCCAGCGCAACGCCTGCCATCAGCAGGCTGGCCGTGGCCGAAAGGAAGAATCTGTTCATTGCCGGTCTCCGTCTCTCGTTTCTCACAAGTCTGCACATTGCGTTCGCGCGCCGGGCCGTCACTTGGCCGGCCGCTCGATCTGCGACAGATAGTCCGCGATGGCCGCGATCTTCTGGTCGTCGAGCTTCTTGGCGAACGGGACCATCGCCGCGATTCGTCCTCCCTTGCGTATGCCGTCACGGACTTCGGTCATCTGCAGCGTGATGTAGTCGCGCTTCTGCGCCGCCAGCAGCGGATAGGCAGGCAACGGCTTCAGCCCTTCGGCGCCGTGGCAGGTGATGCAACCGCCCTTGAGGTAGGCGTCCTTGCCTGCGGAGAGCCGCGCGGCGTCGGGCGCTGGCTCGAGCGGGCGCGGCTTCGGCGTCGGCTGGCTCGCCAGGAAGTCGGCGATCGCCGCGCGTTCCTCGGCATTGATCAGATGCATGATGTCCTTCATGCCCTGCGTGCGCGGGTAGCCGCGCGCATCGGGGCCCGAGACGCGCGAGCCGTCGGCGACCGCGTTCATCTGCGCCAGCAGGTATTTCGCGTCCTGACCGGCGAGATCGGGAAAATTCTGGATCGCCTTGCCGCCGTCCTTGCCGTGGCAGGCGACGCAGCTTTTCGTGCGATAGAGCGCCTTGCCGTCGAGCGTCGTCTGGGCGGCGGCCATGCCGTTCGTCGCGAGCGCGGCGGCGAGGCCAAGGAACATGATGCGCAGTACGGTCATATCGAAACGGTCTCTGTTTTCGTCGGGCGGCCGGACGTGCGGTCGGTCGAGAAGATCAGGCCGGCGGGGCGCGTCAGGAACGCCCCGCCGACGGAGACCGGCCAGGAGTCGGCCGATCCCCGATACGTTCACTTGGTCGCCGTCTTGGCGCCGTGCTCTTCGAGGTAGGTCTTCACGCGCAGACCGATGTCGGCCGCCTTGACCTGGTACTGCCACCACTGGTTCGCCCAGAGGGTGCCTTGCTGCCAGTCTTCCTTCTTGGCGGCTTCTTCCGCCTTGGCGCGGGCGTCCTTCATGAAGTTGAGCTGGTCGGTCGCATCGTCGACCAGCGCCACGACCGTCGGGAAATCCTTGTAGTTGGTCGACAGGATGTACTTGACCACCGTGTCGATGACGGCCTGCGTATCGAGGTTGGTCTTGTACTGCTTGTCGTAGTCGGCCTTGGTGTAGACCGCGCCCTCGGTTTTCTTGACGGCCGCCTGCTCGACCAAGCCCTTCGGCTTGACCATCAGATAGCCTTCCATCTCGAGATGCAGCGCCGAGCAGAACTCGGTGCAGTAGTACGAGAAGGCGCCGGGCCGATCGGCCTTGAAGGTGACCGACGCGGTCTTGCCGGGCTCGAGGCTGAGGTTGCCGACATAAGTCGAGACCGCGAAACCGTGCGTCTCGTCTTCCGCGCGCTCGGCGTTGGTCCAGTGGAAGATGATCTGGTCGCCTTCGTTGGCCTCGACGATCTCGGGCGTGAAGTGCGAGCGGATCGCGGTGCCGAACACCTCGACCTTGCCCGGCTCACGCACGATCTTCTCCGATCCCGGACGCACCGCGTAGGGGCTCGGCTGCTCGGTGCGGCTGTCGGTGCCGTACTTGTAGCGCACCGTCGGCTGCAGCTTGCTGGCGGCGATCGAGGCTGCATAGTGAGGCTCGCCGAGCGGCAGCGGCATGTCGTAGAGGAGCTCCATCTTGTCGCCGGAGATGTCGATGAGCTGATGGTTCTGCGGATGCAGCGGTCCGACCGGATTGAAGCGGTCGATGGCGAGCTTGTTGAGGGCGATGAGATACTTGCCTGCCGGCGCGGCGCTGTCGCCCTCCATCGCCATCAGGTGGCCGATGTTGTAGTGCACCGAGATCTTGTCGAGCACCTTGCCCTCGCAATAGTCGTACTTGGCGACCTGGCTGTCGACGTAGAGCGAGGTGTAGGCGATGCAGGGCTTGGAATCGAATTGCGTGTGCAGCGGTCCGAGGCCCAGCTGAACCTGCTTGTGCAGCGTCTCCTTCATGTCGAGGACGGGGATGCCGTAGGGGTCTTTCGACGCGAACTTCTTGGCGTCGATGGCCGCCTTGATCTTCTCCCACGAATAGACGGAGACGTTGGTGTCGAGCTTGCCGCCGACGATGATGAACTTGCCGTCGGGCGTCACGTCGGCGCCGTGCGGCGATTTTGGCTCGGCGATGAGGAACAGGATGCCCTCGTCGATGGCCGTCTTCATCGGCAGCACGTCATGGCCGTTGATCTTGGCGGCCTTGCCGGCCGCGACCAGTTCGGCCGCCTTCTTCCAGTTGATAATGTGCAGGTAGTCTGCGTCGTTGGCCGAGCAGCCCGCCTCGAACGGCGGCTTGCCGGATTCAATGCCGCCGACATAACGTTCGGCGCAGAACGAATTGGTGAACGACCAGCCGTCCGACAGGCCCTTGCCAGCGTCGGACAGATCCTGCGTATAGGGCGGCAGTTCGATCGAGAAGGATTTCGTCTCGTCGATCAGGCCCTTCGAGCGGTCGAATTTCCAGTAGGTGACCGCGCCGCGGAACTTTTCGTTGAAGTCGGATAGCGGCGCATAGCCGCGTCCGAGCACGCCCGGATATTGCGCCGCCTCGATCACGTAATCGGAGTTCGGCGTGACGAAGGCGCCGCCGTGCTCGGACTGCATGATCGGATTGACGACGATCTGTCGCGTCTCGAAATCCTTGAGCGAGATGACGGCGATGCGCGGATTGGCCTTGTCGTTGATGAACAGGAACTCGCCGTCCGGCTTGCCCTGCGTTTCCGACAGCGCCGGATGGTGCGTGTCGCCCCAGTTCGGGGCGCGCCCGTCGATCTTGGCGGCGTCGAGAATCTTCTTCGATTCGTCATCGTAGCCGAAGCCCTGCCAGGGTTCGGGCGTGAAGACGCCGATATACTTGAGGATGCGCATCGACGGCACGCCGTAGACGATGATCTGCCCGGATTGCCCGCCCGACGAGAAGGTGATGAACTCGTCGCGGCCGCCGGTCGGCGTGTAGGTCTTGGCCGCCGCGAGTATGTCCTTGTCGGTGAGATTGCGCCGCTTCATCACGTCCTGCAGGCTCTCGGCCGAGGACGCCGCTATACCCCCGAGGCATGCCAGTGCGCCCGCGGCCACCGATGCCCTGAAAAGCGATCTCATTTCGCGCTCCTAAATATCGATCGGCGGGAACGCGCGACGTTTCGAAAGTGAAGGCCGAACCGGACCGCGCCGATGGGGCACTCGGTAATAAGTTTGCCAACGCGCGCCTTGATGAATGATATGTATTTGAATGTGTCCATCTGTCTCGAGTGTCGCGGCGTCCGGCCGGCCGGAGCCGGTCGCCCGCGGGAAAGCCGCCGACGCGCGGCGGTTTATCGCGCGCAGTTGCACGGCGACATCGTCGCTCCTGAAGATAAAAAGCGGGCTCAGCCGGATTCGATGCGTGTCCGCCTGACAGAGAGGCTGGATGGAGCTGCGCCAAACTTTTACCCGAGAGTAGCGCGCCTCACCCACAGCCGGACCGGGATCGCAGTTTGACGCGAACGCATGATCAGCGGCGCGGGGTACAGGGCGGCGAGGTCGAGCGCCGCAAGGCAGCCCTGGCGGTGCTTCAGGGTCAGGCGGTCGGCTATGACGAAATCGTCCGCCGCAATAGCGGAGAAATCGTCGAAACGCCGCCGCGTCCTGCGCCCCCGCAGGGCCTGCCTTCCCCGTCCGTCGCAAAGGCGCCCTGCGTCCAGCACTGCTGAACCAGAGCTCGGGCTTCGCGGAGGGCCTGCCCGTTGTCGAAGGAGCGGTTCAGCATTGGGAGTTGCCTCGCATCAAATCGGCAAGGCGGTAACCAATGCCCCGCACGACGAGCACACACGACCGATCGCCGACGCCCGCCTTTATCTTGCGACGGAGCCGCCATACCAACCCTGGAATGCTCTTTTCCGTCGCGCGGGGAGAGAACGGCACAATCGCTTTCAGGAGTTGATTCCAGGTGGCCACTCTTCTGCCACCGCGCACCAGCGTCTCGAGGAACGCGTATTCGGCTCCCGATAGATCGACTTGCGCGCCGTTCAGCCAGACCGAACGCGCAGCGATATCGATGCGCAATCCGTTCCAGACATAAGTCGCGCTTTCGCCCCGCATTCTCAGTCGCAGGCGGATGGCCGCAAAGACGCGCTGTCGGAAGTCCTCACCTTCGAAAGGTTTCAGGATAAGGTCGTCGACGTCGGCTTCAAGCGCACGTAGGACATGTGAAGCGCGAGTGTACGCCGAAGATAGTACAACGATGGGGAGCGAAGTATCGCGCTTCAGGATCTCTATTGCTGGAAGCGCTCGAGCCGCCTTCGCGTCTAGGTCGACTATTGCGATTGCCGCCTTGTCCTCGATCGTCGCCAGCAGGCTTCGCTCCAGTGCTTCGGTCGCAAAAACGGACAGGTGGCATCTGCGCAGGATGCCCCCGACCAGTCGCCGCAGACCCGGGTCATCTCCGACGAGCAGCACGCTGCTCCAGTTACGCTGCATTCCGCTTGAGATGGGGATGCTCCACCGATTGCTCCGGACCGAGACTGAGTTCGAGCCCCTCAGGCACCATAAGCACGGCCTGCGGTTTGAGGCCGCTCTCCAACATCGCAAAACGGATCGCCTCCTCGCGATTGATAAACAATCCGCCACAAAGGCCACGCCGGTCCTGGACGACCCATCGGCCGCAACTATCCTGCCCAATGAGAAAAGCAGGGACGGGGCAACTTTGATCGATGACAGACATGGCAGTTCTCCACAGAGAGATCAGGCGCCGAGCTGCGGCCCCAGATGACTGATCATCATCGCCAAAGCGACAGCGATGCTCATCGTGACAATCAGACGGAAGAGCATGCCGAACGGCGTCGGAAGATGCGAGATTGGATTGTCGCGGAAGCGACGCAGCCGGAGCGATTGCGCACGCTTCTGTGCGACCAGCAAGTGAGATCGATTGCTCATCGGGACCTCCCTGATTTGGCGTCCTCCAACAAGCTGTCGATGCGCACATTAAATATCGAGATCGATTTTGCGAGCGTCGCGTAAAGGCAGCGTAAAATGGCCGCCGGGCGAAATTCCTGGCTGCGCTCGGGTCGCTCTGTTTATGCGGGCTTTATGCGAAAGGTAAAAGAATCATACAGACCCTTGATGCCGATCGGCGTTACGTGACAGGTCATAGGAGTCCTCGCCATGTCACCGAACATCGTACGCCACAGTAGCTCCAAAACGCTCGAGCTGCTCTCCAGCTTCGCAGCGGTTGCGGTCGTCATAGCTTTCGTATCGATTGGCTGGCCGTGACCCATCGTCGCGACGAATACCGCCGCCGCAAGGAGCGGCGGCGGTGAAAAACAGGACGAATAACCCAGTAGAACACATAACTAAAACGCAAGCTTGAGTAGCGTGCCATAGTGTTACCGGCGGTTCGTGTTTATGCATTCTTTATGCGACAGCATCAAAATGCGCATTGAACGTTTATGGCGCGCAGGACGATTGTTCCTTCCTCGAAACGAGGAGCTGCCAAAATGCTCGACGTCGTCTTTCTCGCTGGTCCCGTGATCCTGTTCGCGGCGCTGGTCGCCTATACGGCTTTCTGCGTAAATCTCTGAAGGAGCCTTCCATGGCCGAGCCCATCATCGGCCTGGCGGTCGCCGTCTGTCTCGGCGTCTACCTGGTCTTCACGCTGCTTCATCCCGAAAAACTCTAGCCAAGAGGCGCAGGCGATCCCTGCGGACGTAACATCATGACCCTTGCCGGCTGGTTGCAGATCGCAATCGTGCTCGCGCTCGTTCTCGCTGCAGCGATCCCGCTCAGCGTCTACATTGCTCGCGTTCTCGCGGGCGAGCGCACGTTCTTGACTCCCGTGCTGAAGCCGGTCGAGGCCGGGTTCTACCGCCTGTCTGGCGTCAACGCCGATCGGGAGCAAAGCGCCTATGTCTACACGATCGCGATGATCGCCTTCTCGATCGCAGGTTTCGTCACGCTCTATGTGCTGCAGCGGCTTCAGAATTACTTGCCGCTCAATCCACAAGGCTTCGACGCGGTGTCCCCGGATCTCGCCTTCAACACGTCGATGAGCTTCATCACCAATACGAACTGGCAGAACTACGGCGGCGAGACGACGATGAGCCATCTCGTGCAGATGCTCGGGCTCACCGTCCACAACTTCGTGTCGGCGGCGACCGGCCTTGCCATGGCCTTCGCGCTCGTGCGCGCGTTTGCGTGTTCGGAATCTGCCACAGTCGGCAATTTCTGGGTCGATCTGACGCGGTCGACGCTTTACATTCTTATGCCCATTTCGGTCGTCGGTGCGCTGGTGCTCGTCGCGGCCGGCGTGCCGCAGACGCTGCTCGGCTCGGTCGAGGCGACGACGATCGAAGGCGTCAAGCAGGCGATCTCGCTCGGGCCCGTCGCCAGCCAGGAATTCATCAAGAATCTCGGCACCAACGGCGGCGGCTTCTTCAACGCCAATGCCGCGCATCCGTTCGAGAATCCGAACGCCTTCAGCAACATGCTGGAGATCTGGGCGATCTTGATCGTTCCGACCGCTTCCGTGCTCGCATTCGGTCGCGTCGTCGGCGACGTGCGGCAGGGCAAGGCGATTCTCGCGACCATGGCCATCATCCTGCTGGTCGGGGTAGCCGTCGCCTACTTTTACGAGGGCGGTGGCAACCCGCTGTTGACCGCTCTCGGCGTCGATCCCTCCCTAGGCAACATGGAAGGCAAGGAGGTCCGCTTCGGATCGGCGATGAGCGCATTCTTCGCTGCTGTGACAACGGGCACCAGCACCGGCGCGGTCAATGCGATGCACGACTCGTTCCTGCCGCTGGCCGGTCTCGTGCCGCTGTTCAACATGCTGCTCGGCTGCATCTCGCCGGGCGGCGACGGCGCGGGTCTATACGGCTTCCTGGTCGTGGCGGTCATCGCGGTGTTCGTCGCAGGCCTGATGGTCGGGCGCACGCCGGAATACCTCGGCAAGAAGATCGAAGCGCGGGAAATGAAGCTCGCGATGCTGGCGGTGCTTATTTACCCGCTCAGCGTTCTCGGCTTCTCCGCGGCGTCCGTCATGCTGAAGACGGGGCTGGATTCGCTCGGGAATGCAGGTCCGCACGGTCTCAGTGAAGTGCTGTACGCCTTCGCCTCGACGAATGCGAACAACGGCTCGGCGTTTGGCGGTCTCAGCGGCAACACGCTCTGGTACAATACGACGCTCGGCCTCGCCATGTTCATCGGCCGCTTCGCCTATGTGATTCCCGTGCTCGCCATGGCCGGGGCGCTCGCAGCCAAGAAGAAGGCACCGGCCTCCGCAGGCACTTTCCCCACGCATGGCCCGCTGTTCGTCGGCTTGCTGCTCGGCGTGATCGTCATCCTCTACCTGCTGCAGTATTTCCCGGGCCTCGCGCTCGGACCAATCGTCGAGCACTTCCTGATGCTCGATGGCAAGACCTTCTGACTGGAGTTTCGAACATGTCTTCGAAAGCAGCTTCCCTGGGCCTGTTCGATAGCGCGATCATCCGTCGGGCCTCAATCGACGCCTTCCGCAAGCTCGACCCGCGCCAGCTCGCGCGCAACCCCGTGATCTTCGTGACGGAGGTCGTATCCGCCGTCGTCACGCTCTTCTTTGTCCATGACGTCGCGACCGGTTCCGGCGAGGCTGCGTTCACGGGCCAGATCGCCGCCTGGTTGTGGTTCACCGTGCTGTTCGCCAATTTCGCCGAAGCCGTCGCCGAAGGGCGCGGCAAGGCGCAGGCCGATGCGCTTCGCAAGACCCGCACGGACACCCGTGCGAAACGGCTGATCGATGCGGACAATCGTTCAGGCATGGCGCCGGTGGTCCAGGGCGTCTCGGCGCTCGACCTGCGAGTCGGCGATATCGTGCTCGTCGAAGCCGGCGATCTCATCCCTGGCGACGGCGAAATCGTCGAGGGCGTCGCGTCGGTCAACGAGTCCGCGATAACAGGCGAGTCCGCGCCGGTCATCCGCGAGTCCGGCGGCGACCGTTCGGCCGTCACCGGCGGCACGACCGTGCTCTCGGACTGGATCAAGGTTCGGATCACCGCCGCGCCCGGTTCGACCTTCATCGACCGCATGATCGCGCTCGTCGAAGGCGCCGAGCGTCAGAAGACCCCGAACGAACTCGCACTGTCGATCCTGCTGTCTGGTCTCACGATCATCTTCCTGATCGTCTGCGTGACGCTCTGGCCGCTCGCCGGCTATTCCGGGACGATTCTGTCGATCACGGTGCTGATCGCGTTGCTGGTCTGCCTCATTCCGACGACGATCGGCGGCCTTCTTTCTGCCATCGGCATCGCAGGCATGGACAGGCTCATTCGCTTCAATGTGATCGCGACCTCCGGGCGCGCGGTCGAGGCGGCGGGCGACGTCGACACGTTGCTGCTCGACAAGACCGGCACGGTCACCTTCGGCAACCGTATGGCCGACGAGTTTGTCGCCGTCCAGGGTGTGTCGGAGCACGCGCTCGCCGATGCGGCGCTGATGTCCAGCCTGGCCGACGAAACGCCGGAGGGACGCTCGATCGTCGCGCTGGCGCGCAGCAAGTATGGAGTCCAGAACGTCGAAGCCCCGCAAGACGCCAAAATCGTGCCGTTTACCGCTCAGACGCGCATCTCCGGGGTGGATTTGCCCGGCCGCTCTTTGCGAAAAGGCGCCGTCGACGCCATTCTCGCGCAGGCGGGTCTGACGATGGAGAGCGCGCCGGCTCAGTTCAGGCAGGCAGTCGAGCGCATTTCGCGCGCGGGCGGTACGCCGCTGGCGGTCTCCGAGAACGGCAAGCTGGTCGGCGTCCTTCACCTGAAGGACATCGTCAAGCCCGACATCAAGCAGCGCTTCGCCGCCTTGCGCGCCATGGGCATCAAGACGGTCATGGTGACGGGCGACAACCCGGTAACGGCCGCCGCGATCGCGTCGGAGGCCGGCGTCGACGACTTCATCGCGCAGGCCACGCCCGAGGACAAGCTCGCCTATATCCGCAAGGAGCAGCACGGCGGTCGCCTGATCGCCATGTGCGGCGATGGCACCAACGACGCTCCCGCGCTGGCCCAGGCCGACGTCGGCGTCGCCATGCAGACCGGCACTCAGGCGGCGCGCGAAGCCGGCAACATGGTCGATCTGGACTCCGATCCGACCAAGCTGATCGAGATCGTCGAGATCGGCAAGCAACTCCTGATGACGCGCG
>DAIRCS010000014.1:0-47282 GCA_036796555.1 Rhodoblastus sp. | reverse complement strand
CGGCGTGCGG
This sequence comes from Rhodoblastus sp., assembly GCA_036796555.1. Classification (GTDB taxonomy): domain Bacteria; phylum Pseudomonadota; class Alphaproteobacteria; order Rhizobiales; family Beijerinckiaceae; genus JAJXWB01. The sequence goes on along the minus strand of DAIRCS010000014.1, from coordinate 47,272 downwards.
CAGCTTGCCGTCGACGATGACGACGCCCTCGACGCCCTGCTCGATGGCGTAGATGCAGGTCTCGACCTTGGGGATCATGCCGCCGGTGATCGTGCCGTCGGCGATGAGGGCCGGAATGCCGGAGACCTTCAGCTCCTTGATGAGCTGCTTGTTCTTGTCGAGCACGCCCGGCACGTCGGTGAGGAAGATGAGGCGCTTGGCGCCCAATGCGCCCGCGATGGCGCCGGCAAACGTGTCCGCGTTGATGTTGTAGGTCTCGCCGTCCGCGCCCTGCGCGACGGGCGCGAGCACGGGGATCAGCTCGCGGCCGAGCACCTGGTCGAGCACGGTCGTGTCGACCTTCGAAGGTTCGCCGACGAAGCCGAGGTCGACCACCTTCTCGATGTTGGAATCGGCGTCGTAGACGGTGCGCGCGACCTTGGTCGCCGTCACCATGTTGCCGTCCTTGCCGCAGAGGCCGATGGCGCGGCCGCCCTCGGCGTTGATGAAGCCGACGATCTGCTTGTTGATGGAGCCGGCGAGAACCATCTCGACGATCTCGACGGTGGCCTTGTCGGTGATGCGCAGGCCTGCCGCGAATTCCGACTTGATGCCGAGCTTGTTCAGCATCGCGCCGATCTGCGGACCGCCGCCGTGCACGACCACCGGGTTCACGCCGGATTGCTCGAGCAGCACCATGTCGCGGGCGAAGTCGCGCGCGACCTTCTCGTCGCCCATGGCGTGGCCGCCGTATTTCACCACCACGATCGCGTCGTCGTAGCGCAGCATGTGCGGCAGGGCGCGCACCAGCGTCTGCGCCGTGGCGTGAGCTGCGTCGAACTGGGTGTCGTCGGTCATGGCGGCGTCCGGTGATCAGGGCGGGCCTATCTAGCGGCTCGGCGTGACGATCTCAATGCGGGGGGATCAGAGGACGCCGTATCTCCTGAACCAGGCCAGCGTGCGCGCCCACGCGTCCTCCGCGGCCTCCTTGCGGTAGCTCGAGCGGAAGTCGGCGTGGAAGCCGTGGCCGGCGCCGGGATAGATGTGGAATTCGGCGGTCTTGCCGGCCGCCTTCAATTTCTCCTGCATCTCCTCGACCTGCATGACGAGAATGCCCTGGTCGGCCTCGCCGTAGAGACCGAGCACCGGCGCCTTCATGTCGGCGGCCTGATCCATCGCGCTCTTCGGCCAGATCGTCTTCTGCTCTGGCGGATCCTCGACCGGACCGTAGAAGGCGACGCCGGCCTTCGGCGGATGCGCGGAGGCGCAATATTGCCAGACCGTGCGTCCGCCGCGGCAGAAGCCGACAATGCCGAGCCGCGCCGTATCGCCGCCCTGCGCCTTCGCCCAGGCGACCGTGGCGTCGAGATCGGCGATGAGTTCGGCGTCGGGCTTGGCGTTTACGACAGCCATGATCTTCGCGAAATCAGTCTGCTTCGGCAGGTCGACGCCGCTGCGGAAATAATAATCCGGCGCGACGGCGAAGGCGCCGGCCCTGGCGAGCCTGCGCGCGACGTCGCGGATATATTCGTGCACGCCGAAGACTTCAGAGGCGACGATGACGACCGGCGGGTTTGTCGCCTTCTCGGGGCGGGCGAAATAGACGGGGCTGTCGCCGCCCTTTACCGCGACCTTTCCCTCCCCCGTCGCCAGACCCGCCGCGTCCGTATGGATCGCCTCGGCGCGCACGGGACCGGCGGCGAGCGCATAGCCCGCAGCGGCGGCGGTCGTCGTCGTCATGAAGCCGCGCCGCGAGAGGGGCTGCGGCGTCCAGAGGCCCTTGATGTCGGCTGGCAGATTCATGCGCGTTTCTCCCTTCGAAGGGAAAATAGGTCACGCGCCGCGTTCGGCCAGCAATTGCGCGATTGCGCCGCGCAATTCCGGCACGCCTTCGCCCGTGTGGCTGGAGGTGAAGAGCACGTCCGGAAAGGCCGCCGGGCGCCTGGCGATCCTGGCGCGGGTCTCGGACAGCAGACGCTCGACGTCGCCTTTCTTCACCTCGTCCTTCTTGGTGAGGACGAGCGCATAGGAGACGGCGGACGCGTCGAGCATGTCGAGCATCTCCTCGTCCACCTTCATCACGCCGCGCCGGCCGTCGATCAGCACGTAGACGCGCAGCAATTTCGCGCGGCCGCGCAGGTAGTCCTTCATCAGGCCGTCCCAGGACGAAATCTTCGTCTTGGAGACCGCCGCATAGCCGTAGCCGGGCATGTCGACGAGGCGCGCACGTTCGACGTCGTCCGAAGAGTTGCGGCCCAGCGCGAAGAAATTGAGCTGCTGCGTGCGGCCCGGCGTGTGCGAGACGCGCGCGAGCGTCTTGCGGCCGGTCAGCGCGTTGACGAGCGAGGATTTACCGACGTTGGAGCGGCCGGCGAAGGCGAATTCGGCCGGGCCGCCGGGCGGCAGATCGCCCGCTTTCGCCGCCGCCCAGATGAAATCGCAGGGGCCGGCGAAGAGCTTGCGGCCCTGCTCGATGTAGTCGGGTTCTGCTGGCGCTTCCACGTTACCGGCTCATTGATGTCATCCCCGCGAAAGCGGGGATCCAGAAAGACGAGCTGCATCCCGGCCCTGGATTCCCGCTTTCGCGGGAATGACATGGGGCGGCTTGCTACGCCGGCTTGCGGCGGAACGTCTTGGCGAGGTTGTCCCAGAGCTCGAAGGGCACGCCGGCGCGCTTCATGATGAAGCCCTGCTGCGCGACCGACAGGAGGTTGTTCCACGTCCAGTAGATGACGAGGCCCGCCGGGAACGAGCCCATCATGAAGGTGAAGATGACGGGCATCCAGGCGAACATCTGGCGCTGCACCGGATCGGTCGCCTCCGGGTTCATCTTCATCTGCACCCACATCGACACGCCCATCAGCAGCGGCCAGATGCCGAGCCACAGGAAATGGCCGAAGACCGGCACGTGGGTCGGATCGAACGGCAGGAGGCCGAACAGGTTGAAGACGTTTGTCGGATCGGGCTGCGACAGGTCCTTGATCCAGCCGTAGAACGGCGCCTGCCGCATTTCGATGGTGACGAACAGGACCTTGTAGAGCGAGAAGAAGACCGGGATCTGGATGATCATCGGCAGGCAGCCGGCGACCGGATTGACCTTCTCGCGCTTGAACAGCTCCATCTGCTCCTGCTGCTGTTTCACCTTGTCGTCGGGATATTTGGCCTGCAGCTCCTTGAGCTGCGGCTGCAGCGCCTTCATCTTCGCCATCGACAGGTAGGAGCGGTTGGCGAGCGGGAAGAAGGCGAGCTTGACGATGACGGTGACGGCGAGGATCGCGAGGCCGAAATTGCCGATCAGCTTGTAGAGGAAGTCGATCAGCTTAAACATCGGCCGGGTGATGAAGTAGAACCAGCCCCAGTCGATCAGCAGGTCGAACTTGGCGATGCCGGGGGTCTGCTGGTAGCGGTCGAGAAGCTGCGAGACCTTCGCGCCGGCGAAGACGTAGGTCTGGGCCTCGCCGGTCTTGCCGGGCTCGATCGTCCGGGCCTCGCCGAGCGCATCCGCCTGATAGGATTTCTGCGTCGCGCCGCCGCCGGACAGGCGCCCGTCGAAGGGCCTGGTCTGGTCGGGCGCGACGGCCGCGGCCCAATATTTGTCGGTGAAGCCGACCCAGCCGCCCACGCCCTTGAAGGTCTTCTGGCCGTTCGTTTCCTTCTCGATCTTGTCGTAGGCGTATTCCTGCACGCCGCTGTCGCCGACGACGCCGATCAGGCCCTCGTGCAGCACCGAATAACCCGACGTCTCCGGCTTGCCGTGGCGCGACACGAGCGAGAAGGGGTAGAGGGTGACGGCCTTGTCGGTCTTGTTCTCGACGCTGTCCTGAACGGTGAAGAGATAATCCTGGTCCACGGAGATCTTCCGCTTGAAGACCAGGCCCTTGCCGTTGTCGAAGGTCAGCGTGACCGGCGTCGCCGCCGTCAGCTTCGCGCCGTCGGCGAGCCAGAGCGTGTCCGGGCCGGGCAGGTCGGGCTTTTCGCCGGCGGCCGGCACGAAACCGATCTCGGCGTAGAAGGGGTGCGGCGAGCCGGACGGCGACAGCAGGTCGATGGTCGGGCTCTTGGGGTCGACCGTCTCGTGGTATTTCTTCAGGCGCAGATCGTCGATGCGCGCGCCCTTGAGCGAAATCGAGCCGGACAGGCTCTCGGTGTCGACAGGCAGGCGCGGGCTGGCGGCCAGCGCATCCGCGCGCGACTTCGCGGCGCCCGGCACGGCCGCGCCGGGCGCGGTCGGCGCGGCCCCGGGAGCGGCGGCGTCCGAGGCCGGACGCGGCGGCAGGGACTGCTGTTCCTTGATGTCGGCGCGCTGCTGGCTGAGCTTGGGCGCGCCGACGAAATATTGCCAGCCGACCAGAACCGCGACCGACAGGGCGATCGCGAGGAACAGGTTCTTGGTGTCGTTCATCATGGCGAAGAGGGCCTGGCTTTCGGTCGCCGCTCGCGCGCGGGCGCTGAGAGGGCTGCGGACATGTCCGACATCAATCGGGCGAAGGGAAGGTCGATCGCGGCTTCACGCGCGACGAATACATAATCGCGACCCGGCTGCGCCGAAAGGGCCGCGCCCAGCCGCAGCGCCTCGCGCAGACGCCGCCGGATGCGGTTGCGCCGCACGGCGGAGGGAACGGTCTTCTTGGTGACGGTCAGGCCGAAACGGGCGGGGGCGTCCTCCGACGCGCCTGGCGCGGGATTGCCGACCTGCAGGACGAAAGCGGAGGCGTGGCGGCGCGAGCCGCGGGCCGCAGCCAGAAAATCCTTGCGCTTCCTGAGGCGAAGAGGCGCCGCGCCGCCGCTGGTCATGTCAGCTCCGAAGCTACTCGCCCCTTGTCCCGAGGCGCGATGCGCAGCATCGCGTCTCGAAGGACGCGGACGGCGCCCTCGCGCTTCGAGACGCCGCTTTCAGCGGCTCCTCAGCATGAGGGCCCGAACCCGATCAGGCCGACAGCTTCTTGCGGCCCCGGGCGCGGCGGGCGGCGATGACCTTGCGGCCGCCGACAGTGGCCATACGCGCGCGAAAGCCGTGACGGCGCTTGCGCACGAGCTTGGAAGGTTGATAGGTCCGCTTCACGGGATCTCTCCGAAAATTGCGCGGGCGTCGAACGATGAGGGCGCAAAGAGAGCGCCCGACGTCGGCGCCGCCGAAATCGCTGCGGGCTTATAGGGGCAAGCCCAGCGCCAAGTCAACGCGAAAGGCCGCGCCGTGGGAAGATCGACGAATTGCGGCCATCGCTCGCCGAGCGCATCCGCCGCGACTATCTCGACCGTCCCGCAACCCCAAGACCAGTCTCGGCGAACCGGCCCGCTACCGGACGCTCTATGTCGAGGAGCTGCTGCAGCAGGAACACGGCGAATTCACCGTGTCCGCCAGCGCTCGTTCAACGATTATCGCGTCCACCTGAAGGCCGAACTGGAAATCCGCCATCTGCACGAGAAGATCGACTACCTGATCTCGCGACAATGGCAGCGCATGTCGGAAATCCAGCAGGCGCAGCTCGAGGTGCTGCACGAGGCCGGCCGGCGCACCAAGGTCAAGTCGCGCAAACCGCCGGGCGGCGACGGCGCCGCTCCGGCGGAAGCCGACACGCGAGGCGGCGCCTGAGGCGGCCTAACGCGTGATGCGGCGCGACAGGATGTTGTTGGCGATCTGCTGGAAGCTTGCGACGATCGCGCCCGAATCCTGCGCGATGAATGCGTTGTCGTTCCCGCTGGCGCAGGATTTCAGCAGATCGACGCCGGTCTGGTCGATCGGATTGCTCGGCACGGAAAACCCGACCGTATAGATCTGCACGCCGGCCGCCTTGGCGTTCGTGCAGGCCTCGAGCAGCGCCGCATCCATCTGCGCGCGGTAGTTCGAGGCGCTGGTCGGACCGGCCGACGCGCCGCCGTAGGCGGACACGCGATTGTTCACGTAAAAGCCGAGCGCGGAATACATCGACTGGTAGGGCGAATAGGGATTGGCGACCCAATGGTCGAACCCGTCGGTCATCAGGACGATGATCTTCGTATTGTTGGCCTGGCCGTAGGGCTTGGGCGCCTTGGCGCCGACGCTCGTTCCCCAATTGCCCGAACTGCCGGTATTCGCAAAGGGGCCGTTGGGCGAGATCGTGCGCCAGGCCCACATGAGTCCCGGCAGCAGCGCGGTGTCGCCGTTCGGAACCATTTTCGTGAGCGCGCCGCCCGAACCGGAAATGGCCGAGACATCGGTGGTCAGCGTCGTCAGCGGCGAGATCGAGCAGCCGAGATTGGGGCCGGCCGGAAAAAGCCCCGTGCCGCCGTTGACGCCGGATATGGCGCTGAGCACGCTGGCGACCGACTGGCCCTTGTATTTGCAGATCTTGCTCGCGCCGCTGCCGTGGGAGACGGGATCGGCGGCGTCGGCCGCCGCATAGGCGTCGCCGGCGGAGCACACGCCGGCCGTGTCGCTCAGGTAGGAATTGAACGAATAATATTGCGGCCCGCAGCCCGGCGTCGCCGGATACTGGCCTGATGGCGTGAAGGAATAGCACGCGCCGCCGGTGGCCGCCCCCGCGTCGTCGGGCGCGACATAGGGCACGAACAGCGTGTCGGGCCGCGCCGACGAGGGCGCGTCGTCGGTCGTCAGATAGGGAGCGGGCCGTTCCTCGACGCAGCCGCCCCAGGTCGCGCCCATGGCCGACAGCAGATCGAAGCGCGAGCCCGGCGTCCACGGCGCGCCCGAGGGCCGCGTGTAATTCTGCCAGTGGATCGAGGACGACCCGAAGCGGTCCAGCCACTGGGCGTTGCCCTTGTAGTAGAAGTCCGAACCGACATTGACCGCGCTCGCGAACGGCACGACGGATATGGCGGCGTTGGGCTTGGCCGGGTTCGGATTGACGGCGGAGACGAGATTGGTCGCGGCGGTCACCAGCGCCTGCATCTTGCTCTGGCCGCCCGCCGATTCCGCCATGGAGCCGGTATTGTCGAGCGCGAGCGCGATTTCGTAGGTCGCATTGTTGGCGGCGCAGGCGGATGCGCTGATCTGCCCGCGCGAGGCCAGGATCGGCAGAACCATGGGGATGACAAGGCTCGTATTCAGGCAAAGCTGCCCGTTTGAGCCGTGCGTCATCGCGACGCTGGGATGCTGGGTCGGCATGGCCGCGTCCATCGCCTGCTGCGCGATCTGGCGGGTCTGCGCGCTGACGTGGCCGCCCGTATAGCCGGGAACCGCCGCGAGCACGGCGGTGTCGGCGGCCGATTGCAACTGGGCGTGCGCGCCGATCATGCGGCTGTAGTCGATCGCGGCCGCGACCGCACCCAGGATTGTCAGCAGCGATATGCTGAAGACGACGGCGACGGCTCCGTCTTCCGACCGGCGAAAATCTGAAAATGCGCGCACGAGTTACCCGTCTATGCGAAACGCGTTCTCCGACGCGCCGCCGCCGTTTGTGCGCCAAAAGACTTTAGATAAGATAAAAGTGAATTCTGGTAACAATTTAGCGAATGCCCGCCGAGGCGGGACAGCCAACGGAACATTTCCGCAGTCAGCGCAATTCGACCTAACCCGGTGGAGCGGCGCGCGACGGCCTCAACCGCCGCCGACGATCCGCGCGATGACGCGGGCCGTGTAGTCGACCATCGGCACGATCCGCGCATAGTTCAGCCGGGTCGGCCCAATGACGCCGAGCACGCCGACGACGCGGCGGTCGCTGTCGCGGAAGGGGGCGGCGATCATCGAAGAGCCCGACAGCGAGAACAGCTTGTTCTCGGAGCCGATGAAAATGCGCACGCCCTCGCCCTGCTCGGCGCGCGCGAGCAGATCGATGACCTCGGTCTTGGTTTCGAGATCGTCGAACAGCAGGCGGATGCGTTCGAGATCCTCCATGGCGGTGAGGTCCTCGAGCAGATTGCCCTGCCCGCGCACGATGAGCTGCCGGCGCGCGCCGTCGAGCCCCGCCCAGCTCGCCAGTCCCGCCTCGACCAGCCGCGCGGTCAGTTCGTCGAGCTCGGCCTCGACCAGCTTGCGGCCGGCCTCCATCTCGCCGCGCACCTGATCCAGCGTGCGGCCGCGGATGCGGGCGTTGAGGTAATTGCCGGCGCTCACCAGCGCGGAATGCGGCAGGTCCGGCGGGATGGCCAGAATACGGTTCTCCACGGACCCGTCTTCCGACACCAGCACCGCCAGCGCCCGGCCGGGATCGAGCCGCACGAATTCGATCTGGCGCAGGCGGCGGTCGTCCTTGGAGGTGACGACCACGCTCGCGCCGCGCGTCAGGCCCGACAGCAAGCTGGACGCCTGTCCGAGCAGCGCCTCGAGCCCGGCGTCGGCCCTCTGGCCGCCGACCTGGCTTTCGATGCGGATACGTTCCTCCGGCGAGAGTTCGCCGACCTGAAGCAGCGAATCGACGAAGAAGCGCAGGCCGGTCTCGGTCGGCAGGCGTCCGGCGCTCGTATGCGGCGCATAGACGAGGCCGAGTTCCTCGAGGTCCTGCATGACATTGCGGATCGAGGCCGGCGACAGCGGCATCGGCAGGATGCGCGAGAGATGGCGCGAACCGACCGGCTCGCCGGAATCGAGATAGGATTCGACGATCGACCTGAAGATTTCGCGCGAGCGCGAATCGAGCGCGCCCAGCGCGCCCGTCGATCCCGATTTGCCGCTCATGCCGGACATGCCCGGAAAATGGCGGGCCCGGCGGTCTCTTGCAAGTCTGTCCCTCCGCCGCGCCCACGCGTCATTCATTCGACGCTATTGACGCTCGCGCACACGCTTACTAGCGTCTGGCATGCTAGCACTGGCGCCGGAGAACGCCAGCAGGCCCGGCGCGGGAGACGAAATTGGCGGTCGAGGCGAGCGAGAAGACATCCACGCGCAAGCGGCTTGCAGCCGACCGCGCGCGCCGCACGTCCAAGGCCGACCAGGTCTATGGCGAGATCAAGGAGGCGATCCTCTCCGGCGCGCTCGCGCCCGGCGGGGCCATCGACAAGCTCGCGCTCTGCGACAGGCTCGGCGTTTCGCGCTTCCCCGTCACCGCGGCGATCAACCGGCTCGCCTTCGAGCGGCTGGTGGTGATCGAGCCGCAGCACGGCTCCTTCGTCGCCAAGATCGCCGCCAACGACGTGCGCGAATGGATGATGATCCGCCGCGCGCTCGAAGCCGAGATCGCCAGCGTGGCGGCGCGCGGCCTGCCGAGCGAAACGCAGCGCGAGATCGAGCGCAACCTGCGCTACCAGCAGGCGGCCGCCGAAGCCGGCGACGTCGCCGGCTTCTATGCCCTCGACGTCGAATTCCACAAGCTGATCGTCGACGGCATGGCGCTGCGCCATTCCCGCGAAATTCTCGACGGCCTGCGCTCGCACCTCGAGCGCGTGCGGCGGATCGCGCTGTCGCCGCCCGGCCGGCTGCCGACCGCCCATGCCGAGCACAAGCGCATCTTCGACGCGATCGTCGCAAAGGATTCGGCCGGCGCGAGCGGCGCCATGCGCGCGCATCTCGACGAGACGACGGCGACCTTCGAGCGCATCGCCGAGCAGAACCCCGAAAACTTCATCGGTTGAGGAGCCATGCTGGACACGAAGTCCCCGCGCGCGCTGCGCCTGAACGAAGCCGACAATATCGTCGTCGCCGTCGACGCCTTCGCGCCGGGCTTCGTCTACGGGAACGCCACCGCGCGCGAGCGCGTGCCGCGCGGCCACAAGATGGCGATCTCGGCCGTCGCCGCCGGCGAGCCCGTGCGCAAGTTCGGCCAGATCATCGGCTTCGCCTCGCGGCCGATCGCGCCCGGCGAGTGGGTGCACGAGCATAATGTCGAGTGCCGCGATTTCGCCCGCGACTACGCCTTCGCGCAGGAGGCGCGCGACGAAACGATCCTGCCCGAGAGCGAGCGCGCGACCTTCGAAGGGTTTCGGCGCGCGGGCGGCAAGGTCGGCACGCGCAATTACATCGCGATCCTGACGTCCGTGAATTGCTCGGCTTCCGCCGCGCGCTTCATGGCCGAGGAAATCCAGCGGTCCGGCGTGCTCGACCAATATCCCGGCGTCGACGGCGTGATTCCACTCACCCACGGCGGCGGATGCGCGCTCGACGTGAAGGGCGAGGGCTACGAAGTCCTGAAGCGCACGCAATGGGGCTACGCCGTCAATCCCAACGTCGGCGGCGTGGTGATGGTCGGGCTGGGCTGCGAAGGCTTCCAGATCGCGCGCTTCAAGGAAGCCTACGGGCTCAAGGAATCCGACACGTTCCGCACCATGACCATCCAGGAAGTCGGCGGCACGAAGAAGACGGTGATGGCCGGCGTGGACGCGATCAAGTCCATGCTGCCGCTGGTCGCGAAGGCGAGGCGCGAGACATGCCTTGCCTCCGATCTCATCCTCGCCCTGCAATGCGGCGGCTCGGACGGCTATTCCGGCATCACCGCCAATCCGGCGCTCGGCGCGGCGGTCGACGAGCTGGTGCGCCACGGCGGCACGGCGATCCTGTCGGAGACGCCGGAAATCTACGGCGCCGAACATCTGCTGACGCGGCGCGCCGCCAACCGCGTGGTCGGCGAGAAGCTCGTCTCCACCATCCGCTGGTGGGAGGATTACACCGCCCGCAACAAGATGGAGATGAACAATAACCCCTCGCCCGGCAACAAGGCGGGCGGGCTTACGACCATTCTGGAAAAATCGCTCGGCGCCGCCGCCAAGGGCGGCACCACGACCATGCGCGCGGTCTACGATTACGCCGAACTGGTGACCGAGAAGGGTTTCGTCTTCATGGACACGCCGGGCTACGATCCGGTCGCCGCCACGGGCCAGGTCGCCGGCGGCGCCAACCTGCTCGCCTTCACCACGGGACGGGGCTCGGCCTACGGCTGCAAACCGACGCCCTCGTTCAAGCTGGCGACGAACACCGACATCTATCGCCGCATGATCGACGACATGGACATCGACTGCGGCGAGGTGCTGGACGGCGTGTCGATCGAGGACAAGGGCAAGGAGATTTTCGACGCGCTCCTGAAAGTGGCCTCCGGCGCGCGCACGAAATCCGAGCAGCTCGGCTACGGCGACGCCGAATTCGTGCCGTGGACGATCGGCGCGACGATGTAGACCGCGACAAGGTTCCGGAAATCCGTCACAACGGTCCTGCGCGGGCGGGCCTCGCATCCATCGCAGACCGCCCTGTAGATTTGACCCATCGATAAAGGCTGGAGGGAAACGCTCATGAAACTACGTTCGCTCGCACTCGCCGCCGCCCTGCTCGCCTCGACGGGCCTGGCGGCTTTCGCGCAGACGCCGGTGAAGATCGGCATTCTCAACGACCAGTCCGGCGTCTACGCCGACTTCGGCGGCAAGTGGTCGATCGACGCCGCGAAGATGGCGGTCGAGGATTTCGGCGGCAAGGTTCTGGACCGTCCGATCGAGCTCGTCACCGCCGACCACCAGAACAAGCCCGACGTCGCCACGGCGATCGCGCGCAAGTGGTACGACACCGAAGGCGTCGATGCGATCATGGAGCTGACGACGTCCTCCGTCGCGCTGGCCGTGCAGGATCTGTCCAGGGAAAAGAAGAAGATCGACATCGTGACCGGCGCCGCGACCACGGCGCTGACCGGCAAGAGCTGCTCGCCCTATGGCTTCCACTGGGCCTACGACACCCATTCGCTCGCGGTCGGCACCGGCGGCGCGCTGGTGGAAAACGGCGGCGACACCTGGTTCTTCCTCACGGTCGACTACGCCTTCGGCCACGCGCTGGAGGCCGATACCGCGAAATACGTGAAATCCAAGGGCGGCAAGGTCATCGGGTCGGTCCGCCATCCGCTGAATACGCCCGACTTCTCGTCCTTCGTCCTGCAGGCGCAGTCCTCGGGCGCGAAGGTCATCGGCCTCGCCAACGCCGGGCAGGACACGGTCAATTCGATCAAGCAGGCCGCCGAATTCGGCGTGACGCAAGGCGGCAAGCAGCGCATCGCCGCGCTTCTGTTCACGCTCGCCGACGTGCACGGCCTCGGCCTCAAATCGGCGCAGGGCAGCGTGCTCACCGAAGCCTGGTACTGGGACCAGAACGATGAGACGCGCGCCTTCGCCAAGCGCTTCATGGCGCGCATGGGCCGCATGCCGAACATGATCCATGTCGGCACCTATTCGGCGGTGCTCAGCTATCTCAAGGCCGTGAAGGCCGCCGGCACAACCGAGACGGAGGCCGTCGCCAAGAAGCTGCACGAACTGCCCGTCGACGACGTGTTCACCAAGGGCGGCAAGGTGCTCGCCAACGGCGCGATGGCGCACGACATGTATCTCTTCCAGGTGAAGACGCCGGAAGAAAGCAAGGCGCCGTGGGATTATTACAAGCAGCTCTCCAAGATCCCGGGCGCGCAGGCGTTCGAGACGGTGGAGGAGAGCGGCTGCAAGGTCGGCGGCTGAGCGCTTCCAGTCTGCAAAACGACGACGGCCGCCCCTCCGGGCGGCCGTTTTTGTTTCAGCGCGCGGGCGCGCCGGCGGCGACCCAGAGCGACAATATGCGGCGCTCGGCGTCGGTCATGCCGGTCTCCGCGCCGGGCGGCGGCATGGCGTGCGTCCATACCGCCTGCGCGGCGATGTCCCGGGCGTGCGCGACGATCTGCGCGCGCGATTCCAGCATGACGCCCTTGGGCGGCGCGGCGAGTCCCGGCCATGCCGGCGCCCTGGCGTGACAGACGGCGCAGCGGTCGGCGACGACGTCCTCGACATCCGCGAGACGCGGCGCGACGACGGCGGCGATGGCGTCCATCGCGTTTTGCGGAGCGGCGGCGCGCGTCTGCGGTTGCTCGACGCCGAGAAGCGACAGCGCGATCATCGCCGCGCCGGCCGCGGCGGCGACGCCCCATGTCCACCACAGATCGCCGGAGCCGCGGTGGCGCGCGATGTAGAAGTGGCGGATCGCGGCGCCGGCCACGAGCGCGAGCGACGCGACGATCCAGTTGAAGCGCGAGGCGAAGGCGAGCGGGTAGTGGTTCGCCAGCATGAGGAACAGAACGGGCAGCGAGAGATAATTGTTGTGCAGCGCGCGCTGGCGGCTGATCGCGAAGCGCGCCTCGTCGGGCGCGACGCCGTTGCGGACGGCTTCCAGCATGCGGCGCTGGTTGGGCACGAGATAATGCGCGACATTGGCCGCCATGATCGTGCCGATGATCGCGCCGAAGAGAAGGAAGGCGCCGCGCCCCGAGAAGATGCGCGTGAGCGCGAAGGCGAGCGCGACGAGAAAGATCGCGATGGCCGTCCGCCGCGCCGTCTCGCTCCATGGCGCCTTTGCGAGGCGGTCGTAACCGAGCCAGCCGACGACGAGCCACAGGAGCGCGAGCCCGATCGCCTGCCAAGATGCGAGCGGGAGCACGGCGGGGTCGATCAGATAGAGATCGGCCCTGACGAAATAGATCGCGACCATGAGCGCGAATCCCGAGAGCCAGACGACATAGGCCTCCCAGCGGAACCAGCCGATCTGCGGCGCGGCGTCGGCGGGAACGTTCATGTCGCGCGAAATGCGGAAGAAGCCGTCGTCGGCGGCGCGCCAGACGTCGGCCTTCGTCGATTTCAGCGTGAGGTTGAGCCGCAGGAAGCCGAGCGCGAGACCGACCCAGAAGATGGCCGCGACGACATGCAGCCAGCGCAGGAAGAATTCGCACCAGTCGTGGAGAATGTTCAGCGTCATGGGCCAGTGCTTCTCATGTCGACGCGCCCGCGGCTTCTCCCTCCACGCTTGCGGGGAGGGTGATCCGCGAAGCGGATCGGGTGGGGACCGACCGGATGTTTGCGTTCTTCGCCAAGAGCCCCACCCGCGCTGCTACGCAGCGCGACCTCCCCGCAAGCGGGGAGGTATGGCGCCGTCAGCGGCCACGATCATTCCGCCAGCTTAACACGATGCTGCGCGACGGGAATCATCTGGCGCGCCTTGGCGACGCGCTTGGGATCGACGCGCGCCGACACCACGCCGACGCCGTCCGACGCCTTGGCGACAACATGGCCCCAGGGATCGGCCACCAGCGAATGGCCGTAGGTATGGCGCGTCTCGTTGCCGGCCGTGTGCGCGCCGGTCTGCGCGGCGGCGCAAAAGTAGGTTTCCGTCTCGATGGCGCGCGCGCGGCAGAGCACTTCCCAATGATCCTTGCCGGTCTGCATGGTGAAAGCCGACGGCAGCGCGATCAGTTCGGCGCCCTTGGCCGCGAGCGCGGCGAACAGATACGGAAAACGCAGGTCGTAGCAGATGGCGCAGCCGACCGTGACGCCCTCGCAATCGTAGGTGGCGATGGCGTCGCCCGGCTTGAACGCCGCGCTCTCGCGATAGGCGGTTCCGTCGGGCGCGGTGATATCGAACATGTGGATCTTGCGATAGCGCGCGACTTCCTTGCCGTCGCGGTCGAAGGCTACCGTCGTGTTGTGGATGCGCTCGTCGTCGCCGGGGATTTTCTCGAGGATAGAGCCGGCGTGAATGAAGACGCGATGCGTCTTCGCCAATTCCTGCATCAGCGTATAGGCGGGGCCGCCGGGGATTTCTTCCGCCGCCTCCATCTTCGAGCGCCTGTTGCCGCCGATGTAGTCCCAGACTTCCGGCAGGCAGATCCAGTCGGGCCGCTCGTCGCGCACGGCCTCCTCGATCAGGGCGCGCGCCTGCGCGAGATTGGCCTGCTTGTCGCTGACCGAATTCATCTGGATGAGCGAGACTTTCATGGGCGCGATCCTGGACCGCGAGCCTTCAGGCTCGCAAGTAAAAAAGGCGCGACCGAAGCCGCGCCTTGACTGGAAACGAATGCGAGCCTGAAGGCTCGCGGTCCGTTTGGCTCACTTCCCCTTCAACTCGCCCGCCTTGATGTCGGCGAATTTCTTGTTATTCGCCACCATCCATTCGAGCGCGGACGACGGCTCAAAACCCTTGCCGGCGGTCTTGTAGACTTCCTTCACGGTCGCCAGCACCTTGTCGAGGCCGACGCGGTCGGCTTCCTGCATCGGGCCGCCGCGCCACACCGGGAATCCATAGCCGTTGAGCTTGACGATATCGACGTCGAGCGGCCGCGAGACGATGTTCTCCGACAGGATCTTGGCGGCCTCGTTGACCATGGTCGCGTGGATGCGCGAGGTGATCTCGTCTTCCGAGATCGGCTTGCGCGCAATGCCCTTGTCCTTCGAGACCTTGTCGATGATCTCGTTGGTCGTGGGATCGATCGTGCGCTTGCCGTCGACATATTTGTAGTAGCCCGAGCCCGTCTTCTGGCCGTAGCGGCCGAGCGCGCAGATCGCGTCGGCGATGGCGCCGGTGTCGCGCTTCTGGTTGTCGCGCAGATGCGCGAATTCCTTGCGGCGGCGCATGCCGATGTCGAGGCCCGCGAGATCGCCGACCGCATAGGGGCCCATCGCCATACCCCATTTCTCCATGGCGGCGTCGACGTCCTGCGGATAGGCGCCCTCCTCCAGCATCATGTCGGCGACCTGCCGCCACGACGCCAGAATGCGATTGCCGACGAAGCCGTCGCAATTGCCCATCACGACAGGCAGCTTGCCCATGCGCTTGCCGATCGCGACGCCGGTCGCCAGCGCGTCCTTGGCGCTGCGGCCGCCGTCGATGACTTCCACCAGACGCATGATGTTGGCCGGCGAGAAGAAGTGCATGCCGATCACGTCCTGCGGACGGCCGGAGGCCTCGCCGATCGCGTCGATGTCGAGATAGGACGTGTTGGAGGCGAGCACGCTGCCGGCCTTCACGATCGTGCCGAGCTTGCCGAAGATTTCCTTCTTCAGCGCCATTTCCTCGAACACGGCCTCGATCACGATGTCCTTGTCGGCCAGAGCCTCGAACTGCGTCGTCAGCGTGAGCAGGCCGATGCGCTTGTCCATGGTCGCCTGGTCGATGCGGCCGAGCTTGACGTCGCGCTCCCAGGTCGTCTTGAAACGGACCATCGCCTTGTCGAGCGCTTCCTGGCTGTTCTCGACCACGGTCACCGGCATGCCGGAATTGATGAGCGAGATGGTGATGCCCGCGCCCATCGTGCCCGACCCGATCACGCCCGCCGACATGACGGGACGCGCCTCGACGCCCTCGAGGCTCGGGACCTTCAGCACCTCGCGCTCGGCGAAGAAGACGTAGCGCATGGCCTTCGACTGGTCGGAGGTCAGCAGCTCCATGAAGTTCTTGCGCTCGACCGCCTCGCCTTCCTTGAAGGTTCCGTGCGTGGATGCGCGCACGCAGTCCACGATCTTGGCGGGCGCCATGGCGCCGCGCGCTTTCTTCAGGACTTCCGCGGCCGCCTTCTCGAAGGCGGCGGAATCGAAGGGCTGCTGCTGTTCGGACGAGCGCTTCAGCGGCTTGCCGACCAGCGAACGGGCGTATTCGATCGCGCCTTCGCGCAGGTCGCCGTCGACGATCTTGTCGATCAGGCCGAACTTGAGGGCTTCGGCGGCCGGGACCATGCGGCCGGAGCTGCAGAGATCGAGGCCGACCAGCGCGCCGGCCACGCGCGGCACGCGCTGCGTGCCGCCGGCGCCCGGCAGCAGGCCGAGCTTGACCTCGGGCAGGCCGACGCGGGCCGCCTTGTCGGAGACGCGCGCATGGCAGGCCATGGCGATCTCGAAGCCGCCGCCGAGCGCGGTGCCGTGGATGGCGGCGACGACCGGCTTGTTTCCGGCTTCCATGCCGTTGAGCAGCTCCTGCAGCGAGGGGCCGGCCGGCGGCTTGCCGAATTCGCGGATGTCGGCGCCCGCCACGAAGGTCCGGCCCTCGCAGGCGATGACGATCGCCTTGGTGGCGGAATCGTTCAGCCCCTTCTCGACATGCTCCTTCAATCCCGCGCGAACCGCCTGCGAAATGGCGTTGACCGGCGGATTGTCGACGAGGACGAGAAGGACGTCGCCCTTCTGGACGGACGAGACGGCGGGCTTGTCGGACATGAGGCTTCCTTGGGCTGTTCGACCGCTGTGCGGTCCTCTTGGTTCAGGGCGCGAAATCTATCCGCCTTGCCACGCGGCGCGCAACGCAAAACAGCGCATGGAGCGGGCGCGCAAATGGGGAGGCCCGCTTTTCGCGACAAAGCGCGCGCCACAGGCCGATCCCGCAGGCGTTTGGTTGACCGACCCCGCATGCTCGTGCCATCCAGACGCCGCACCGATTTCGCTTGTCGAAACCTTGCCGGAAAACAATGACGCCCGAGGAAATCGCGCGCGCGAGCGCGGACAGGATGTGGGAGTTCGACGCCGTCAGCGCGGCGACGGGCATGGAGCTCACGTCGGTCGGCCCCGGCGCGGCGACGGTGGAGATGCGCGTGCGGCCGGACATGCTGAACGCGCACAAGATATGCCACGGCGGCCACATCTTCACGCTTGCCGACACGGCCTTCGCCTACGCTTGCAATTCCTACGGCGTCTCGACCGTGGCGCAGCATTGCTCGATCTCGTTTCTGGCGCCCGCGCGCCCCGGCGACCTGCTGATCGCGCATGCGCGGGAGGTTCACGTCTCCGGCCGCAGCGGCGTTTACGACGTGTCGGTCGTCACCCGGAACGGCGAGCCGATCGCCGAATTCCGCGGCCTGTCGCGCGCCGTCCCGAAAGCGCCGATCGGCGGCGCATCCTGACATTGCAGAGACGATGCCCGACACCGCGCAGCATATCCTCACCCTCTCCTGCCCCAACCGGCCCGGCATCGTCGCGGGCGTGGCGACATGCCTGTTCCGGCACGGCTGCAACATTCTCGACGCCCAGCAATTCGATTCCGTCGAGACCGGCCAGTTCTTCGCGCGCATCGTGTTCGACCGCGTCGGCGACGCGGCGAAATACGAGGCGCTACGCGAAGATTTCTCGAAGGTCGCCTCCGAATTCGGCTTCACATGGCTGATGCGGGCGCGCGCGGAAAAGAAGCGCGTGATGATCCTCGTCTCGAAGTCGGATCATTGTCTCGTCGATCTCGTCTATCGCTGGCGGATTGGCGAACTCGACATGGAGCCGGTCGGCGTCATCGCCAATCACCGGCGCGAGACCTACGCGCATATCGATCTCGACGGCATTCCCTTCCACTATCTGCCTGTCACGCGCGAGACCAAGATGGAGCAGGAGGCCGAGGTCTGGCGCCTGATCCGCGAGTCGAAAGCCGACGTCGCCGTGCTCGCGCGCTACATGCAGGTGCTCTCGGACGGGCTCGCCGCCAAGCTGTCGGGCCGCTGCATCAACATCCATCATTCCTTCCTGCCGGGCTTCAAGGGCGCGAGGCCCTATCATCAGGCGCATGCGCGCGGCGTGAAGCTGATCGGCGCCACCGCCCACTACGTCACGAGCGATCTCGACGAAGGCCCGATCATCGAGCAGGACGTGGAGACGATCTCGCATCGCGACACGCCCGACGATCTCGTGCGCAAGGGCCGCGACATCGAGCGCCGCGTGCTGGCGCGGGCGCTGCGCAAGCATCTCGAAGACCGCGTGCTGCTCGACGGCCAGAAGACGGTGGTCTTCGCGGATTGAGCGTCGCCGCCGGCCCGCGCGTCACGCTTCTTCCTCGAGGGCGATCTGGGCGATGCGGACATCGCCGCCATTGAATTGCGCCGCGATCAGATGCCCGACCGCGACCGCCGCCACGCAGAGGACGACGGAGGCGACGACATTGATCGCCGCCCGCGCCGTCGCGCCCGACCGCAGCAGGTCCAGCGTCTGCAGGCTGAACGAGGAAAAGCTCGTATAGCCGCCGCAGAGTCCCACCATCACGAAAAGGCGCAGGTTCTCCGACACCGGGAACTTGCCATGCGCGAGCGTCAGGGTTCCGAAGAAGCCGATGACGAACGAGCCGGTGATGTTGATCAGGATCATGCCCAGCGGCAGCCGGTGGCTGATGGGCATGGCGAGGACCGAGACGGCGTAGCGGGCGAGGGTCCCCAGCGCCCCGCCGAGCATGATGACGATACAGGCGGTCAACGGCATATGCGCTCCTTCGTGTCGGGCGGGCGCAGGGGCCCGCCGCGCGGCGGGCTGCCGAAGACGCACCCCTACCGCGATCTGCGTGCGGTAGGAGTCATCAGCCTCGCGAGAGGCGGTTATCGGGGAACTCCATCCCCATCGCCGGGGAGAATAAGGCGCCGCGCGCCCGCGGTAAACGGCCTCGTCAGATCGCCGGGACCGACGCGCCGACCTCCCGCGCCTTGGCGCAGATCGAGTTCCAGGTCGCCTCCGTCAGCGGCACGCCGTTTTTCGTGCGCTCGGCCCGCATGCGGCGCTCCGGCTCGCCGGGCACGAGCACCTCGTCGACGCCCCTGGCCGGTTTCGCCGATTTGAAATAGGCGATGTAGCGCGAGACGTCGGCGTCGAAGACGTGCTCGGGATCGACGCGTTTGGGGTCGATGTAGATCGAGAACATGCCGTTGCAGAAGCGTCGGCCAGGCCCCGTCGCCTTGGCGCCGGTGAGCGAGCCGCCGAGGATTTCGCACATGAAGGCGAGCCCGGAACCCTTGTGCTCGCCGAAGGCGCGAATGGCGCCGCGCCCCTGCGCCGCGTCGCGCGGGCCTTCCGGCTCGTAGGGGCCGTAGAGCATGGCCGGATCGGTCGAGAAGTCTCCGTCCGGGCCGATCAATGCGCCGTCCGGCAGTTTCTTGCCGCCCTGGCTCGCGACCATGACCTTGCCTTCCGCGACGATGGATGTCGCGAAATCGAGGATGACAGGCTCGGCGCCGGCGCGCGGAATGCCGACGCAGAAGGGCGCGGTCGACAGCCGCCGCTCGCGCGCGCCGAAGGGCGCGACGAGGATCGAGCCGGACGCCGTGACGAAATGGATGGAGACGAGACCTTCGGCCGCCGCCATCTCCGCCCATTCGCCGATGCGGCCGATATGGCCTGCGTCCCGCAGCGCGACCGCCGCGAGACCGGATTCATGCGCCTTTTTGATGCCGATGCGCACCGCCTCCGGCGCGACCGTCTGGCCGTAGCCGTAGCGGCCGTCGACGACGGCGAGCGAGGGCGTGTCCACCAGCGTCGCAACGGTCTGGTTCGGCGTGATGTCGCCCGACTTCACCCAGTCGACGTAGCGCGGCACGCGGATCACGCCGTGGCTGTCGTGGCCGGTCAGATTGGCTCCGATCAGCGAGCGCGCGACGCGCACGGCCTCTTGCGGCGTCGAGCCGACGCGCGCGAACGTATCCGCGCAGACCTGTTCCAGCTTCGCGACAGGGACGAGAACCATTGATGTGCGCTCCTTGCGGGCTTCGTTTCCTCGAGCCCGAGCCTATACGCACGATTCCGGTCTGTCCCCGTTCGCGCCGCGCCCGAGCGGCATCGCTCGATTGCGTCACGCGCGAAGCGGCCTCGAGTCACGCCGTCTGACGGCTCCGCTCAGTATCGCCCCGCGGGATCGAACTGCCAGCCCCGCACGCCGCCGTAGTAATGCCGCACGGGCGCCGGCGCATAGGCCAGCGGCGCGCGCGTCCGGCTGCGGCTCGCGTAATGCTTGTATGTCTTGTGGCCGCCCCTGGCGTAGTGGACGTGATGTTTCTTCCGGGCGGACGCATAGACGCGGTTCGGCGCCGAGCCCGAAATGGAGATGCTCGCGCCTTCCTGCTGCACCATGGCGAACAGGGCGGCGGCGTTGGCCGGCGAGAGACGGATGCAGCCATGCGAGGCCGGGCTGCCGAGCTGGCTCGTGGCGTAGGTGCCGTGGATCGCGTAGCCGCCGCGGAAGAAGATCGAATGGGGCATCGGCGACATGTGATATTTGCGCGAATAATGCATGCGCTGCAGGCTGGTCGGCCTGTAGGAGCCGCGCGGCGTCACATAGCCGGAACGCGCCGTCGAGACCGGCCAGACATAGCTGCCGGACGCGGAATCCACGGTCATTCTCTGCGAGGAAAGATCGATATGAATCTGAACCTTCGCCTGAGCGGCGGCGATCATGGCGAAAGACGCCCCGAAAAGGGCCAAAACAGCGAACACAACGCGCTTCATGGCGCCTCCGATACTCAAAATGGATACGCGCATCTGTGGCGAGTAAAGCAGCGGGCCAGGCGGGTGGCAACGTCCCGATTGCCGTAAAGGTTGACAGCAATCGGCGAATCGCTGCGCCTGTCCGGACACAGCGGAGATGAACTTGCGCGCTCTCGCCCCCGTTCTGGCGCTTCTGATCGCCGCCGCCACGCCTGCCCTTGCGCAGGACAAGGGCACGCTCGACCCCAACCCCCTGCCGCCGCTCGCCCATCCCGACGCGCCCTCGACGCCCGCCAAGGAATTGTTCGGCCGCGCGCGCGAGCCGGCCGACATGGAGGCGCGCTCGATCGGCTTCTATTCGCGCGGGTGCCTGGCCGGCGGCGAGGCGCTGCCGGTCAACGGCGAAGCCTGGCAGGTCATGCGCCTGTCGCGCAACCGCAACTACGGCAATCCCGCGCTGATCTCGTTTCTTGAGAAATTCGCGCGCGAAGTGCCGCGCGTGTCGCATTGGCCGGGCATTCTCGTCGGCGACATTTCGCAGCCGCGCGGCGGTCCGATGCTGACCGGCCACGCCTCGCACCAGATCGGGCTCGACGCCGACATCTGGCTGACGCCCATGCCGCGGCGCGAGCTGAGCCGGACGGAGCGCGAGGAAATGTCGGCGACGGACATGGTGCGCGCCGACAAGCTCGACGTGAACGAGCGCGTCTGGACGCCGGACCAGTTCGCCGTCATCCGCGCCGCGGCGAAATCGCCGCAGGTGCAACGCATCTTCGTCAACGCCGCGATCAAGAAAGCGCTCTGCCGCGAGGCGGGCTCCGACCGCGACTGGCTGAACAAGGTCCGGCCGATGTGGGGCCACAATTACCATTTCCACGTGCGCGTCTATTGCCCGCGCGGCGAGGAAGGCTGCGCGGGCCAGGATTCCGTGCCGCCCGGCGACGGCTGCGACCAGCTCGGCTGGTGGTTCCAGCCGAGCGTGCTGCATCCCAGGCCCAATCCGAAGGCCAAAAAGAAGCCGCCGATGACCATGGCGGCCCTCCCGTCGGAATGCCGGGTGGTGCTGAAATCGAAATAAAATCATTGCCTTCCTGATCTGAATGCATTTGCATCCGGATTGAATGCGTTTGGATGGCGGCGGCGCGGAAAATCGGGACCCCGTCAGGCGCCCGCGCCAAGCCCCACGCATGGCCGCCCGGCGTCGACCGCGCTTGCATTTGGCGGGCCTCCGCGCGAAACCCTTTTCGACATCGGCCATTGCGATTTCGCCGCGCGAAATGAACGAGTGACATGAACGAACATTCCCGGACCGGCAGCCGCCCGGTCGTCTCCGACATCGCCGACATCCAGTCCCGCCTCGAGGCGCAGAACTACATCTGCAATCCGGCGATCGCGACCGCGCTGTTTCTGGCCCAGAGGCTCGACAAGCCGCTGCTGATCGAGGGCCCGCCCGGCGTCGGCAAAACCGAGCTCGCCAAGGCGGCCGCCGCCATGACCGGCAAGGAGCTGATCCGCCTGCAATGCTACGAGGGTCTGGACGAGACCAAGGCCCTCTACGAGTGGAAATACGGCAAGCAGCTTCTCTACACGCAGGTGCTGAAGGAAAAGCTCGGCGATCTGCTGGAAGGCGCCAAGGGCCTGAAGGAATCGATCGGCCGCCTGCACGAATTCGACGACACGTTCTTCTCGGAAGAATTTCTCGAGCCGCGCCCACTGCTCAAGGCGCTCTGGCAGCCGGGCGGCGCCGTGCTGCTGATCGACGAGATCGACAAGGCCGACGACGAATTCGAGGCCTTTCTCCTCGAACTCCTGTCGGACTACCAGATTTCCGTGCCCGAACTCGGCACGATCAAGGCGCGCTCCACGCCGCTGGTATTCCTGACCTCGAACAACAAGCGTGAGCTGGGCGACGCGCTGAAGCGCCGCTGCCTGCACCTGCACATTCCCTTTCCCGACCAGGCGCTGGAGCAGTCGATCGTGCGCCGGCGCGTGCCGGAGGCCGAAGCCCGCCTCAACGCGCAGCTCGTCGCCTTCGTGCAAGGCCTGCGCGCGCTCGATCTCAAGAAGGTTCCGGCGATTTCCGAGACGCTCGACTGGGCGCGCACGCTGGTGCTGATGCACGCGCGCGAACTCGACGCCGATCTGGTGCGCGATACGCTGAACGTGCTGCTCAAATATCAGGACGATATCGAAGCGGTGGACACGGAGATTTCCGCGCTGGTCGTGGCGGCGAAGAAGGAATCGGAGTGGCGGACGCGGTGAAGCTGAGGCAGCCAACGGACGCCCTACCTCCCCGCTCGCGGGGAGGTCGCAATGCGCAGCATTGGGGGTGGGGCCCGGTCGGCTTTGAAAACGGGCGTCGGACCCCACCCCCGCCGCTTCGCGGCGGACCCTCCCCGCAAGCGGGGAGGGAGGAGAATTGACCCAGATTCTCTCCGACTTCATCCGCGCGCTGCGCGCGCAAGACGTCCGCATCTCGCCCGCCGAAGCGATCGAGGCCGGCGCGGCGCTCGAGCTTCTTGGCTACGAGGACCGCCAGATCCTCAAGCAAGGCCTTTCGAACACGCTCGCCAAGAGCGTCGATGAAAAGGCAGCCTTCGACGAAACCTTCGACAAATATTTCGAATTCCGCGCTTTCTCCGGCAAGACGCCGGCGGGCGCTCCCGACGCGCAGCAGTCGCGGGACGACGCCGCGCCGGACGCCGAGGGCGATCCCGGCGGCGAGCAAGGCCAGGGCGGGGAAGGCGGGCCGCCGACCGGCGGCGGCTCCGGCCAGGGGCAGGGCCAGGCGAGCGCGCCCGCGGACCAGAGCGCGGCGGAGGCGGCGGAAGCCGATCTCATCGACATTCTCGAACGCGGCGATCGCGCCGAGCTGCAGCGCCGTCTCGCCGAAGCCGCGCGGCGCGCGGGCGTGACCGACATCCGCTTCTTCACCCAGCGCGGCATGTATGGCCTGAAAATCCAGCGCGAGATGGGTTCGGAACGCCTCGACGACCTGATCGCGGAAGCCCGCGATTCGGTCGATCCCGCGCAGCAGTCGGAAGGCGCGCGGCTCGCCGCGCTTCGCGAAATTCTTCGCGCGGAAGTGCGCGACTATGTGGAGCGGCAGTTGCAGCTCTTCGCCGCCAACGCCGGACGCCGGCTGCGCGAGGAAATTCTCGAGAGCGTGCGCCTCTCGGCGGTCGAGCGGACCGACATGAAGCTGATGCACGAACTCGTGCGCAAGATGGCCAAGCGCCTCGTGTCGCTGCATTCGCGCCGCAAGAAGACGGCGCGGCGCGGCCAGCTCGACGTGCGCCGCACGATCCGCGTCAACATCGAATACGACGGGCTGCTGTTCCACACGATCTGGAAGAAGCGCAAGGTCGACCGGCCCAAGGTGATGGCGATCTGCGACGTCTCGGGTTCCGTCGCGCAAGTTTCCCGTTTCCTGCTGATGTTCCTCTATTCGTTGCACGACGTGATCCCGAACGTGCGCAGCTTCGCCTTTTCCGGCCAGCTCGGCGAAGTGACGGACCTGTTCGAGCGCGAGGAGATCGACCGCGCCATCGCGGAAACGCTCGACCGCTTCGGCGGCTCGACCGATTACGGCGAGGCGTTCGAGACCTTCGAATCCCTGGCGCTGGACGAGATCGACCGCAAGACCACGGTGCTGATCCTCGGCGACGCCCGCAACAACAACGCCGAGCCGCGCGCGGACATTTTGAGGAAGATTCACGACCGCGCGCGACGGGTGATCTTCCTGAACCCCGAGCCGCGCACGGCCTGGAATTCGGGCGACAGCGTGATGCGCGTCTACGAGCCCTGCGTGGATCGCGCGATCGTCTGCGCGTCGCTGAAGGATCTGGAGCGGGTGGTTTCGGATCTGTTGCGGACGGCGGTGTAGACCACGCAACCAGCTCTCCGGCCGCTCAACCCGCCGTCCGGCGCCGCCCGACCTTGCCGAGCCGCCTGACCTCGCCGGGCGCCAGGGCGGGCTTCTCCACCTTCTTGTCGAGAATCCGCGTCAGAACCCTGCGCGCGTTCTCGGCGCAATCGACATCGTCGGGCTTGGCCTCGATTTCGCCGATCAGCGCGACGAGGTCCGCCTTGCTGCGCGCGAGCCGGGCCTGCAGCGCCTCGATGTCGGACACCTTGCGGCGCAGCGCCGCGATCAACGCGCCGTGCTCCCAGCTCTGCAGGTCGGATGGCAGCAGCGAGCGGATTTCGTCGAGGCTGAAGCCGGCCCGCTGGGCGGTCGCGATCAGATCGAGCGCGAGCACGGCCTCGGGCGGATAGGTCCGGTAGCCGTTCGGGCGGCGCTCGACCGTCGCCAGCAAGCCCGAGCGCTCATAGAAGCGGATGGTCGAGGCCGTCAGGCCGCTGCGCTTGGCCAGTTCCCCGATATTCATGCCCGGCGTTCCTCCGCAAAAAGACGCTTGACCATAAACTTAACTCAAAGGTTATGGTCCGTCCAGATCCAACCGGAGATCGTCCATGTCGTTGTTTTCGCCGCTGACGCTGCCCAATGGCGCCGTTATTCCCAACCGCATCGCCAAAGCCGCGATGGAGGAGAACATGGCCGACGACGACCACGCGCCTTCCGTCGACCTGCTGCGCCTCTACGCCGCCTGGGCCAAAGGCGAGGCGGGGCTGATCATCACCGGCAACGTCATGGTCGACGCACGCGCCATGACCGGGCCGGGCGGCGTGGTGCTGGAGGACGACAGCCGTCTCGACCGTTTCGAGGCGTGGGCCGCCGTCGCCCGGTCGCGCGGCGCGCAGGTCTGGATGCAGATCAACCATCCCGGCCGGCAGATGCCGGCCGCGCTCGGCCAGGAGACGCTAGCGCCGTCCGTGGTCGCGCTGGACCTCGGCGCGCAGTCCAAATTGTTTGCGGCGCCGCGCGAAATGACCGAGGCCGACATCGCGGATGTCGAGCGGCGCTTCGCGACCGCCGCGCAGCTCGCCGAGCGCGCAGGCTTCACCGGCGTCGAGATTCACGCCGCGCACGGCTACCTCCTCAGCCAGTTCCTTTCGCCGCTGTCCAACAAGCGGCAGGACAAATGGGGCGGCAGCCTGGAGAATCGCGCGCGGCTGCTCACCAATATCGTGCGGAAGGTGCGCGCCGCCGTCGCGCCGGGCTTCGCCGTCGCGGTCAAGCTCAATTCCGCCGACTTCCAGCGCGGCGGATTCTCGCCCGAGGACGCGCGGGCCGTGGTCGCGATGCTCGCGCCGCTCGGCGTCGATCTCGTCGAGCTTTCCGGCGGCAGCTACGAGGCGCCGGCGATGATGGGCGCGGCGCGCGACGAGCGGACGCTGGCCCGCGAGGCCTATTTCCTCGAATTCGCCCGCGACATCGCCGCGGTCGCGACCATGCCGCTCATGGTGACCGGCGGCATAAGACGCCGCGAGGTCGCCGAAGAGGTGATCGCCAGCGGCGTCGCGATGGCGGGAATCGCGACCGCGCTGGCGATCGAGCCGAACCTGCCGCACAACTGGCGGCTGGGGCGGCCGGACGCTCCGGCGCTCAAGCCGATCGCATGGAAGAACAAACCGCTGGCCTCGGTCGCGCATATGGCGGCCGTCAAGTATCAACTGACCCGCCTCAGCCGCGGCCGGGCTACCGCGCCGCGCGTCTCGCCCGCCTGGGCGCTGGTTCTCTCGCAGTTCGACGGCAAGCGGCGCGCCCGGCGCTACCGCACCTGGGTGAAGGCGCGGACGGCGGCGTGACCGCCGCGCGCGCCTTGCCACCCGCCCCTTGCACCCCGCCCCTTCATGGTCCACATAGGGGCCGGGAGGTTGGCGGTGGACGCACCACTCGCCAACCGGGTCAGGTCCGGAAGGAAGCAGCCCTAACGAGACCGGGCGGGTCTCTGTCCAGCCTCCCACTTCGGCCATTCCGGCGTCCGCGCGCCGGGGCCGGCCCCACCCCGTGCAGGCCAAAGGGATGACGGACGAAAGCCCGCAGGACGATCAAGCCGCGGGCGGCGGTCTCTTCGGCGAACCGGAGCCCGCGCCCCGCGTGCTCGCGCCCGCCCCGCAGGGGCCCGGCGCCTCGCAGGCGGCCTACCGGGTTCTCGCCAGAAAATACCGGCCCAAGAGCTTCGATGAGCTGATCGGGCAGGACCTGATGGTCCGCATCCTCACCAACGCCTTCGAGCTCGGCCGCGTGCACCAGGCCTACATGCTCACCGGCGTGCGCGGCGTCGGCAAGACGACGACCGCGCGCATCCTCGCCCGCGCGCTCAACTACGCGCTGCCAGCGAAGGACGGCCATCCCGCCATCGACAAGCCGACCGTGCACATGCCGGAACTCGGCGTGCACTGCCAGGCGATCATCGATTCGCGCCATGTCGACGTGATCGAGATGGACGCGGCTTCGCATACCGGCGTCGACGACGTGCGCGAGATCATCGAGGGCGCGAAATACAAGCCCGCCGTCGCGCGGATGAAGGTCTACATCATCGACGAAGTGCACATGCTCTCCAAGAGCGCGTTCAACGCGCTCCTGAAGACGCTCGAAGAGCCGCCGGAGCATGTGAAATTCGTCTTCGCGACGACCGAGATCGAGAAAGTGCCGATCACGGTGCGCTCGCGCTGCCTGCGCTTCGACCTGCGCCGCGTCGAGCCCGGCGAACTGATGAAGCATCTCTCGCGCATCTGCGCGGCGGAGAAGGTGGAGATCGAGCCGGACGCGCTGGCGCTGATCGCGCGCGCGGCGGAAGGTTCGGTGCGCGATTCGCTGTCGTTGCTCGATCAGGCGATTGCGCACGGCGGCCCGGGACGCGTCATTCCGGCCGAGGAAGTGCGCTCCATGCTCGGCCTCGCCGACAAGGCGCGCGTGATCGACCTGTTCGACCGGCTGATGCGCGGCGATGTCGCCGGCGCGATCTCGAACCTGCAGCAGCAATACGACGAGGGCGCCGATCCCGCGCAGGTGCTGGTCGAAGTCGCCGAATTCGTCCACCTCGTCACCCGCACGAAAGTGGCGCCGGATGCGCCGCTGGCGGCCGCGCCGCCGGACGAGGCCAAGGCCGCCGCCGATTACGCCGGCAAACTGTCCATGGCCGTGCTCAACCGCGCCTGGCAGATTTTGATGAAGGGCGTAGCCGAGACGCGCGAATCCGCGCGGCCGCTGGCGGCCGCCGACATGGTGCTGGTGCGCCTCGCCTACGCCGCCGACCTGCCGACGCCGGACGAGGCTTTGCGCAAGCTGGGCTTCGGCGCGCCGGAAGGCGGCTCGCCTGCGCGCGCTCCGGACCGCGAGCCTTCAGGCTCGCAACCTTCGGCGAGCCTGAAGGCTCGCGGTCCGTTCGTCGCCGCAAGCAGCGAAGCGCGCGCCTTTGCGCCGCAGCCTTCGCCCGCGCCGGCCGCAACGCCGCGCGCGCTGTTCGAAAAGTTCGAGGACGTCGTCGCGCGCGCGGCGGCCGAGCGCGACATCCAGCTCAAGATCATGCTCGAGCGCGACGTGCGGCTCGTGAAATTCGAGCAGGGCCGGCTCGAATTCTCGCTCGCGCCCGGCGGCTCGACGCATCTGCCGCAGGCGCTGATGCGCAAGCTGCAGGACTGGACCGGCGAACGCTGGGTGGTGGCCCTGTCGAGCCGCGAAGGCTTACCGAGCATCGCCGAAACGCGCGCGGAAGCAGCCCGCGAGCGCGAGCGCGGGGTCGCCGCCGATCCGCTGGTGCGCGCCGTGCTCGAAAAATTTCCCGGCGCCGAGATCGTGGCGATCCGCAGCCCGGCGGACGCGCCCGAGATCAGCGCGCCGAGCGGCCCCGACAGCGCGGACGATCTGATCTACGCCGACGAGGACGTAGGCGACGACGATTCGAGCGACGACGATTGACTTTGTTCAACGCATATTCTCGTCCGAAAAACGCAAGCCGCTTTTCGGGAATATGCTCCAGGAGAACGAGATGAAGGACATCATGGGCCTGATGAAACAGGCGCAGGCGATGCAGGCGAAGATGGCCGACCTGCAGGCCGAGCTCGACACTGTGATCGTGGAAGGCCAGTCTGGCGGCGGCATGGTGAAGGCGACCCTGACCGCCAAGGGCGCAATGAAGGGCGTGTCGATCGATCCCTCCCTGTTCAAGCCCGAAGAGCGCGAGATCGTGGAGGACCTGATCGTCGCCGCCGTGGAAGACGCGCGCCGCAAGGGCGAGGAAGCCGCGGCCGAAAAGATGAAGGCGCTGACCGCAGGCCTGCCGCTGCCGCCCGGCATGAAGCTGCCGTTTTAGGACGATCGGGACTCAAATTCCCTCCCCCCTTGTGGGGGAGGGCTAGGGTGGGGGGTCGGGCGCTCCTGCGACATGGCGTTCGTCCACTTTTCGCAGGATTCCCCGACCCCCTCCCCCGCCCCTCCCCACAAGGGGGAGGGGAGAGGCGTCTCGCAAGATGCGCGATTCATTCGATAGGCGACCATGGCCGAACGCGTCGCAGGACCGGAAATCGAACGCCTGATCCAGTTGCTCGCGCGGCTGCCGGGTCTGGGTCCGCGCTCGGCGCGGCGCGCGGCGCTGCATCTCATCCGCAAGCGCGAGGAACTGCTCGGCCCGCTGGCCGACGCCATGGCGGTGGCGCGCGAAAAGATCGTGACGTGTTCGAGCTGCGGCAATGTCGACACCAGCGACCCCTGCACGCTCTGCCGCGACGCGCGGCGCGACGCGACGATTCTGGTGGTGGTCGAGACCGTCGCCGACCTCTGGGCGCTCGAACGCGCGGGCGCGACGCGCGGCAGATATCACGTGCTCGGCGGCGTGCTCTCGCCGCTCGACGGCGTGGGCCCCAAGGACCTCAATCTCGCCCGCCTGACCGAGCGCGTGCGCGAGGAAGGCGTGCGCGAGGTGATTCTCGCGGTCAACGCAACCGTCGACGGCCAGACGACCGCCCATTACATCGTGGATTTATTGTCGGCGCTGGACGTGAAGGTCACGCGGCTCGCCCACGGCGTGCCAGTCGGCGGCGAACTCGACTATCTCGACGAAGGCACACTGGCGGCGGCGCTGCGGCAGAGGACGGCGGTCTGAGAGAGCGGACGGAGCGCATCGCATGGAAAGCGATGGCGCCCGGGAGAGGCGCAAAGCCAGCGTGAAGCGATTCCACGGAGCGCATTTCGTGTTTGCGGGGAGCTTTCGCTTCGACCTCAGAAACTTGGAATCTTCCGAGAAGACTGAGTCCCGCACGGGACACTGATGTTCGCAATCTAGCGGCGAAGCGAACTCAGGAAAGCTACAACGGCAATCGCACGCCACGTGGCGCTTGCGCTCGATGCTGTCGGCGCAGTGTCGAACTATGGGTTTGCGTCCTTCGAAAGCCGGCTCTCCAATCAATTGCTCGCCGTCACTCTGTCCGCCTCAGAAGGCGCCCTCCAATACGGCGCAGCGAACTCCGCGGCATGCGTTAAGTTCGCCACCGCCGGTTTCCCCTTTTCGGGCGCCGATGTCCTTGTTTCGCCATACCCCCTGTCGCGCCCCCCGTTATTCGCTCGCACCTACCCATGGACAGGCTTTTGCGACGGCAGGAACTCGGCTTCCTTTCACCAAAGCAAAAAAATCCGAACGCCCGCTGCAAACGCGGCGGGCGGGAAGGGGCGCAAGGAAAAAGGGGCGGTTGCAATGTCAAATTCATCGACGATCGCAAGCATACGTCAAGACAGCCGATTTCATGAACTTGTGTCGCGTCGCGCGAGGCTTTCCTGGACGATGTTCGCGGTCGTCCTGGCGGCCTATGCGGCGTTGATGGGGACGGTCGCTTTCGCGCCCAACGTGCTGCGCCGGCCCATCGCTGACGGCTCCATGATCAACGTCGGCATGATGGCGGCGGTCGCGGTCTTCGCCATCGGACTGTTGCTGACCTGGCTGTACGTGCGCCTCGCCAACACCACCCTTGACGACATCAACGACGAAATCCTGCACGAGGCCTCCAAATGAAAAAGCTCATCGCGCAGTTGATCGCCATCGTGGCCGCCCTGACGGCGGCCGAGCACGCCCGGGCCGCAGGCGTCGTGGAGGCGGGGCAAAAGCAACCGCTCAATATAACCGCCATCGCGATGTTTCTTGTGTTCGTCATGATAACTCTGGGAATTACGTATTGGGCGGCGGGACGCACCAAGACAGCCAGCGATTTCTTCACCGCCGGCGGCGGAATCAGCGGCGTCCAGAACGGTTTGGCGGTCGCCGGCGATTATATGTCCGCGGCGACGCTGCTCGGCGCCATCAGCTTCATCTATGCGAGAGGATACGATGGTCTGCTGTACCTGGTCGGCTTCTTTATCGGTTGGCCGATCATGTTGTTCCTGATGGCCGAGCGTCTGCGAAATCTCGGTAAGTTCACGTTCGTGGATATCGTTTCCTACCGCCTCGATCCCGTCAGCACGCGCTGGCTGGCGGCGACAAGTTCGTTGGTGGTCGTGTTCTTCTACCTGATCGTGCAGATGGTGGGAGCCGGCGAGTTGGTCCAGCTCTTGTTCGGCGTGGAATACACATACGCCGTTATCGGCGTCGGCGCGTTGATGATGATCTATGTCACGTTCGGCGGCATGATCGCGACGACGTGGGTGCAGATTATCAAGGCCTGCCTCCTGCTGTTCGGCGGCACGCTTCTGCTGCTGTTGTCGTTCGGGCGCTTCGGCTTCAGTTTTCAGACTCTGGCTGCCCGCGCCGTCGAGACACACAAGATTGGAATGGCCTTGCTGGGACCCGGTCCGCTGTTCTCGGATCCGATTTCGACACTCTCATTCTCGCTTGCCACCGTGTTTGGCCTCTCCGGCCTGCCGCACATCCTGATGCGCTTCTTCACGGTGCCGAACGCCAAGGAGGCCCGCAAGAGCGTGCTCGTCGCCAGCGTGGCGATCGGTTACATATTCCTCGCGACGTTCGTCATCGGGCTGGCGGCTATCGTGATCGTCGGCACGGATCCCCAATATTTCGAAGGCGGGACTGTCGGCGGAAAGCTGAACGGCGGAGGCAATATGGTCGCCATGCACCTCGCCCATGCGACCGGCGGCAATGTGTTCCTCGGCTTCCTGGCCGCCGTCACGTTCGCCACGATTCTCGCCGTGGTTTCGGGCCTGGCGCTCGCCGGAGCGTCGGCTGTCTCTCATGACATCTACGCCAATGTGCTCCGGAAGGGACAATCGACCGAGGCCTCGGAAATACGGGTGACGAAGATGGCCACCCTGGCGATCGGCGTAGTCGCCGTGATTCTTGGGATCCTCTTCAAAGGGCAGAACCTCGCCTTTCTGGTCGCGCTGGCGTTCAACGTCGCGGCCTCGGCGAACTTCCCGACCTTGATCCTGTCGATGTATTGGAAAGGGCTGACTACCCGCGGCGCGATATGGGGCGGCGTCGCCGGCCTGGTTTCCTCTGTCGTTCTCGTGATCCTGTCGCCGGCGGTCTGGAAAAGCGTTCTCGGCCATCCGACGGCGATCTTCCCCTACGACCATCCTGCCCTGTTCTCGATGACGCTCGCGTTCCTCATGGCCTACATCGGCTCGACGACGGACCGCGGCGCGAAAGCGCGGGCCGAGCGCGACGCTTTCGATGCGCAATTCGTGCGCGCGCAAACGGGACTTGGAGCGGCCAAGGCAGCGAATCATTAGAGTATCGTCCCGAAAAGCGGATACCGGTTTTCGGCAAACGAGGCTCAAGGGTCGTCGTCGTCAGACCAAGCGAAAGCCACGCGACGCGATCCAGTGCCGCACGTTGCTGCGGCTGGTTGCCGACCACGTCGTCTTGCCGAAACTCGCCGCGCTCATGACGGTCGCGAGTCTGCGGCGTGTATCGAGGAGGCGGAATGAACGGCCGCGCGCCTGTGGTTTGCGGCAATGCCGCTACGCCTCGCGCTCATGCGAGGCAGTGCTATGGATTTTCGAACTCCGACTTGGACAACTCCCCGCTCCTCGATCAACGCATCGGGCGATGGCGGTGCGGACGTATGCCGCCAATGAATTCGCGTCAGCAGCTCGTCGAGCGACTTCTTGGCGTCGCGATCCAAAGTTGCTTCCCGTCCTGCGACGACGTTCATTCCGGGCGTCGGCTCAACGGCGCCCTCCGCTCTGCGTCGAACCTGGCCCTGAAGCGCAAATGAGGGCTCGATTCGACGGGAGACTTTCTTGAGCGTCGGGATGATCCGCCAATCACACGGCGGAAGCGCCGCCGTCCACGGCGAGGTACTGCCCGGTGATATGGCGGGACGCCGCGCTGGCCAGGAACACGGCCGCCCCCTTCAGGTCCTCATCCCCGCCGAGTCTTTGCAACGGCGTGCCTTCTATAACCTTATCGCCGATGTGATCGAGCAGGCCGGCAGACATTTTCGAGGGAAAGAAGCCGGGACAGATCGCATTCACGTTGATGCCGTAGCGGCCCCATTCCGACGCCAGCGCCCGCGTGAAGTTAATGACGGCCGCCTTCGACGTATTGTAGGCGATCGTATGAACGCCGGACGCCATGCCGCGGAGCCCCGCAATCGACGCCACATTGATGATCTTGCCGTGCTTGCGCGGGATCATGCACCGACGGCCGACTTCCCGCGCGAGAAAGAAGGGCGACGTAACATTGAGATTCATGACCTTGTGCCAGGCGTCGTCCGGATAGTCCTCGGCCGGCGCTCCCCACGTCGCGCCGGCGTTATTGATGAGAATGTCGATGGGGCCCAGATTGGAAACGACATTGTCGACGAGGCTCGCGGCGCGATCCGTCTGCTGGAGATCGTGCGCGACGGTCCAGGCGTCGACGCCAACCTCCGAGAGACGCTCCTTGGCTTTCTTAAGCTCATCCTCCTTGCGGGCGCTGATCGCGACCCTGCATCCCATCTCGCCGAGAGCCTGCGCCATCTGAAGGCCAAGCCCTCGCGACCCGCCCGTGACAAGCGCAACTTGACCATCGAGTTGAAACAGCTGTTTGACGTTCATTGTCCCCGGCCTTCTCGATTCGAGCGTCCTGTTCACGCGATGATGCGGCCGGCGCGAACGCGACGTTGCGATCCACGTCCGACTATCAATATTTCAATTCCACTGGCGGCTCGAGCCGCCGTACGAATTGAGCCGCCTTGACGCCGCCCTAGCAATCACACGCTTGGGGGGCGATGGGGGGCTCGATAGGGGGCGGCGCGCCCCGCAATTCTCTTGCAAGGACGTTATTCGACGTTTCGCGGCGCATGCCGAAATCGCCTTCGACGCTCCGCGCGCGCTACCATTTCCACCTTTCACTCATGCACATACGTTCCCGGCGCTTGTGCGATCGGCCTCCATTTCGCGTCGCCAAGCTTTGCTGGCGCGGACCGCCGTTTGCCGGACCGCGCGGCCAGCCACGCTTGCCAATGCGGCCACCAGGAGCCGGCCGTGCTGGCGACGCCTTTCAACCACTCGTCAGCGGTAGGCTCCAGGTCGGGATTGAGGAAGAACTTCGCCTTGACGTGTCCCGGTGGAGGGCTGATGAGACTCTGAATGTGCCCGGCCGCGCTGAGTACGAACTCTCTGCAACCGCTGAAATGCTGCGCGACCCGATAGACGCCCTTCCAGGGCATGATGTGGTCCGTGGCGCCAGCGACGAGGTACTTGTCCCCCTGAATGTGCGATATGTCGATGGGCGCGCCGAGCACGGTGAAGGCGCCCGGCGTCAGCAACAATCCGCCGACGACAAGATCCATCATGTCGCCGTAGAACTTCGCCGGCAAACTGGTCGCGTCGCTCGCCCAGAAGAACAGATCCGCGGACGGTGGATCGTTGCCCATCAGGTAATTGTTGACCCAGTAGTTCCAGATCGCCTCGCGCGGCCGCATCCAGGCGAACCCGCGGCTCATCTCCGCCGAGCTGAGGACGCCCTTG
The DNA here is from genome assembly GCA_036796555.1 of Rhodoblastus sp. Taxonomy (GTDB): domain Bacteria; phylum Pseudomonadota; class Alphaproteobacteria; order Rhizobiales; family Beijerinckiaceae; genus JAJXWB01. The sequence continues at coordinate 12,636 of DAIRCS010000014.1, read as the reverse complement.
CTGTTCACGGCGGCCTTGGCCGCGGCGAGGGCTTTGGGCGTAGCGAAAAGTCCCGGCGTGGAATCGTCGATATCAAAAGACGCGACCAGAAGCGTCAGCGCGTGCAGACGCGGATCATGCTTCGCCGCCAGATAACCCGCGAGCGAAACGGCAGTCATCCCGCCCGAACACGCGGCATGCATGATCAGATCGTCCGAGCCGGTGATGTCCTTGATGACGTCCGTCGCCGCCAGCAGCGCCTCGACATAGGTGTCCATTCCCCAGTCGCGATGCTCGGCTGTGGGATTTCGCCAGCTGACGGCGAAGACCTGGAAGCCGCTCTTGACCAGGTATTCGATCATGCTCTTTCCGGGGGCCAGGTCGAAGACGTAAAACTTGTTCACTTCCGGCGCGACGAAGAGATGCGGGCGAACATGGACCGTTTCCGTTGCGGGGGCATACTGGATCAGTTCAAGCACCGGACAACGAAACACGACGGCGCCGGGCGAAACGGCCAGATTTTCGCCGAGCCTGAAGGCCGTCTTGTCCACCTGCGACGGAAGACCGTCGTTCGCGACGAGGTCCCCGACATAGTTCCTGAACCCCGCAACCAGATTCGCCCCGCGGGTCTCGATGGTCTTTTTCAGCGCATCGGGATTGCCGAGCAGCGTGTTCGTCGGCGCGAAAGAATCGGCGAGCGCGGAGAGAACGAAGCGCGCGCGCGCCTTGTTATCGGCGTCGAGATTCGATCGGTCGACGAAGTTCTGGAGCGCGGCGCTCCATGCGAGATATGATTGCAGGTAGATTCGATAGAATGGATTGTCTCGCCAGATATCGCCGACGAAACGCTTGTCCCCGCTCTCGGGAGCCAAGCTGGAACGGCCGGCGTAGACCGAGATCAACTCCCGAACCAGCCCGGCCGTCTGCTCGATCGACGACGCCGGATACCGCGCGGCCTGCCCCAGCAGATCGCGATAGGCTTCGACGAAAGTCTCCGGCCGCAATCCGATGAAGGGATTGGGTCCGAGCATTCCTTCGGTCGCCTGTTCGACGAGATCGCGCTGTTCGGGTGAGACCTGCGGCCCGGCGCGGTCTTTGGGCGCTTCTGTTGTCAACCCTTCCTCCTCGACCGTCTTCGGCAAATTGATTGCTCTCGTCCGACAGAACCTGCATGTCGCGGCGACGCCCAGACCAAAATACCGAAACGCCCGCTTCGGAAGGGCTGGCGATGTCCGCTTGCTATTGCAATCGAACCGCTTCGAGCGCCGGTTTCGTCGCTGGCGTATCCTCGGCAAGAAACCGCTGAACCACTTGCGCCATTTCGACCGCGCGGGTTGCGATGAACAGGTGCCCATCGTCGACGAGATGCAATCGGGCGTCGGGGATCAGCGATGACATCAACCGGGCGTTGATCACAGGCATAAGCGGGTCGTCCGTGCCGGCGAGTATGAGCGTTGGCTGGCGCAGCCAGGGCAGCCGCCAAAGGCTGGTCCACCCCCACGCGGCCAGAAGCTGATACGCGTAGCCGCGGGGTCGGGGCGCCTGCAATTGAGCGGAATGGGCGGCAAGGAGGTCAGGGCGCGTTCTCATGGCGCCGCCATAAAGCTCCGGTCCAATTCTGGTCAGATAATCCCTGTCGACGAAGCGTTGCGGGTTGGCCATTTTCATCAGGGAGCGGAGCCGCCCCGGAAACATCAGCGCGCCCTGGCATGTCGCGGCAAGCACGAGCTTGCGGCATCGGCGGCGATGCTGGAACGCGAATTGCTGGGCCAGACCGCCGCCCCAGGAAACCCCGAACACGTCGAATTCGGCCGTATAGCCCAGCTCCGTCATCAGCCGGTTCGCCATGCGCGCCATGCCGGAGAATCGATACGGTAGGAGCGGCGGCGGCGACGCGCCGGCCCCGGGAACATCGAAGATGACGGTTTCGATGTCGCCGAGCGCCTCGATAAACGGTTGCAGGAGCTCAAGGTTGCTGCCGATGCCATTGAAGAGCAGCAGGGGGGTCGTCGGGGGGGATGCGCGCCGCACGGCGACGCGAACGGAATGACCCTGGATTTCGATCTGGCGCACGTCGCTGGCGATTGGCAAACTATCTCGTCCTTTTGGGTCTTCGGGACATGTTCGAAAGATCTGGCTCGTTGGATGATCTTCAGCATCCAGCCCGCGGCGTCGCCTGTGGCGAACGGATTCGTCTCGGCCGCATCATGGTCCGTCGACATATTTCTCCCGAAGAAGCTTCTTGTTGATTTTTCCGACGCTCGTTTTGTCCAGGACGTCCGCGAAGATGACTTGCTCGGGAATTGCAAACTTCGAGATCGCGCCCGAACTGACGAATCCTCCCAGATGATGGCGAATGGTTTCGACGCCGGCCGTCTGGTTGGCCTTGAGAACGACGACAGCCAGCGGACGTTCGCCCCATTTGTCGTCCTTGACGCCGATCACGGCGGCCTCCGCCACGGCCGGATGCCGTGTGATCAGGTCTTCAAGCTCGATCGATGAAATCCATTCGCCGCCGGTCTTGATGACATCCTTCAGACGATCGGTGATCTGGAGATAGCCGTCGCCGTCGATCACGCCGATATCGTTCGTGTGCAGATAGCCGCCGGCCCAGAGTGTTTCCGATGCTTCGGGATTCTTGAAGTAGCCCTGCGTCGCCCATGGCGAGCGCACGACGATTTCTCCCGCGGACTTGCCGTCATGCGCGAGGTCGCGCATGTCCGGATCGACGATCCGCAAATCGACCAGAGGAATTGGCAGTCCGGCCTTGATGCGCACGTCCAGTTCACGTTCGAGGTCGGACCTCAACGATGTCTTGACTTGCGAAACGGCCATCACCGGTCCGGTTTCGGACATGCCATAGCCGACAAATATGTCGATCCCGCGCTTGAGCGCCGCCTCGGCCACGGTGCGCGGCAACGCAGATCCGCCGACGATGAGCTTCCAGCCACGCAGATCGGTCTTTTCCGCATCCGGATGATTCAGGATCATGCTTACGATCGTCGGCACGCCGTGCGAGAGGGTGACGTTTTCCCGGCGGACCAGCTCGAGCAGCGTCTCGGGCGCGTATCGTCCGGGATAGACCTGCTTCAGCCCGAGCAGCGTTGCGACAAAGGGAAATCCCCACGCGTGAACGTGAAACATCGGCGTGATCGGCATATACACGTCGTCACGATGAATTCGCCCCTGCGAGGGAGCGCCCGAGAGCGCCAGCGCGACACCCATGGCGTGCAACACGATCTGGCGATGGCTGAAATAGACGCCCTTCGGAAGACCGGTCGTTCCCGTCGTGTAAAAGGTCGTGGCGCGCGTGTTTTCGTCAAAATCGGCGAAAGCAAAGTCCGGAGAACCGGCTGCAAGCATCGCCTCGTAGGTCGCGTCAAATCCGGCCGGAGCCGGCGGCTCGTCGCCATCGCTGATCAGGATGAAGCGCTTGACCGTGTCGAGCCGGTCCTTGATCTGCTCGAGCACCGGAAGGAACTCGGCATTGATAAGCAGCGCATGGGCGCCGGAATGATTGAGCGTGTATGTGATCTGTTCGGGCGACAGCCGCACGTTCACGGTCATCAGCACCGCCCCCATCATGGGGATGGCGAAATAGCTCTCCAGATAGCGATGACTGTCCCAGTCCATCACCGCCACCGTGTCGCCGTGTTTCACGCCGAGCGCGCTTAAGCCACTGGCGAGCTGGCCGATACGGTGACGTAAGGTCCAATAGTCGTAGCGCGTCTGGTCGCGATAGATGATTTCCTGCTCCGGGTTGATCGCCAGGGGCGTATGCAGCAGTTGCTTGACCAGGAGTGGGTAGGGGTAGGCCGACGGAGTTCGTTCGATCAGATTCGTTGGCATTTCATGCCCCATGTCACGCTTCCTGGATACGACTCCGCGGTCGGCTTCGAACTGCGACCAGAGCAGCGACGATCGGCCGAGCCACGATGCTAGCCATCCTGGCGCGCCGATACAGCTTCGCCCTCGGGGGGCGATGGGGGGTATGAGAGCGCGCTTCGCGCCCATTGACGGGCCTGCGCAATGCAAATTTAAATCGATAGAACAAAACGAGGAAACTTCGGGCAGCCCCCGACCGCCGACACCAAGCTGGCCGTGAGAGGCATAGAGGGACATTGACGACGTCGGTCGCCTTTTCCGATGCAGATCGTTGGCGGGTGGGGCTGATCCACACGAAGATGGCTCCGCCTCTTTCACCGCGCGGACGCGTTGCGCGCGCCAGCCTGCGCGAGAAGATGGAGACCGCGCTCGGTCGCCGGCTTACGCTCATTGTCGCTCCGGCGGGGTTCGGCAAGACAACTCTACTCGCCGAATGGCATGAGATCTTGCATTCGCGGGGTCATCGGGTTGCCTGGCTGAGCCTCGACGCCGACGATAACGACCCGCAGCAATTTGGAATCTATCTCGTCGCGGCCTTCGACGCGAAGGGAAAGCCCGGCATGGCCGCCGCCATCTTGCGCGAAGATCCGCTCACGCCGATGAAGGTCGTGCATGCGGTTCTTTTGAACGAGATCGCTGAATGCGGGCGCGAGGTGTTTCTGTTCGTCGATGAGTTCGAGCTCCTCAATTCCAGAGACAGTATCGCGCTCATTTCGCGACTTCTGCGATATGCGCCCCCAAATCTGCATCTCATTTTCGGTTCGCGCCGGGAACCGAATTTGCCGCTTGGCGGGTTGACGACGGAAGAACAGATTTTGGTGCTGGACGCGGCGGCTCTGCGTTTCACGGCAGACGATGCGCAGAACTTCTTTGCGCAGGCCGACGGCGTCAAACTTGATCGCTCCAGCGTCGAGATGCTGAACGGAGCCGCCGAGGGCTGGGCGACAGGATTGCAGCTTGCCGCCCTGGCGTTGCGGGAGCGCGCCGATGCAGCCAAGCTCGCGCGCGATCTCGCAAGCAATCGGTTCGGCATCGACAGCTACCTCGACGGCACGGTCCTGTCGCAATTGCCCCGGGAGGTATTTCAGTTTGCGCTACGCGTATCGATTCTCGATCGGATGAACGCCGGCGCCTGTGATGCGATTATGGGAGCCGGAGCGCGCAGTTGGGAAAAACTCGACTGGCTCGAACGCCACAATGTCTTCACGCGGGCGCTCGACGCCGATCGCCAGTGGTTTCGCTTCCACGCGCTCATGGCCGACGCCTTGCGCAGGCGTGCGCAACACCAGTTGAACGAAGCATTGCCCGCCCTGCACCGACGCGCCAGCCGCTGGTTTGCGTCCCAGGACCTTTGGCCGGAGGCCGTCCGCCATGCGCTCGCCGGCGGCGAGATGATGCAAGCGGCGGAATGGGCCGAGAATTGCGCCTCGACAATGATCGATCGCAGCGACGTTCCGACGCTTCTCCGGTGGTTTTCGAAGCTGCCGGCGGATCTGGTGGATCGCAGCATGCGCCTGACGCTCGCCAAAGCCTGGGCGCAGACGCTGGCGTTCCAGCTCCGGGACGCCCACTCTTCCATCGAGGCGCTTGCAAACGGACTTGCGGCTTCCGAGCGTCGCCCGAATAGCCCTTCGACCTCCCCTCCCGATGACGCGTTGCGCGCCGAGGTTACCGCGGCGCGCGCCGCGATAGCCGCGCTCGTCGATGACGCGCCCCTCTCCCTGCGGCTCGGCCAGCAGGCGGAAACATCGCTGGATGTGCCTCCATGGGTGGCGCGCTTCGCCAATGCAGCCAAAATATTCGGCCTGGCCTACGCCGGCCGATTCGACGAGATCAGGCATATACGCGAGACTCCACCGCTCGCTGAGATGACTGAGCCGCTTTACGCCAGCGTGTATCGCTTCAGCATGTTGGGACTCGCCTCTTTGGTCGAGGGCCGATTGCAAGAAGCCATCGCGACGTTCGAATTTGCGCTGTCTCGCGCTGAAACAGCGGTTGGCCGTGAGTCGGCGGCGGCGGCGCTCCCCGCTGGCTATCTTGCGACGCTTTACTACGAGGTCGACGATTTGCCGCGTGCGCAACAGGTGTTGCACAGCCGGATCGCGGTCGCGATGCAGGCGTGCTCGCTCGGCTCGTTGCTACGCTACTGCCTCGGCGCTGCCCGCACCTATGCGCGCAATGGCGATGTTGGATCTGCGCTTGTCGTCCTCGCGGAGGCGCGCGAGGTCGCCAGCGAACGTCAGTGGCTACGGATGCGGGTCGGTTGCGATGCCGAGGCGGTGCGGCTGCACCTGCTTGGCGGGCGGGTCGCCGAAGCCGAGCGTTTGGCAAACGATCTGGACGCCTTGATACCCCAGACGCATCCATCTCCCATGGGCAGCTTCCTCGAGACCTGGGCCAACTGGTGTGAGATCAGGGCTCGAATCGCGCTCGCCAAAGGGCGCCCCCATGAAGCAGCAGAACTTTACAGGGACTTGCGCCCGCGGTTGTCAACAGTCGGCATGCGCTTTCTGGAGGCGCGCATATCGATGCTGATGGCGATCGCGTGCGAATGCGTTGGCGACAAGGAGGCGGCGCGCGAAGCGCTGAAGGTCGCCCTGCGCTACGCGGCCACCGAGCCGATGATCAACAGCTTCGTCGACGAGGGCGAGCCGATGCTCAGGACGTTGAAGACGTATCGACGCGACGTTGATCAGAACGAATCCCTCGAGGAGAGGCAGATCGAGCGTCTCATCGCCGCGTTTGCAAGTAAGGCGGAACCTGTCATCGGCGTCGCGCCGCGCTCTGCCGCCGCGGCCGCGCTGAGCGCGCGCGAAATGGAAATCCTCAATCACATCTCGCGAGGTCTCTCCAACAAGGAAATAGCGCGCGCTCTGCGGATAGCGCCAGAGACGATCAAGTGGCACCTGAAGAACATTTACGAGAAGCTCAACGTGAATTCGCGCATAGAGGCCGTGCAGAATGGACTTGGGGTTGCGCGCAGCAAGCGTTCAGGGCGATGACGACGGCGACGATTCTCTTCGCCGTCCCCGTAGTGGTCAGCAATCCGAACGGTATTTCGACTTCAAGGCTTCCGTTTTTTCTACCACCGGGCCCCGGCTACAGATTGTCCGGTCGAGACGGCATGTAAGCGTACGATAAAAACGCATTCGGGATTTTCCCGCAGCGCCGCTGGCGCCAATTGAGGATTTATTTGTGCGGCGCTCGGATCCTGTCTTCACGCGGCAGTCTCGCCCGACGCCGAGCGGTTGCGTCACGGGCGCGTCGAACGCCCAGATCTGGCCCACCCCGGACGACAGCATCTGGCGCATTGCGGCCTGCACGATTGGTCGGGTCAGATGGCGACGCGCAGCCCCAAGCGCGAGCGCCGGCTTCATCCCCTGAGCGCTATGGCGGGCTAAATGAGGGTCACACGGATTGCTCGAATTATCGAGCTGAAACCATTACCGCTTTCGCGATAATGGTGCCCAGGAGAGGACTCGAACCTCCACGGCTTGCACCACTGGTACCTGAAACCAGCGCGTCTACCAATTCCGCCACCTGGGCCCGGCGCGTCTCTTAAGGGGCGCTCGGGCGCCTGTCAACGCATGCGGGCCGGCGCGCGCCCGCGACGAACGTGCGTATGGTTTTCGGCGCGCGCAGGCTGTATAGGCCGGAACGGATTTCGGTTCGGGCTCGAAGGGGCTTCCCATGACAGACGGCTTCGCGGACAAATTCCCCGACGGCATGCCGGCCAACGAGCGGCTGGTCACGATATTCGGCGGCTCGGGCTTCATCGGCCGCCATGTCGTGCGGGAACTGGCCAATCGCGGCTGGCGCGTGCGCGTCGCCTGCCGTCGCCCGGACCTCGCCTTCTTCCTGCAGCCGCTCGGCCGCGTCGGCCAGGTGGCCGTAGTCCAGGCCAATGTGCGGGTTCCCGCTTCGGTGGCGGCCGCCCTGCGCGGCGCGGACGCCGTGGTCAATCTCGTCGGCGTGCTGGCCGAGAGCGGCCGCCAGAGCTTCGAGGCCGTCCACGCCTTCGGCGCGGGCGCGATCGGCCGGGCGGCGACGGAGGCCGGCATCCGCAACGTCGTCCATGTCTCGGCGATCGGCGCCGACGCCGAATCGCCCGCCGCCTACGCCCGCACCAAGGCGCGCGGCGAGGCGGCGATCCGCGAGGCCGCGCCCGAGACGATCATCTTCCGTCCCTCGGTCGTGTTCGGGCCGGAGGACGGCTTCTTCAACCGCTTCGCCGCCATGGCGCGCATCATGCCCGTGCTGCCGCTGGTCGGCGCCGACACGAAATTCCAGCCGGTGTTCGTCGGCGACGTCGCGACCGCCATCGCTGACGCGGTTGACGGCAAGGCCAGGGCCGGCGCGACCTACGAACTCGGCGGGCCCGAGATTGCGACCTTCCGCGATCTCGTCGCCTATGTCTGCGACATCACGGGCCGCAAGCGGCTGCTGGCGTCCCTGCCGTTCGGCGCGGGCCGCGGCATGGCGCTCGGCACGGAAATCCTGTCCAAGCTGTCGCTCGGCCTGTTCCCGGAAATACTGACTACGACGCGCGATCAGGTCGAGATGCTGCGCACGGACAATGTCGTGTCGGAGGCGGCGAAGGCCGAAGGGCGCACGCTCGAAGGCCTCGGCGTCGAGCCCGAATCCTTCCGCGCCATCGCGCCGACCTATCTGTGGCGCTATCGCGCGACCGGCCAGTACGATTCGCGCAAGCTCGCCTGAACGGCCTATCCGCGCACGAGCGGCTGCGGGGGAACGGGATTCGGCAGCGGCGTCACCGCCTGCGGCGCGATGATCTGGCAAACACGCACCATGAAGGCGACGCCGAACAGGGGCGTCAGCAGGTTGACGATCGGCACGGCGACGAAGGCGGCCACGAACAGCCCGGCGAGAAACAGCGTGACCGCATGGCGGCGGCGCAATTCGCGCACCTCCTCTATCGGGCGAAACCGCAGCGCGGCGAGCTCGAAATATTCGCGGCCGAACAGGTAGGCGTTGGCGACGAAGAAGACGATCGCGTTGACGCCCGGCAGCAGGAACAGGATCAGCGCGAACAGGTTCACCGCGAGCGAGACGGCGGCGAACCTGCTGGCGAGCCAGACCGCCTGTCCCGCCGGCAGCGCCCGGCCGCGCGCGCCTTCGGGCAAGATCTCGCGCTCCGCGAGTTCGGCGAGATCGTCGAGGAAGAGGCCCGCGATCAGCATGGAGACGGGCGCGACGAGGAAGGCGAAGCCGACGACGAGACCGACGCCGAGCGCGACCGAAATCGCCGTCGTGATCCAGGGATAGGGGAACCACGCGGGGTTCAGCAGATAGCCGACGAGGAGCTTGTCGAGCCCGACCCACATGAGCGCCAGCAGCGCGAGCGTGAGCGCCAGCACCTTCCAGAGCGTCGTCCGGAAAGGGGCGGAGAACATCTGGTTCAGCGCATCGTAGGCGGCCCTGAAAATCTGCATCCACATGCGCGGCGTTCCGGCTTTCGTCCGCGCGAAAGATGGGGGCGGAGCCGCCCCGGCGCAAGCGTCTCAGGCCGCCTCGAGCAGGCGCACGCTGAACAGGCTGTCGTCGTCCACGAAGGTTTCGAGCGGCCGCCATCCGGCGCCGCGGGCGAGGTCGTCGAAGTCATCGAGCCCGTATTTGTGGGAATTCTCGGTGTGGATCGTTTCGCCCGCGGCGAAGGAAAAGGCGCGGCCGGCGACGACAATCGTCTGCGGGCGCGTGGCGACGAGATGCATTTCGATGCGGCTCTCGCGCGCGTTCCAGATCGCGCGATGGGCGAAGCCGTCCAGATCGAGCCGCGCGCCCAGCTCATTCCCGAGGCGCGCGAGCAGGTTGAGATTGAAGGCCGCCGTCACGCCCTGCGCATCGTCATAGGCCGGAACGAGAATGTCCTCGCTCTTGCGCAGGTCGACGCCGATCACGAGCTTCGCGCCGGGCCCGAGCTGGCGCGCCATCCGCCGCAGCAGCGCGCGCGCTTCCGGCGGGCTGAAATTGCCGATCGTCGAACCGGGGAAGAAGCCGGCGCGCGGCAGGCCGTCGAGCGAGGCCGGCAATTCGACGTCGCCGACGAAATCGCCGATCACCGGCTCGACGCGCAGACCGGGAAACCGGCGGCGCAGTCGGCGCGCGGCGCCTGCGAGCGCGGAAGGCGAAATGTCGATCGGCGCATAGGCGGCGAAGTCGCATGCAGCCAGCAGGATCTCGGTCTTGATGCTGGAGCCGGAGCCGTATTCGATCAGCGCCGACCCCGGCGCAAGCTGCGCGCAGATGTCGCGCGCGCGGTCGCGCAGAATGCCGATCTCGGCGCGGGTCGGATAATATTCGGGCAGTCCGGTGATCGCCTCGAACAGCTCGGAGCCGCGCGCATCGTAGAAATATTTGCACGGCAGCGTGCGCGGCCGCGACGACAGGCCCGCGACGACGTCTTCCGCGAATTCGGCCAGCGCCTCGTCGAAGGCGAGATCGGGAAATCGGACCATGCGGCTTCTCCTGACGCAGAATTTTCGAGTTCAGCCGGCGAGCCGCAGGCCCATGAACTGCCAGCGCTGGTGCGGATAGAAGAAGTTACGGTAGGTCGCGCGCGAATGGCCGGGCGGCGTCGCCAGCGAGGAACCGCGCAGCGCCTGCTGCGAACACATGAACTTGCCGTTGTATTCGCCGAGCGCGCCGGCCGCCGCCTTGAAGCCGGGATAGGGCGCATAGGCGCTGCGCGTGTGCTGCCAGACCACCCCGAACATGTCGGCCGGCGCATTCTTTTCGCGCGCGAAAATTTCCCATTCGAATTCGGTCGGCAGGCGCCTGCCCGCCCATTGCGCGAAGGCCTCGGCCTCGAAGAATGAGACGTGCATGACGGGCTCGTTCGGATCGACGGCGCGCAATCCTTCCAGCGTCATGCGCATCCATTGGCCGTCGCGCTGCTCCCAATAGAGCGGCGCGCGCCAGCCGTTCTGTCCGACCGTCGTCCAGCCGTCGGCGAGCCAGAGCGTCGGCGTCGCGTAGCCGCCGTCGCTCATGAATTCCAGCCATTCGCCGGACGTGACGAGACGGTCGGCGAGCGCGAACGGCTCGAGCCAGACCTTGTGGCGCGGCCGCTCGTTGTCGAAAGCGAACCTCTCGCCATGAGCGCCGATCTCGACGAGGCCGCCCTCATGCCGGCGCCAGCCGAGCGGCGCAGCGGGCGCAGAGACGCGCGGCGCGCCCGCGCGATAGGCGGGCTTGAGCGGATTGGCGGCGAACAGCGCGAGAATGTCGGTCAGCAGCAATTCCTGATGCTGCTCCTCGTGATGCGCGCCGAGTTCGAGCCGCATCGCGATCTCGGCGTCACGCGGCAGGTCGAGCGCGAAAAGCTCCTCGATGTTTCGGTCGACATGCGCGCGATAGGCGGCGACCTCCTCGCTCGTCGGGCGCGTCAGCAGGCCGCGGCGCGGGCGCGGCTGCCGCGGGCCTTCGCTCTCGTAATAGGAGTTGAAGCAATATTTGAAGCGCGGATCGAAGGGCCGATAATCAGGCAGGAACGGCTCGAGCACGAAGGTTTCGAAAAACCACGTCGTATGCGCGAGGTGCCATTTGGTGGGGCTGGCGTCGTCCATCGCCTGCGCGCATTGATCTTCGGGCGTCAGCGGCGCGGCAAGTTCGAGCGAGCGGCGCCGTGTCGCCATCAGCCGGGCGCGAAGCGTTTCGAGTTCATCGTCTGCGGCGCGCTTGCGGTCGAGAAAGAGCGACATTCTTCTGTCTCCCTGCGGCGGGCGAGCATAATTCCACTGTCTAGCTATGCCGGGCCGGAGCAATGGCAACGGCGGCCGGCGATAATTGTTCCGCCAGACGCCTGGTCCCCGCAATTCGACGGCGCGGTCTTTTCCGGCGGCTGGAACGACGCCATGATCCCGTCGAGCCCGGCTGTCATCCTCGGCGGCCGAGGGCGGCTCGCCCCGTTACAGGCGTGCGCCCGTCTTTCCGTCGAAGAGATGCACAGCGTCGGCGGGAATGACGAGATTTTGCGATTCGCCCGAAGGCGCGTTGTGCGCAGCAGGCAGGGCGACCGTGAAATCGCCGCCCGCGACGCGGCCGTGAACGAGCTGGCCGAGGCCGAGTTCCTCCACCAATTCGAGCTGGAACGGCAGGCCGGTCCCATCCTTCGCAAAGGTGACGCGCTCGGGGCGGATTCCCGCCTTCACTTCCGCGCCGAGCGGCGGGCCGAAATGGGCGGGGTCGTAGGCGAGTTCGCCGCCGCCCGTCAGGCGCACGAGGCCGGGCTTCTCCACCACGCCATCGAGAAAATTCATCGGCGGCGAGCCCAGGAAGCCAGCGACGAAGACGCTCGCCGGCCGCTCGTAGAGTTCGAGCGGCGCGCCGACCTGCTCGACGCGCCCCGCGTTCATCACCACCAGCATGTCGGCAAGCGTCATGGCTTCGAGCTGGTCGTGCGTGACGTAGATCGACGTCGTTTTGAGGCGGCGCTGCAGCTTGCGGATCTCGATGCGCATCTGTACGCGCAGTTTCGCGTCGAGGTTCGACAGCGGTTCGTCGAACAGGAAGACCGCGGGCTTGCGCACGATGGCGCGGCCCATGGCGACGCGCTGGCGCTGGCCGCCGGAGAGCTGGCGCGGCTTGCGCTTGAGCATCTCGTCATTGAGTTCGAGAATTTTCGCCGCCTCGCCGACGCGCGCGAAAATCTCGGGCTCGGGCGTTTTCAGGTTGCGGAGCCCGTAGGCCATGTTGTCGTAGACGCTCATGTGCGGATAGAGCGCGTAGTTCTGGAACACCATGGCGATGTCG